>JAUMXM010000027.1 GCA_030529085.1 Rikenellaceae bacterium | reverse complement strand
ACCAGCATAGCGCCCACGGCAGCTACCAGCATAGTTTTCAGTTTAAGCATAGGTAGTTTATTTAATTTGTTTTGCATGTATTTCACAATCTACAAAGATAACCTTTTTTGGCGAAAATCAAACTTTTTCGGCTCGAAATTCGCCTCGTAGGGCTCTCTTTAGGGCTCTTGGCTCGTTGTCGGGGTCTGCTCCTCGGGCGTAGCGGTTATCTCTTCGGCCTGAGTCGGCTCCTCGAGGGCTATCTCCTCGCCCTCGATCTCTACCGTGATTGCATAGCGATCTTTACCTCCGGCACTCGGTAGCGAGTCGGGTGCGAAGGGTGCAATCGAGAACTGCTCGGCGCTCACCTGCTGTTTTTGGAGCATGTAGTCGCCGAGGATGCGGTTGCGTACCTCGGCTACGCGTACGACTTGCGTGTGTGCCACATTGCCGTAGAGCTGCTCGGCCTTCTCTTGGATCGAACGCTTTTGCGATGCGATGTTGCGCTGCTGTAGCTCGCTATCGGCATAGGCATTGAGCTCCGAGCTATTATCCTTGATGGCCATGATGCGGTCGTAATCGACCAGGTTGAGCATCGAGGTCGAATCGCCGCTTGTGCGCTTGTAGTAGGCTGCCTTGAGGGCAAAGAGCGCCATCGCATCGGTCGCCTCGTCGATGTTAATCTTTTGTGTCAGGCGCGCCTTCATCTCGGGCTTCTCTTTGAGCGTGGCGGCAATCTGATCGAAGGTGGCATACTGCTCGGCATCGAAGCCGGGTTTGAGCGGCTCGTTGATGGCCACCGACGAGAAGCCGTCGTCGCCCTTGCCCTTGAGGAACGAGAAGGGGGCCGTAGCGACCTTCAGCAGCACGTTGCCCAATGCCTTGAAGATGATCTTGCGGTAGGAGAACTCCGGATCGTCGATGCGCCCCTTGACGGGCAGATCGAGGTTGATGTGGCCCGTTTTGTCGGTCAGGACATAGACGCCGAGCTTGAGCGGCAGCTTGACCGAGGGGTCGATCTCCTTGAGCTTCTTGTCGATCGAGAATTGATAGGTGTCGAGCTTGTTGGCACCCACCAGCTGGTAGTTCGTGATAATGTTCTGGCTCTCGAACGAGAGGTTACCCTGCGTGATGGGATGCGCCGTGAAGGCCTCGCAGTAGGGCGAGAAGTCCTTCATTGCCACATTCGAGAGCATGAGCGTGATGTTGTGGTTGGCCAGGCTGGTGAAGGTGCCCTGCCAACGCAGACGAGCCGAACCGGTCGATTGGAGCGTCGCCTGCGCCGTGATGTTGTTCATCTTCTCCAGGTCGAAATCGCGTCCCAACAGCCCGATGTTGGTGATGTTATAGACAAAGGGTTTGTGCAGTGTGTTGTCGGCAAAGCGGAAGTTGCTGCGCTTGAGCGAGAGCTCGCGGATATGGAGCTTCAGGGGATCATGCTCGGTCGAATCGACCTTGACCGAAACGGCAGCATCCTCCTCCAGACCACGCTCCGAGATCTCCTTGACGAGTCCCGTGAAGTTAGTTGTCGAGTCGGCGAAGATCTCATAGCCACCGCGCAACCCCTCAAAGGCCAGGCGACCCAGGTGGAACGAGTTGTTGACAAAATCGACGCTGTCGACCTCCAGATGACCGCTCTCGAGCGCGAAGACCTCGCGCTCCTTCACATCGTGGAGCGAGAAGTTCTCCAGGTCGGCCGTGCCGGCGATGCTGAAGCCCATGATGAAGCCGAGGTTACCCGTCAGATTTACGTCGGCCGTCAGGTCGCCCTCTACGGCCGAGAGGTTCAACGTTTGACGGAAGTAAGGTAGCACGGTCGAGAGTGCCAGGCGGTTGATCTCGACGCTCAGATCGAAGTCGTTCGACTCGATGTTGTAAGCCAGATTGGTATTGAGACTGCCACCCTCGGCAAAATCGAAGCCGATACCCACATCGGTGCTCTTCCCCGTGAAATAGACACTCGGAATGTAGATGTTCAGGTCGTTAAAGCCCCACTGCGCCTCGACCTGCTGATCCTCGTAGAGCATCTTACCGTTGCGGATCGTGATCGAGTCGATCTCGATAATCCAGGGCGCGGACTCCTCCACGGTGAGCGTGTCGACCTGCTCTACGGCCGTCGTGTCGCTTTGGAAGTGGGTCACCATGTCGTCGAAGTTGAACGAATTTCCATGCTGGGTAATATGCACGTCGGGGCGCACCAGGTCGATGTAGCGGATGTTGATGTGGCGCTTGAGGAGCGAGCGCAGCTTCAGGTCGGTCGCAAAGCGATTCATTGCCACGAAGCGGGTCGCATCATCGGGCTCGTAGAGGGTGAAATTGTCGATACGGAGCTTGCCGTTCAGCAGGTTGAATCTCACCTTCTCGACCGTCACGCGACGACCGACAAGCTCTTTTCCATGCTTCTCGACATAGTATTTGGCAAAGGGCGAGATGCCGAACAGCACCACTAAAAACAGCACACCCATCAACGTGCCGAGGGTAATCAGTATCTTACGGCTCTTTTTCATTGTATTGTAGGTTAGGTTATTTAATCCGTATCAGGTTCAATCCGTCGCGAATCGGGACAATCACATTCTCTACGCGCTCATCCTCCAACACCATGCGGTTGAATTCGAGCAGGGCCTGCGTGTGCAGATCGCGTGCTACGACCGGCTCAACCACCTTGCCCGACCAAAGAATGTTGTCGGCCAGCAGTATCGAGCCGCTGTGCACGAGGGGCGAATGACCCTCGTCGCCCATCAACATTCGATAGTAGGCGGGGTATTCGCGCTTGTCGCCGTCGATGAAGACCAGGTCGAACTCCTCGCCCAGCGTGGGGGCAATCTCGAGGGCCGAGCCGATGTGGAGGCGAATCTTCTCCCCCACCGTCGAGCGGTCGAAGTAGGATTGAGCCAACGACTCGAGTTCGTCATCGACCTCGATTGTGTGGAGCAGACTCCCCTCCTCGAGTCCCGCTGCAATCGAGAGGGCCGAGTAGCCGGTGAAGGTACCGATTTCAAGCACACGCTTCGGGCGAATCATCCGTGTGAGCAACTTTAGCAGCTTGCCTTGCAGATGTCCCGAAAGCATACGTGGAGCGACCATGCGCTGATGGGTTTCGCGGTCAAGCTCCTGCAGAAGAGCCTCTTCGGGCTCGGTGTGGTCGTGTATGTAGCGCTCTAATGCCTCCATTTATTTGTATTGTAGGTAGGAAAGGTTTGTAAAAATCTCCTCGGCCACCTCCTGTAAATCGCGCGGCGTGAGCGCCTCGATTTTGCGGAAGGCCTCCTCCATGGTGTCCATCTCGCCGTGCGAGAGGATGCTCTTGCCGGCGCCGAGGATGTAGTTCTCCTTGTTCTCGCACGAGATGGCCATCTGGGCGATGAATTGTCGCTTGGCCATCGCCATCTGGCGCGCCGTGAAGGGGGTTGTACGGAGTCGGTCGAGCTGCTTGTGGATAAGCTCCAGGCAGTCGCTCGTGTGATTGTGGTCCGAGCTGAAGTAGATGGCCACCACACCCGCATCGCTGTAGGGGGTGTAGTTGGCCTCGATGTTGTAGCTGAGGCCGTGTCGCTCGCGCACCTCGACGTTGAGGATCGAGTTGGCGCAGGGCCCTCCCAAGCGGTTGATCAGCAGCGAGAGGGGCAGTCGTTTGTGCTCCTGCAGGTCGTAGGCACGGCCACCCAGGATGCAGTGTGCTTGGTGGGTGTGGCGCGAGAGGGTACGCTCGAAGGGATGAGCGAGGGGTTTCGTTGCGCGGCGTGTGTAGTTGCGCGTGCGCGGCGCGAAGTCGCCCAAAAATGCGCGTGCCACCTGCTCGGCGGTGTGGGCCGAGAAGCTGCCAATCGACGAGAAGACCATCTCGTCGGTCGTGTAGGTGCGCTCCGTGAAGCGGCGAATCGAGTCGCCCGTATAGCGCATCAATGCCGCTTTGCGTCCCAAGATGTTGTGGCCAAGCTCCGACCCCTCGAAGAGCATATCTTCGAAAGTGTCGTAGATCAACTCCGCAGGGGCATCCTTGTAGGTGTTTATCTCGTCGATGATCACCTCCTTTTCGCGCTCCAGCTCCCGATCGGGATAGGTCGAGCGGAAGACCACATCGGCCAACAGCTCGACCGCCTTGCGGAAGTCGCCCTTGAGCACCGTGGCGTGTACGGTGGTGTCCTCCTTGGTGGTGAAGGCATTCAGCTCGCCGCCGAGATTCTCAAGACGGCAGTTTACCTGCCACGCCTTGCGGCGCTCGGTCCCCTTGAAGAGGGCGTGCTCGGTGAAGTGGGCCAGGCCGAACTCGTCGTGCTGCTCGTCGCGCGTACCGGCTCCGATAACCAGGGCACAGTGCGCTACGGCAGCCCCTCGCACCTGGCGATGGATGCCGCGAATACCATTCGGGAGTGTATATACGGTAAATTCTTCCACTGCTTACTGTTGAATTTTGTTGCGTAATGCCAGGTAGTGACCCGTGTGGCTCTCTTTGCGCTGCTCGAGCTCCTCGGGAGTGCCGGCGAAGACTACCCTGCCGCCCTCCGCGCCCGCTTCGGGACCCAGGTCGATGACCCAGTCGGCGCACTTGATGATCTCCATGTTGTGCTCCACGATCAGAATCGAGTGCCCCTGTTCGATCAAGGCATGGAAGGCCTTCAAGAGGCGCTGTATGTCGTGAAAGTGGAGACCCGTGGTCGGTTCGTCGAAGATGAAGAGAATCTGGCCGCGCTTCTCATCCTTCGTGAGGAACGAGGCGAGCTTCACGCGCTGGCTCTCACCACCCGAGAGTGTCGAGGAGCTTTGGCCCAACTTGACATAGCCCAGACCCACATCCTGCAGCGGCTTAAGACGCTCGACGATGCGACGACAGGTGGCCGATTTATCCTCCGAGAAGAAGGCGATGGCCTCGTCGACATCCATCTCCAGTACATCGAAGATCGACTTGCCGCGATAACGAATATCGAGAATCTCATCCTTGAATCGTTTGCCGCCACACGCCTCGCAGACCAGCTCCACGTCGGCCATAAACTGCATCGAGACCTTGATGATACCCTCGCCCTGGCACTCCTCGCAGCGACCGCCGGCCACGTTGAACGAGAAGGACGAGGGGCCCAATCCCGTATGTTTGGCCTGGGGTTGCTCGGCATAGAGGTGGCGAATCTCGTCGTAGGCCTTGAGGTAGGTCACAGGGTTCGAGCGGGTCGATTTGCCGATCGGATTCTGGTCGACCATCTCGACCGTGCGCAGCAGCGAGATATCCCCCTCGAGCGAGTCGAAGTCGCCCGGCTTGTCGCCCGACTCGTTGAGCAGGCGGTGCAGCGCGGGATAGAGGATCCCCTTGGCCAGCGACGATTTTCCCGAGCCGCTGACGCCCGTGATGCAGGTCATCACCCCCAGTGGCAGCTCGATGTCGATGTTTTGCAGGTTGTTCTCGCGCGCACCGCAGAGTCGGATCGAGCGGCTCCAACCGCGTGGCGAGGTGGTGGGTGCAATCTGCTTGCGCCCCAAGAGGTAGTCGGCCGTAAGGCTTCGCTTGGCCTTCTTCAGCCCCTCAGGCTCGCCGGCATAGATCACCTCTCCGCCGTTGATACCCGCCTCGGGACCGATGTCTATCAAAAAGTCGGCTGCGCGGATCACCTCCTCCTCGTGCTCGACCACGATGACCGTGTTGCCCATATCGCGCAGCTGTTTCAAGACCCCGATCAGGCGATTCGTGTCGCGCGGATGGAGTCCGATCGAGGGCTCGTCGAGGATGTAGAGCGAGCCGGTGAGGTTGCTGCCGAGCGAGGTGGCCAGGTTGATGCGCTGGCTCTCACCACCCGAGAGGGTCGCCGAGAGTCGGTCGAGGGTCAGGTAGCCCAACCCGACCTCCTGTAGATAGGAGAGGCGGTTGCGAATCTCGACCAGGATGCGGCGAGCAATCTTCTCGTCGTGGCTGTCGAGTTCGAGTGCGTCGAAGAAGGGAATCAGCTCCGATACGGGCATCGCTACCAACTCGGCGATATTCTTGCCGCCGATGCGGACATAGAGGGCCTCTTTGCGCAGACGGCCACCGCCACACTCGGGGCAGATTGTCTTGCCCGTATAGCGCGCCTTCATCACGCGGAACTGAATCTTGTAGCGCTCCTTCTCGATGTAGCGGAAGAAGTCGTCGAGTCCGTGGAAATATTCGTTACCACGCCACAGAAGCAGCTTCTGATCGGCCGTTAGAGCGTGGTATGGCGTGTGAATCGGAAAATCGAAGAGGTGGGCGTTGTAGACCAACGCATCGCGCCAACGGCGCATCGTCTCACCGCGCCAGCAGGCTACGGCATCGTCGTAGATCGTGCGGCTCTTGTCGGGGACGACCAAATCTTCGTCGATGCCCGTCACCTTGCCGTAACCCTCGCAACGAGGGCAGGCGCCAATTGGGTTGTTGAAGCTGAAGAGGTGCTCGGTCGGGTGTTCGAACTCGATGCCGTCGGCCTCGAAACGCGACGAGAAGTTGTAGGCCTTCTCCTCCACGATGAGCGTGCAGTGGCCATCGCCGTAGCCGTAGGCCTTGGCGATCGACTCGCGCATACGGGTTTGCAGATCGTCGTCAGCGACTATGCGCAGGCGGTCGATGACAATCTGCACCTCCTCGGCGCGCGTGGTCGAGGTGATGTTGGGCAGGAACTCCTCGATGAGCATGGTCCCATCCGGTGTCTGAACGCGCAGCAGACCGTCGGCGTGCAGTTCCAGGAGCTTCTCGATCAGCCCCTGTTCGCCGTGCAGACAAATCGGGGCGGCAATCACGGCGCGTTTGCCCTCTTGCTCCATCAGGAAGGCGGCCACATCGTCTACGCTGTCGCACTTCACTTCGCGCCCCGAGACGGGCGAAAAGGTGTGGCCCGCACGGGCGAAGAGCAACGTGAGGTAGTCGTAGATTTCGGTCGAGGTACCCACCGTCGAGCGGGGGTTGCGCGTATTGACCTTCTGCTCGATGGCAATGGCGGGGGCAATGCCCGAAATCAGATCGACATCGGGTTTTGAAATTTTGCCCAGGAATTGGCGCGCATAGGCCGAGAGGCTCTCCACATAGCGGCGTTGCCCTTCGGCAAAGATGGTGTCGAAGGCCAGGGTCGATTTGCCAGAGCCTGAGAGTCCCGTGATCACCACCAGCCGGTTGTGCGGAATCTCGAGGTCGATGTTCTTCAGGTTATGCACCCGTGCCCCTTTGATGACTATCTTCTGTTCTTCGGCCATAGGTCGTTATTCGTCGATGGCGGCACCCGCCTTTTTCAGTTTCTCAATCAGGATATCGGCACGCGATTCACGCATAGTGAGGTGCATCGTGCAGAGGTTGTCGAACTCCTGCCCCGCAATGCGCGGCTGCTCCTCCTTGATGATGCGCATCACATCGTTCATCGCCAGATAGGGGAAGTGGACCGTAAAGACGCGATCGACCGTCTTTTCGATCACCTTGGCCTCCTCGATGGCGTTGGCGGCTGCCTCCTTATAGGCGGCAATCAGCCCCGGAACGCCCAACTTGGTGCCGCCAAAGTAGCGCACCACGACAATCAGGCAGTCGGTCACCTCGTGCGAGAGCAACTGCCCCAGGATCGGTTTGCCTGCCGTGCCCGAAGGCTCGCCGTCGTCGTTGGCACGAAACTGCTCGCCGTGAGGCCCCAGGCGCCAGGCGTAGCAGTGGTGTGTAGCATCGAAGTAGCGTTTGCGCAGGGCATCGAGTGCCTCGCGGATCTGCTCCTCGTTGACAACGGGATAGATGAACGAGAGGAACTTGCTGCTCCGCTCGCGCATCGTCACCTCGACGGGTGCCGCAATGGTTTTATAGAGGTCTTCAGCCACCCTACTTCACTTTGTTAAAGATTCTTTCCCAACGAACGCCTCCGTTGATCTTATCCAACGAGAGCCAGATAAACGAGGCCTTGCCCACGATGTGATCCTCGGGTACGAAGCCCCAGAAGCGCGAGTCGGCCGAGTTGTGGCGGTTGTCGCCCATCATCCAGTAGTAGTCCATCGCAAAGGTGTACTCTGTGGCGGGGGTGCCGTCGATGAGGATCGTCGATTCCTCGATAGCGAGCGTGTGGCCCTCGTAGGCCTCGATAATGCGGCGGTAGAGGGGCAGATTCTCGAGCGTGAGGGGGATGGTTACACCTTTGGCGGGGATCCAAATCGGGCCGTAGTTGTCTTGGCTCCAACGCGCCTCGCCCCATTGGGGGAAGAGCTCGCGGCTCGGAGCGTATTCGTAGCGACGTACCGAGAGTACGTTCTGGAGCTTGGCCAGCTTCTCGGCGCACTCCTCGGTGGTCATCAGGTAGTAGACCGAGCCGTTTCCCGAGAACTCCGTGATGCCGAGTCGGTTCAGCGCCTGCGATGAGAGCGAAGCGTTGGTCTGCACGATGTAGGTGTGTTGCAGCCCGGGGAGCTTCTCCTGCTCGACACCGTTGATGTAGGTGGCGCCGTTGATGAGTTGCAAGGTGTCGCCGGCCATCGCTACGCAGCGCTTGATGTAGTGCTCGCGTTTATCGACCGGGCGGCTGATGATCGTGTAATCTTCGGCCAACTTTTGGCGGCCGATCGACTTGCCGTAGGACTCCTCGTAGCTGCGGGCAATGTCGTAGAAGGTGACCGCCTGATTCTCGAGCAACACCGTGTCGCCTGCCGGGAAGTTGAAGACCACCACATCGTGGCGCTCGATCGGGCGTAACCCCTTCAGGCGCTTGTAGGGCCACTTCACGCACTCCGAATAGGATTTCTTGTCGGTCGAAAAGGGCATCGTGTGGTGCACGAAGGGGAAGGCTATGGGGGTATTGGGCATCTTCGGGCCGTAGGTGGCCTTGCTTACGTAGAGGTAGTCCCCCACCAGGAGCGAGTGCTCCATCGAGGAGGTGGGAATCACATACATCTGGAAGACAAAGATGTGTACCAACGAGGCGACAACCGTGGCAAAAACAATGGCGTTGAGCCACTCATAGATGGTGCGGTATAACGCGCTGCGCTTGCAGAGTGCTTCGTTGTGGCGGCCGATGAAGCGGTAGAGATACTTCGTGATGTAGAGGTCGAAGATCACAATCAGCCCCAACAACAGCCACGGATTCCCCGTCCAGACGACAAACCAAAGGGTGTAGAGCAGTGCGGCAAGCGAGAAGCCTACCCACTTATTTTGAAAAAATGTTTTGATGCGATTGAACATAGTCTCTTTTTCTGTTTACGTAGAGTTTGCGACTCGGAGTTGGTGTTAGGCCATCAAATCCTCCATCGAATAGACACCCTCCTTGCCGGCCAGGAACTCGGCAGCAATAACGGCACCCATGGCCAACGTGCGGCGGTTCTTGATCGTGTGCTTGAGTACCAACTCGTCATCCTCCGAGGTATAGGTGACGGTGTGGATGCCCGGCACCATCCCCTCGCGTACAGAGCGAATCACCAGATCCTGCTCCGTAACAGGCTGCTTGGTCCCCACGGCGGCTACATCGAAGATGGGGGCAAAATTGACCCACTGCTTCTTCGCGGAGAGGTTCTCGAGAATCCCCTCGGCCAGGGTGATGGCCGTGCCGCTCGGCGAGTCCTTCTTCTGGGTGTGGTGCACCTCCTCGATCTCGACGTTGTAGCGGGCGTTGAGGCGCTCGATCTGGGCGGCCAGCTGGCGGTTGAGCATAAAGAGCAGGTTGACTCCCAGGCAGTAGTTCGAGGCGTAGAAGAGGGCGCTGTGCTGCTCCAGGCAGTAGCTCTTCAGCTCCTCGAGACGCTCGGTCCAGCCCGTTGTACCGCTTACGACCGGTACGCGGTTGGCGATGCAGGTGCGCAGGTTTTCGTAGGCCGTCGAGGGGGTTGTGAACTCCAGCGCCACGTCGATACCCTTCAGGTGGTCGGCGTCGAGCTCGTGGGTGTTGTCGATATCTATGATGAGTGCTACTTTGTGGCCGCGCTCCTTGAGAATCTGCTCGATCTCGCGGCCCATCTTTCCGTATCCGATAATGGCTGTTTTCATGGCTAAAATATGGTTAATCATGCAAAGATAGTAATTCAACGGTAATTATCGAAGGAATAACGCGTACGCGCGCGAAATTATTTTCCGTCGGGCGCGCTTTTTGGAGCTTTTTGAATAGGATTCGGCTTTTAGGGCTTGAAAATTTGGTTTGTTACAAAAGGTGTTGTATCTTTACATTATCAAACGATTTTGTGATAAATTAACATAAAAAAATAATAAAATAGTTTTAGTATGAAAGAGATGAAGTGTCGCGTTGAAAGCGACCTGCTGGGTGCTGTTGAGGTACCCGAATCGGTACTTTATGGTGTGCAGACGATGCGCGGTTTGGAGAACTTCCCCATCAGTAAGTATCACTTGAGCGACTATCCGCGTTTTATCAAGGGTTTGGCTGTGGTTAAGCTCGGTGCAGCGATGGCCAACCACCAAATGGGCCTGCTCAGCGATGAGGTTTATGAGGCGATTGCGACGGCTTGCCGCGAGATTATGGCGGGTCAGCACCACGAGCACTTCCCCGTCGATATGATTCAGGGCGGTGCCGGTACGACGACCAATATGAACGCCAACGAGGTGATTGCCAATCGCGCCCTGGAGTTGATGGGCCATCAGCGCGGTGAGTATCAGTTCTGCTCGCCCAACGACCACGTGAATCGTTCGCAGTCGACCAACGATGCCTACCCCTCGGCGATCCATGTAGGTCTTTACAGCACCCACCTCGAGTTGCGTGAGCACCTTCAGCAATTAGTTGATGCTCTGCGTCGTAAGGGTGATGAGTTCGCGCACATCTTGAAGATGGGCCGTACCCAGTTGGAGGATGCCGTTCCGATGACTCTCGGTCAGACCTTCCACGGCTTTGCCAGCGTTTTGCAGGGCGAGGTCGAGAACCTCGATTACGCCTCGCGCGAGTTCCTGACGATCAACATGGGTGCTACGGCTATCGGTACGGGTATCTGCGCCGAACCGGGCTATGCCGAGAAGTGTACGGCTGCCATTGCCGAGATTACGGGTTGGGATGTTAAGCTCGCAGCCGACTTGGTGGGTGTCACCTCCGATACGTCGTGCATGGTGGGTTACGCCTCGGCTATGAAGCGCATCGCGCTGAAGATGAATAAGATGTGTAATGACTTGCGCCTGTTGGCTTCGGGGCCCCGTTGTGGCTTGGGCGAGATCAACCTTCCGGCGCGTCAGCCCGGCTCGTCGATTATGCCCGGCAAGGTGAATCCCGTGATTCCCGAGGTGATGAACCAGATTGCCTTCAAGGTGGTGGGCAACGACCTGACGGTGGCGATGGCCGACGAGGCTGCCCAGATGGAGCTCAATGCCATGGAGCCGGTGATGGCCCAGTGCTGCTTCGAGTCGGCCGACCTGCTGATGAATGGCTTCGATACGCTGCGCATCCGTTGTATCGACGGCATCACGGCCAACGAGGAGCGTTGCCGCGACTACATCCGCAACAGCATCGGTATTGTGACGGCGCTCAATCCGATTATCGGCTATAAGAACTCGACCAAGATTGCCCAGGAGGCCCTCCAGACGGGTCGCGGTGTCTACGAGTTGGTGCTCGAACATGGTATCTTGAGCCGCGAGGAGCTCGATGAGGTGCTCAAGCCCGAGAATATGATTCGCCCCGTGAAGCTCAATATCAAGCCCCGCAAATAATCGTTGTCGGATCTGCTAAGAGGGAATGGTCGAAAGTTTCGCGACCATTCTTTTTTTTTTGTGCAAATTGGGCGTAAAAGAGCCCTTTCGGTTGCTTATACCAAAAAAATGTGTAACTTTGTAGAAACTTATTGTGTGGCGATGCGCTATTTTTTGACTCTGCAATACGACGGTGGTGCCTATTTCGGTTGGCAACGACAGAAGGGGCAATTGGCTGTACAGCAGGTTATTGAGGAGGCTTTGACTACCCTTTTGCGTCTCCCGACCGAGGTTGTCGGTGCGGGCCGTACCGATACGGGGGTCAGTGCAGCCCGTTATGTGGCACATTTCGATGTGGAGCGTGAGATTGCCGATCGTGAGCAGCTGATTTATAAGCTCAACCGCATCTTGCCGCGCGATATTGCCGTTCAGGACGTGCAACCTGTAAGCGATGAGGCGCATGCCCGATTTTCGGCCCTTGAACGCGAGTATAGCTACTATATCCAAGCGCACAAATCGCCCTTTATGCGCGATAAGGTATGGTACTACCCCGTGGCGTTGGATCTCGAGAAGATGAATCGTGCCGCCGAGGTGTTGCTCGAGGAGGAGGATTTTACCACCTTTGCCAAGCTCAACTCCTCGAACAAGACCAACATCTGCCATATCAAGGTGGCTCGTTGGGAACGTCTGGGCGATGGCACGCTGCGCTTTACGATTCGTGCCGATCGTTTCCTGCGCAACATGGTGCGCGCTATTGTGGGCACGTTGGTCGATGTTGGGCGCGGTCGCTATACCGAGGAGGAGTTTCGTGCGATTGTGCGGAGTCGAGATTTGAGCCGCTCGAGCAGTGGCGCACCCGCTGAGGGACTCTATTTGAGCGATGTGAAATACAGCGAAACGCTGTTTAAATAGGAAAAGTATTACAACACATTTATTAACCAATTAAAATCTCAAAATTATGCTTATTTGGCTTATTGGTCTGATTTGCGCAATTTGGTGCGTATTGGACATTTGGAAGAAGGACATTACCCTCGTAGGTAAGGTGATTGTTGCTGTTATCGTGCTCCTCACGAGCTGGATCGGTCTGGCAATTTATTACTTCTGGGCTCGTCACCACGTTGCTGAGTGGTTCAAGTAGTTTGCACTAAACCAACAAAAAAAAGAGGCTTCCCAATGGCGGAAGCCTCTTTTTTGTTTGTTTTAGAAGGGACTATAGATGCACGGCGCAACCCAGTGCGGCCTCTGTGGCCTCCATCATCGCCTCGTTCATCGAGGGGTGAGCGTGGATCGTGTGGGCAATCTGGTGTGCCGTGATGCCTAGCTGCTTGGCCAGGGTCGGCTCGGCCAGCATCTCCGTCACCGAGCCACCCACCATGTGGGCACCGATGAGGCGCTCCTCCTCGTCGAAGAGCACCTTGACGAAGCCGTCACGCTCGCCGGCAGCCGTAGCCTTGCCCGAGGCGGTGAAGGGGAAGCGGCCCACCTTGTAGGCGATACCCTTCTCGATGCACTGCTGCTCGGTGTAGCCTACCGAGGCCACTTCGGGGGCTGTGAAGATGCACGACGGGATGGTCGTATAATCGATTTTCGTAGGATTCAGACCGCAGATGGCCTCCACGCAGCAGATCGCCTCAGCCGAAGCGACGTGTGCCAGGGCGGGCGTTGCGATGATGTCGCCAATGGCGTAGATCCCCTCGACCGAGGTGCGGTAGAGCTCATCGACCACCACCTTGCCGCGCTCGGTTTTAACGCCCAGCTCCTCGAGACCGATGCCCTCGATGTTGGCGGCAATGCCTACCGCCGAGAGTACGATGTCGGCCGTCAGGGTCTCGGGTCCCTTCTTGCCCTCGATCTCCACCTCGCAGTGACCCTCCACCACGCGGGCCGCCTTGACGGTCGTGGCGGTCATCACCCCGATGCGTATTTTGCGGAAGGCGCGCTCCATGGCTTTCGAGACCTCCTCGTCCTCGAGAGGCATCAGGCGCGGCAGATACTCCACGATGGTCACCTTGACACCCAGGGCGGCGTAGAACCAGGCCAGCTCGCTGCCAATGGCACCCGAGCCCACGACAATCATCGAGGCGGGGAGCTTGTCGAGCAGCAGCGCCTCCTTCGAGGTGATGATGTGCTCGCCGTCGATGGGGATGAACTCCATGGTGCGCGGACGGGCACCCGTAGCCAGGATGATATGGTCGGCGGTGTAGGTCGTATCAGCTACCTCGACCGTTTTGGGGGCGGTGAGGCGGCCAAAGCCCTGAATTAGGTCGATGGCGTTCTTCTTGAGCAGGAATTGGATGCCCTTCGACATCGTCTCGGCTACGGTACGCGAGCGCTTGACGATTGCCTCTAAGTCGGGGGTAACACTACCCTCCAATTTGAGGCCGTATTGTGCTGCTTCGAGGCAGTGGCGATAGACCGTGGCACTCTTCAGCAGTGCCTTGGTGGGAATGCAACCCCAATTCAGGCAGACACCACCCGGCTCAGCCTTCTCGACAAGGGCTACCTTCTTGCCCAGCTGTGCGGCGCGGATGGCGGCCACATAGCCGCCCGGTCCGCTACCGATAACAATCAGATCGTACTGCATAGTTGTTTTAGGTCTCTACCCTATTTTACCACTTTGAGAATCTCGCCCTTATCCTTGGCTACGGCACGCTTCCACATCTCCGTGTAGCCCGGCTGCTCGATCTTACCCGGAATATCGAGGCCGTTGCCGTTGTCGATGAAGCCGTTCTCGTCCTCACCCTTCACGTTGCCGTCGATATACTTTACCATCAGATATTTGTCAAGATTAACCCAGTTGTTGAAGAGGGTTTGAGCCGCCTCGACGGTAAATTCGGTGGCGATCTTCTTTACCTTCTTGGGCTTGTAGCCCACGTTGGACATGTTGATATCGATCTTCTTGACCAGCTCGAGCATGGCATTCTCCCACTTGTCGACCTCCGAGCGTACGTGCTTACCGATGATGTTGTAGCGCAGGTAGGCAAACTGAGCCACACGGTTCGTGATCCAGAACATCGACGTGTCGGAGTACTTCAGCATCGTACCGTTGCCCTCCTTCAAACACGCGGGAACCTCCTGCGAATTGACATAGACGGGTGTCAGGGGCGAGGTGGCGGCATCGTCCGTACCAAACCAGAGGATACCCACCTTCTCGGGACGAGCCTGGCCTACGAGCCAGAAGCCGGTCTGCTGGGTAGCCGTGGCGCGCTCGTTGCAGTACTCGACGCCATCGACCTCCCAATACATCGGACGCCAACGGTAAGGAAGGCCCTCGCCACCGGCACCGATATCGGTCGTCATATCCATCTTAGTGCCCTCGTAGTGGTCGCGCATACAATCCATCACCGTCTTGGGCGAAATCTTCTGATCGGGCTTGATCCAGAGGGGCATCTTGTTCTTGGGGTTGTGACCCATGGCGTAGTCCTCGTACTTATCCATGCCCGAAGCAATGGTGCGGAAGAAGGCCCACACGCGCGCCTCGCAACCGCGCAGCGCACCGAAATCGGCAGGTGCATAGGCATCGGCGAAGCTGAAATCCTTGTTCTCGCCCTCAAACCAACCGAACTTGCGAGCTACATCGGCTACATCGGGGGCGTAGAGGCAGTTCTCGGGGTCGTCCCAGGGGAAGGTGGTGATGCGTGCCTGGTTGGCGTGGGCGCAAACATAGCCGTCGGGAATACGACGAGCCACCCATACGATACCCTTATCCTCGGGACCCTTGCCGATTAGCTCCATAATCCAGGCCTCCTCCTGGTCGATGAGCGAGAAGGACTCGCCCGACGAGGCGTAGCCGTAGGTGTTGGCCAGATCGACGATGATCGCGATCGCTTCGCGTGCCGTCTTGGCGCGCTGCAGCGTGATGTAGATCAGCGAGCCGTAGTCGATGCCACCCTTCGGATCCTCCAACTCCGAACGACCGCCAAAGGTGGTCTCGGTGATGAAGAGAGAGTGCTCGTTCGAGTTGCCGAGTGTGCGGTAGGTCGTCTCTACCTGGGCAATCTGGCCGAGCGGACGGCCCGAATCCCACTCGCGAATGTCGATATAGGGGGTGTATTTACCCGGTACATATTGGTAGAGCGAACCGTAGAGCGCGTGCGAATCGGCGGCATAGGTCACCATATTCGATCCGTCGGTCGAGGCCCCTTTGGTCACGATGAAGTTGGTGCAGGCCTCCGCGACGTTGGCAAAGGCCAGCGTGAAGGCTGCGGCAAGAATCAGGACTTTTTTCATACTATATAGAAATTTAGATTAGTTTCGTTTTCAAATGTACAAAACAAATCGGAAAAGCGCAATTTTCCCAAAATTTTTGTTACTTTTGAGCAGTAAAAACCCGATGCAGATGTCAGTTGCAAGACAAATAGAGGCCGTGAGAGCCACCCTCAAAGAGGGTGTCGAGTTGGTGGCCGTCTCGAAGACCCACCCTGCGGAGGCGATCCTCGAGGCCTACGAAGTGGGCCAACGCCGCTTTGGCGAGAGTCGTCCGCAGGAGCTGAAGGCCAAATACGAGGCCCTGCCGAAGGATATCCTTTGGCACATGATCGGCCACCTGCAGACCAACAAGGTGAAGTACATCGCCCCCTTTGTGGCCCTTATCGAGTCGGTCGATAGCGAGCGCCTTTGCGTTGCGATCGAGCGCGAGGCGGCCAAATGTGATCGTGTGATCGATATCCTGCTCGAGGTGCATGTTGCCTGCGAGGAGTCGAAGACGGGTTGGGATTGGAACGAGTTGCAGCGCTTTGTAGTTGAGGGAGGCTTTGCCCCCTTCGCCCACCTTCGCGTGCGTGGTGTGATGGGTATCGCCTCGAATACCGACGACGAAGAGCGCATCCGTCACGATTTTGAGCTTTTGCGCAGCTGTTTCGAGCGGCTCAAACCCTCCTTTGGCGCGTCGTTCGATACCCTCTCGATGGGTATGTCCGACGACTACCCCATCGCCATCGCCTGTGGCTCGACCTCGGTGCGTGTCGGCTCGCTGATCTTCGGTGCGAGAGATTATGCCTGATAAAGGGTGTTAAAGAGAATTTAATCTCATAAAAAAGAGGCTTCCACGTTGGAAGCCTCTTTTTTTACATCAGATCCGATACATCGCGCTTTTTCTTGCCCTTGCTGTCGCGCTTAAGCTGCTTGAGCTGCTCTTTGGCGATCTTCTCCGACCAGGGCTCTTTGCCCGTATAGATCGTGTAGGTGTAGGTGTTGAACGAGTCGTCGATCACCTTCGCCTTGTTGTAGCTCAGAGTCGAAGCCACCGTCTGACGGCTGTGGTTGACCTGGATGAGCTCCAAGGCGTAGCCTCCGGCCTCGCACTGCGTCTTGATGGTGTTGCCGGCACGTGTCTCGAGCGTGTTGGCACCGTGGTCAGCGATGAAGGTGAGCAGCTGGTGGAGGGTCTCCTCGTTGTGGAAGACCACCTTAACCCAAGCGATCTCATCCTCAGCGGTCATCTGCACCGTGATGTCGTAGTCGCGCTTGTCGGGACGAATGTCGGCCGGTGAACCTGCCACGGCCGAAAGTACATTGGCCGTAGCCTGCAAGCCGTTGCGCTTGGACAAATGCCATGTGTTGAGCTCGCTGTCATATTTGTAGCGCTCCTGGCGCAACTCGGACTTCTTGTAGTTGAGAATCTTGCCGTAGGGAATGTTTTGAGCCGTAGCTGCGGTGGCGCACCAAAGGCAAATAAAAGCTATAAGCAGTTTCTTCATGGTTATAATGGGTTTAAGTTTTAGCGTACACGCAACGTGCGGCCGATGCGCAGGATGGTGGTCGACTTGATGCCGTTCAAGCGGCAGATGTTACCCACCGTAGTGCCATATTTGCGTGCAATGGCACCCAGCGTATCGCCCGAGCGAATACGGTGGTAGCGCATCGCCTCACGTTCGGCCTGCTCTTTTTTGTCCTGCTCTTCGTTGGCAATCTCATCCTCGAAATCCTGACTTGCGCGCGAATAGATGCTGAAGTAGGAGCGCTTCAGCAGGAAGGTCTCGCGACAGAGGGTTCCCGACTTGAAGTCGATCAGACGCTCGGGGTCGAACGACTGGCCGTAGTAGCGCGTCTCGAAGTGGAGGTGGGGACCCGTCGAGCGACCCGTCGAGCCACCCAGACCGATCACCTGGCCCGCCTCGACCCACTGATTGGGCTCGACCATGCGCTCCGAAAGGTGGCCGTAGTAGGTCTCCAGGCCATTGTCGTGGCGGATAACGACCAGGTTGCCGTAGCCGCCGCGGTTGTATTGCGAGATACGGACACGACCGCTGAAGGTGGCATAGATCGGCTCGCCGGCCTTGAGAGCCAAATCGACACCCTGGTGGGCGCGACCGCGACGCGGGCCGTAGCGCGAGCGAATCGGCGAGGGTTTGTAAGGGGTGTGGTAGCCGTTGGTCGAGTCCACCAGGTCGATGACAAGCGACTTGGGGAGCGACGTGTACTCCACATCCTTGTAGGGGAAGAGCTTCTCGGTGTCCCAATACTTCTCGAAGATGGTGCTGTCCTTCTGTACGGCGCGGTTGCGGACATACTTCCAGGTGCTGTTGGCAAAGAGTACCACCTGCACGGCGTCATCGCCCGAGGGGAGCGTGTCGAGTACGGCCAACGAATCGATCGGGGGTACCGATTCGATGCGTTTGCGGGCCAGGCGCAGACGCATGGCGACAATCGAGTCGATGCGGGCCGCCTGCTCGGGGGTTACGAGTTTCGTGAGCGAGTCGATCTTGGCCTGCTCGGCAGCCTGCTCGGCCTTCATGCGCTCCTTCGACGAGAGGTCGATGGCCTCGTGTATGTCGTGCTCCGAGGTGGTGTCGGCCGGAATCTGTTGTGCTACGGCTGCCAACGAGAGCACCGTAAGCATAAGGGTTAATAGGTATCTTTTCATGAATGTGTTATTGCTGTTTGAGTAGTTCGGCTGCGGCGTCGAGCTGGTCGTAGAAGTCGGCTCCAAAGCGGCGCGTGATGGCCTCCTTGAGCGATTTGTAGACAGGTACGCCCAACTTTTTGCCACACTCGCGGGCCGAGGCGCATACCGACCAGCGGTGGTAGTTCAGACCGATCGTGCCGTTCGAGAAGTGCATCAGGCGAATCGGATAGAGGTGGCACGAGATGGGCTTGCGGAAGGGGGTCTTGCCCTCCAACCACGCCTTCTCGATGGCGCAGAGCGTAATGCCGTTCTCGGTGTAGGCGTAGGCGCACTCGGCGTCGTTGATTAAGGGGGTCGTGTAGTCGCCATCCTCGTCTACGACCATGAAGCCTTGGCGCTCGACAGCCTCGATACCCTCGGGGGTCATATAGGGACGGTAGCTCTCCCACTCCTGCTCCAGGGTATCGACCTCCTCGATGTCAAGCGGAGCACCCGCATTGCCCTCGACGCAGCAGATGCCTTTGCATTGGGCGATGTCGCATAGAAAGCCCTCGCGCAGCAGATCTGCGCTCACGATTTTATCGTCGATCTCAATCATTGCTTATAGGTGTCTTGGATAATCAAATCATACAACTCGCCCAGCGTGATGCCCGCCTCGCGAGCCTGCTTGGGCACGATGCTGCCGCCCGACATGCCGGGAATCGAATTGACCTCGATCAGGTAGGGCTTGCCCTCCGCGGTGACGATGAAATCGACACGCACCACACCGCTGCAACGGCAGGCCAGGTATGCCTCGCGCGTCATACGGTTCAGCTCGGCCTTCACCTCGGGGGTGATGTCGGCCGGGGTGATCTCCTCGGAGAAGCCGGCGGTGTACTTCGCCTCGTAGTCGAAGAAGGCATTCTTGGCGATGATCTCCGTGATGGGGAGGATATACTCCTGTTCCTTGGTGATCAGGATGCCGCAACCCATCTCGCGTCCCGTGATACACTCCTCGATGAGGATCTCGTTGCTCTCGGTCAGGGCCAGGGCAATCGCCTCGGGAAGCTGCTCTTCGGTCGTCACGCGCGTCACGCCAAACGAAGAGCCACTGGCGTTGGGCTTCACGAAGAGGGGCAATCCCAACTCGGCTACAATCTTTGCCGTGTCGAACTCCTCGCCACGCTTGAGGAAGATTTCGCGCGCCATATTGACGCGACCGCGCAGGGTGTTCTTGGTGGTCATCTTGTCGAAGGTGATCACCGACGAGGTCATCGAGCAGGAGGAGCAGGGAATCTCCATCATCTCGAGGTAGCCTTGCAACTTTCCATCCTCGCCCGGCGTGCCGTGGATGAGGATCAAGGCGTAGTCGAAGCACTTCTTCACACCCCCGAGCGAAATCGAAAAGTCGTTCTTGTCGACCTCGACCTGCTCGCCTTCGGGCGTTGTGTGGCTCCAGCTGCGACCCTTGAGGTCGATGAGCGTCACATCGTACTTCTCTTTGTCGAGTGCCTCATAGATTTGAGCCGCACTCTGTAGGGCGATTTCGCGCTCCGAAGAGTTGCCGCCTGCCAAGAGGGCTATGTTAAGTCGTTTTGTCATCTATTCTTCTCTTTTGTAAAGTTCGTTTTGGCGGATATACCACGCCGTTTTGGGATGAATCAATCCGTTTGTCGACTCCCCTTTTGCAACCTTTTCGCGCACCTCCGTGGCCGAAATGTCGAGCAGCGGTGCCCCTTCGAGCAGGGTCATACCCTCGCTTAAATGCTCCACAGCCTGACCTTGACGCGGATAGACATAGATCGGATAGCGGCGAATGGCCTCGGCCTCTTTCCATCCGTCAAGTCCCGCCAGCTGGTCGCCACCCATCAGAATCGAGAAGGTCATTTGCCCCTTCATCTGCTCCTCGAGGTAGCGCAGTGTGTCGATCGTGTAGGAGGGTTTGGGCAGCAGAAACTCCACCACCGAGGGGCGAATCTGCTCGGGATACTTCGAGGCGGCACAAGCCGTCTCGGCCATCTCGTAGCGATTCAGCTCGGGAGCAAGCTCCGAGAGCGATTTGTAGGGGCTTTGGGGCGAGATGACGAGCGTTACCATATCGCACAGTCCCTGCTCGATAACATACTCTGCCAGGCGGATATGACCGTTGTGAATCGGGTTGAACGACCCGAAGTAGAGCATTACGCGTTGCATCTTACTCGGCTAAAAAGGCGTTGAGAATGGTGCAGGTCTCCTCGATGGCAACTTCCAGGTTGTCGTTTACGACCGTGTGGTCGAATTGGGGCGCCTTTTCGATCTCGAACGAGGCCTTGGCTACGCGCTTCTCGATCACCTCGGGGGCATCCGTTGCGCGTGTTACCAGACGGCGGCGCAGCTCCTCGATCGAGGGAGGCATGATGAAGACCGAGCAGGCCTTCTCGCCGAAGATGCGCTTGAGATTCAGACCGCCCATCACATCGACATCGAAGAGAATCACATTACCCTTCGACCAGATGCGCTCCACCTCGCTCTTAAGCGTGCCATACGAGGTACCGGCATAGACCTCCTCCCACTCGACAAAGGCGTCGGCAGCCACACGAGCGGCAAACTCCTCCTGCGAGAGGAAGTAGTAATCTACCCCATCCTTTTCAACACCGCGCGGAGCACGGCTTGTGGCCGAAATCGAGAACTCGAATTGGTTGTAGCGCTTGAGCAGTTCGCGTACGATGGTGGTCTTGCCCGAGCCGCTCGGTGCCGAGAAAATTACAACTTTGCCCATTTCTACAAGATGTTGAGTACCTGTTCTTTGATCTTCTCCAGCTCATCCTTCATCTTAACTACCAAGATCTGGATGTTCGTCTCGTTGGCCTTCGAGCCCATCGTGTTGATCTCACGACCCAGCTCCTGGGCGATGAAACCCAGCTTGCGACCCACACCCTCCTCCGAGGCGGCCACCTCGCGGAAGTAGTTGCAGTGGTTCTTCAGGCGCACCTTCTCCTCTGTGATGTCGAGCTTCTCGATGTAGAAGATCAGCTCCTGCTCCAGACGAGACGAGTCGACCTCAACACCGAGCTTCTGGATATGGTCCAGGATACGGGTACGAATCGTGGCCACGCGCTGCTCCTCGAAGGGGATCACCTCCTCCTTGTAGCCCTCGATCAGATCGATGCGCTGCAACAGATCGGCGATAAGGATTTTACCCTCCTGCTCACGGAAGGCGTCCAGGGCATCGCAAGCCGTACGCACAGCCTCCTTGACGGCTGCCCCCTCCTCGTCCGAGAGGCGTTCCACCTCGGTCGAAATCACCTCGGGCATACGCATTGCCATCTGGGCAATCGAGTCGTAGGAGATCTCCATGTCGGCTGCATTGAGCGCGTTGGCGATTTGACTTACATATTCGGCGAATAACTTGCTGTTTACGTGGGCCGGAGACTCTACCTGCTGCGACTCGACGGTTACGAAAACATCGGCCTTGCCGCGTTGCAGACGTTGCTGCAGGAGTGAGCGAATTTCGCCCTCCAGAGCGCGGTAGATGGCAGGCATGCGCAGGTTCAAATCGAGCTGCTTCGAGTTCAGTGTGCGAATCTCGACTATCAGGCGTTTGGCGCCAATTGTCGCCTCGCCTCGGCCGAAGCCGGTCATTGATTTTACCATATCGGTTCGTGTGTTGAAATTTGGACACAAAGATAATAAAAACGATTCAAAAAGTTGCCCTTTTTTGCGGATTTATGCGTGCGCGCGAAAAAACTTCAAGAAACTGCCAAAATGAGGTACACTTTTGCGAAAAAAATCATATATTTGTATGAGTAACTATGCAGTTAAACTTCAACAGATATTCATTTTTGGTATGAAAAAGCACATTTTCAATGCCGGCCCCTCGTTGTTGGCCGACCAAGTGTACGAAAATGCCGTGAAGGCGATTCAGGATTTCAATGGCTCGGGTATCTCGATTCTCTCGATCTCGCACCGTACGAAGGACTTCGATGCGGTGATGGAGGAGGCCGACAGTCTGTTCCGCGAGTTGCTGAATATTCCCGACAACTATAAAATCTTCTATATTGGCGGTGGTGCCAGCACCTTCTTCTACGAGATTCCCGCCAACTTCCTCGGCAAGAAGGCCGCCTATGTCAATACGGGTGTCTGGTCGAAGAAGGCCATCAAGGAGGCCAAGCGCTACGGCGAGGTTGAGGTGATTGCCACCTCGGAGGATAAGAACTTTAACTACATCCCCAAGTTCGAGGTGCCGAAGGATGTCGATTACCTCCACATCACGTCGAACAACACGATCTACGGTACGGAGTACCACTACGACATCGATGCCGAGGTTCCCGTCATTGCCGATATGAGCTCGAATATTCTTTCGCGCCCGATCGACGTCTCGAAGTATGCCATGATCTATGGCGGTGCCCAGAAGAACCTCGCCCCTGCCGGTGTTTCGTTTGCCATCATCCGCGAGGATATGATCGAGAAGATTGTTCGCGACCTGCCGTCGATGGTTTCGTTCAAGACCCATGTCGATAACAACTCGATGTTCAATACCCCTCCCGTATTCCCGATCTACGTGCTCAAGGAGTCGCTTAAGTGGCTCAAGGAGCTTGGTGGCGTCGAGGAGATCTACCGCCTGAACCAGGAGAAGGCCAATCTGCTCTACGACGAGATCGATCGCAACCCCCTCTTCAAGGGTACGGTCGAGAAGGAGTCGCGTTCGCTGATGAACATCTGCTTTGTGATGGAGGAGGGCTACGAGGAGTTGGCTCCCGCCTTTATGGAGTATGCTAAGGAGCAGGGCATCGTGGGCATCAAGGGTCACCGCTTGGTGGGTGGCTTCCGCGCTTCGTGCTACAACGCTCTGAAGAAAGAGAGCGTTGAGGTGCTGGTGAAGTGCATGCAGGATTTTGCGGCCAAGTATGCCAAATAATTCGCTGCAATGCCGACCATAATCCCCTTTATGCGGGAGGAGAAGAAGGAAAAAGTAATCTATTTTACCTCATTAGTGAAGAATATGAAAGTATTGGTTGCAACCGAAAAACCCTTTGCCAAAGAGGCTGTCGAGGGTATTCGTCAAATCATCGAGCAGGCCGGCTATGAGCTTTGCCTGTTGGAGAAATATACCGATAAAGCGCAGCTGCTGGAGGCTGTTGCCGAGGTCGATGCACTCATTATTCGCAGCGACAAGGTGACTGCCGAGGTGATCGAGGCTGCCAAGAACCTGAAGATTGTGGTGCGTGCCGGTGCCGGTTATGACAACGTCGATTTGGCCGCCGCTACGACGCGTGGCGTGGTGGTGATGAACACCCCGGGTCAGAATTCGAACGCTGTGGCCGAGTTGGCCCTCGCGATGATGATCTACATGGCCCGCAACCGTTTCACCCCGGGCACAGGCTCCGAGTTGCAGGGCAAGACCCTCGCCATCCACGCCTACGGCAATGTGGGTAAGCTCGTGGGTCGCAAGGGCAAGGCGCTGGGTATGAACGTAATTGCCTACGATCCCTTCATCACCGATAAGGCTGTTTTCGAGGCCGATGGCGTTGAGGCTGTCGATTCGGTCGAGGAGCTTTACAAGCGTGCCAACTACCTCTCGTTACACATCCCTGCTACGGCCGAGACGAAGTCGTCGATCGGCTACGAGAAGCTGATGTCGATGCCCAAGGGTGCGACGCTTGTCAATACGGCGCGCAAGGAGGTGATTGACGAGGCAGGTGTGATGCAGGCAATGACCGAGCGCGAGGATTTGAAGTATATCACCGACATCGCCCCTGTGGCTGTGGCCGAGATGGAGGCGCAGTTCGGCAAGCGATTCTTCGCTACGCCTAAGAAGCAGGGCGCCGAGACGGCCGAGGCCAACATCAATGCCGGCTTGGCTGCTGCGCGTCAGATCGTCGATTACTTTGTGAATGGCGTGACCCGCTTCCAGGTCAATAAGTAAGATACACGAAAACCTTAAAACGACTACAATATGGTAAGAATCAAGCCCTTTGCGGCTATTCGTCCGCCGAAGGAGTATGCCGCCGAGGTGGCTTCGCGTCCCTACGATGTGCTCAACTCGGTCGAGGCTAAGGCCGAGGCTACGGAGCGTTCGCTGCTCCACATCATCAAACCCGAGATCGACTTCGATCCGATTGCCGACGAGCATTCGGAGGAGGTCTATCAGAAGGCCATCGAGAACTTCAAGAAGTGGCAGGCCGAGGGTTGGCTCAAGCAGGACGACGAGGAGTACTACTACGTCTATGCCCAGACGATGGAGGGTCGCACGCAGTATGGTTTGGCGATGTGCTGCCACTACGAGGACTACCTCTCGGGTGCCATCAAGAAGCACGAGCTGACGCGCCCCGATAAGGAGGAGGATCGCATGATCCACGTACGCAACCAGCAGGCTAACATCGAGCCGGTCTTCTTCACCTACCCCGACGACGAGGAGATTAATGCCATCGTGGCCGAGGTAATCAAGGCCGAACCGGATTACGACTTTACGGCAGCCGATGGCTTTGGCCATACGATGTGGGTGATTCGCGATCAGCAGAAGAATAGCCGTCTCACGGAACTCTTTGCGGCGATTCCTGCCCTCTATGTGGCCGATGGTCACCACCGCACGGCAGCTGCTGCGCGCGTAGGTCAGGAGTGCCAAAAGAAGAATCCCAACCATACGGGTAACGAGGAGTATTGCTTCTTCCTGGCTGTCATCTTCCCTGCGTCGCAGCTCAAGATTATCGACTACAACCGCGTGGTGAAGGATCTCAACGGTCTGACCCCCGAGGAGCTGTTGGAGAAGCTCGCCGTGGCGTTCGAGGTGGAGTGCAAGGGCGAGGAGATCTACACCCCTGCTGCGCTGCATAACTTCGCGCTCTATATGGAGGGCAAGTGGTACAGCCTGACAGCCAAGCCAGG
The DNA here is from genome assembly GCA_030529085.1 of Rikenellaceae bacterium. Classification (GTDB taxonomy): domain Bacteria; phylum Bacteroidota; class Bacteroidia; order Bacteroidales; family Rikenellaceae; genus Alistipes. The sequence continues at coordinate 2,619 of JAUMXM010000027.1, read as the reverse complement.
CACCTACAACGATGCCGACCCAATCGGTGTTCTCGATGTGACCGTGCTCTCGGATTTGGTGCTCGATAAGATTCTCGATATCAAGGATCTGCGCACCTCGAAGCGTATCGACTTCGTGGGTGGTATTCGTGGCCTCGGCGAGCTGAAGCGTCGTGTCGATAGTGGTGAGATGAAGGCCGCCTTTGCCCTCTACCCCGTCTCGATGCAGCAGCTCATCGACATCGCCGATACGGGTAACATCATGCCCCCCAAGACGACCTGGTTCGAGCCGAAACTGCGTTCGGGTGTCGTGATTCACTCCTTCGCCGAGTAGCGATCGCGCACACCATATATAATAAGAGGAGTCGCCTTTCGGTGACTCCTCTTTGTTTTGGTATTGTGCCGCTTGGTTAGCGGAAGGTGTAGCGATCAATCTCGCGGAAGCCGAGCAGCAGATCGTGTGCTGTCATACGCTTCTTGCCGGCAATCTGCAACTCCTCGATGCGAATCCATCCGTCGGCACAAGCTACCGAGAGCTCCTCGCGCCAATCGGTGCGTACCGAACCTGCCTCCTCGCCGTGGTTGGCGGCGTAGAACGTGGCGCGGAAGATTTTGGCCGAGAGCACCTCTTCGCCGTCGCGGTACATCGGGCTCCAGGCAGCCGGATAGGGCGAAAGACCGCGAATGAAGTCGAGAATCGTGCGACCCTCCTTGCTCCAGTCGATGATGCAGTCGTTCTTGAAGATTTTGGGTGCGGGCTTGAGCTTATCCTCGTCGATGGTCGGCTGTGCGATGGGGGTTATCTCCCCTGCGGCCAACTTCTCGACCGTCTCGACTACCAACCCTACGCCCTTGTGCATCAGGCGGTCGTAGAGCGTTCCGATGGTGTCCTCCTTGGCAATCGGCTCGGTGAGTTGTCCCAGGATGGCTCCCTTGTCAATTTCGTGGTTGAGCAGGAAGGTGGTAACTCCCGTCTGCTTCTCGCCGTTGATGATGGCCCAGTTAATCGGGGCGGCACCGCGATACTCGGGCAACAGCGAGGCGTGAAGATTGAAGGTGCCCAGGCGGGGCATTGCCCAAATAACCTCGGGCAGCATACGGAAGGCAATCACGATACCCAGGTCGGGCTTCAAGGCGCGCATAGCCTCCACGAAGCTCTCGTCGCGCAGCTTCTCGGGTTGCAGAATCGGCAGACCCAACTCGCGAGCAGCCACCTTTACATCGCTCTCGTGCAGCTGACGGCCACGGCCCGCAGGTTTGTCGGGAGTCGTAACCACGGCCACTACGTTATAGCCACCCTCGACCAGGGCGCGGAGTGAGGGTACGGCAAACTCGGGCGTACCCATAAATACGATGCGTAACTCCTTGGCGTTCATTGGTCTTCTCCTCCCCTATTTGGTCTCCAGACCCAGCGTGTGGTTCATACGCTCCTGCTTGGTAGCCAGGTAGCGCTCGTTGTGCTCGTTGGGCTTGATGATAATCGGCACGATATCCTCGATCGTCAGGCCGTAGCCCTCCAACCCCGCCTTTTTCGAGGGGTTGTTGGTCATCAGGCGCATCTTGCGGATGCCCAACTCGCGGATAATAGAGGCGCCTACGCCGTAGTCGCGTTCGTCGGCCTTGAAGCCGAGGCGGATGTTGGCATCCACCGTATCGAGACCCTGATCCTGGAGTTTGTAGGCGTGAATCTTGTTGCAAAGACCGATACCGCGTCCCTCCTGATTGAGATAGACGATGGCACCGCGACCCTCCTTCTCGATCATCTGCATCGCCTCGTGGAGCTGATCGCCACAATCGCAGCGATAAGAGCTGAAGATGTCGCCCGTAGCACACGACGAATGGACACGAATCAGTATAGGCTCATCCTCGCGCCACTCGCCCTTGGTGAGGGCTACGTGCTCCACGCCATTCGACTTTTGGCGGAAGGGGGTGATCATAAAGTCGCCCCAGGCGGTCGGCAGCGGTACCGTAACACCACGCTCGACGATCGACTCCTCCTTCAGGCGGTAGGCAATCATATCGGCAATCGAGATGATCTTCATGTCGTACTTCTTGGCAATCTCCACCAATTGGGGCAGACGTGCCATTGTGCCGTCCTCGTTCATCACCTCGATCAGCACGCCGGCAGGCTGCAGACCGGCCATGCGGGCCAGGTCGATAGCGGCCTCGGTGTGACCCGGGCGGCGCAAAACGCCCTTTTCGCGAGCGCGCAGGGGGTTGATGTGGCCCGGACGTCCCAGGTCGGAGGGCATCGTGGCGGGGTCGGCCAGGGCACGCAACGTGGCGGCGCGATCCGAAGCCGAAACGCCCGTCGTGCAGCCGTGACCAATCAGGTCACACGACACGGTGAAGGGGGTGCCGAGCAGCGAGGTGTTGTTCTGCTCCATCATTTGCAGCCCCAGGGCGTCGCAACGCTCCTCCGAGAGGGGTGCGCAGAGCACGCCACGACCCTCGTGCAACATGAAATTGACTACCTCGGGGGTGATGAGTTCGGCAGCAACGATGAAGTCGCCCTCGTTTTCGCGATCCTCGTCATCGACAACGATCACGACTTTGCCTTGGCGAAAATCCTCAACGGCCTCCTCAACGCTGTTTAAGATGATTTTTTGCTCCATTTATCTATGCTTTTTTATTGTTTCT
>JAUMXM010000058.1 GCA_030529085.1 Rikenellaceae bacterium | reverse complement strand
TGCATTACGATATTGAGGAAGTAGACCTTCTTGCATGCAATGCGGTAGAGGTTGTTCTCCTCGTCGAGACGCGGCAGCGAGATGTAGGGGTTGTCCATCTTTTGGATCAGGTTGTTGACATTGAGGCGGATGATGTCGTTAATACCGTCCGTATGGTAGACATTGTGCGCCGCCAGCTCCTCACGGTCGATATGGACCCACTTGCGGTAGAGCAGCACCTTGTCGTCGAGGATATGTTGCTCGGCAGGGGTGATGGGGTGCTGTTGGCGCAGGCGCATCACCTCGGTCGGAATCTTGCTCCGTTGCAGGAAATCGACACCCTCCTTGATCCAGCCGATCGTGCGCTCGCCGATCGAGATCTTCGCCTTGTTGTCGTAGTATTTGCTCCCCTTGCGGTGGGCAAAGTAGTAGCGAGCCAACTCCTTGATGCGGTCCTTACCCATGTAGCTGATGACCAGGACCAGGAAGAAGGGCCACGTAAAGTTACCGAAACGCTGCTGGAAATAGAAGCTGACAATCGTGGCAAAGATCATCGAAAGGCCGGCAGCGATGCTCAGGTAGATTTGCTCGATCATCACCCCGTCGCGCTTCTTCGGGACACGCAGGTAGAGGGCGCTCTCGACATACTTCTTCAGCACGCCGTGCGAGTAGATCAGATCGCGATTCTCCAGCGGATCGTCACTCCGGGCTACAAGGTAGTTCATCGACTCACGGTACTTTTCCTCGTCGCGGATCAGCTTTGAGAGCCGGGTGATCTGCTCCGTATAGCACTCCGGCTTCTGCTGCAACCAACGCAACAGACGCAGGGTCGACTGGTTGAGCATATAGCTCATGAACTCGTCGCCGTAGCTGAACGAGCCACGCACCTCGGGGGTGATGGATGGCGTGTTGATGATTTTGCGCAGTTCGCGGTAGGTGGTGAGGATGTGGGCGATGTTTTTGCCGTAGGCCTCGCAGAGGAAGCATACATCCTCGCTCCGCTGATCCCCCGAACTGATGTGTTGCACCTCCTCGCGCAGAGCACTCTTGACAATGGCCGCGAAGATCTTGATCTGCGTCTCGTATTCGGCAATCGCCGTGCGCGTCGGGTCGCTTGCCATGCGCTCCATCGCCTTGCGAAGTCGGCTTGCGGGCGACTCCTCGCCACCCACAATGTCGCGCAGCAGGTAGCGCGGCGTGATGAGTCGCACGTTCGACTTCACATCGCGGTAGAAGTTCGCCTTCGAGTAGGTCGAAGGGTTGATATCGAGTGCGTTGGGCACAAAAATCCACATATAGACCGAGAAATCGTTGCGGCGTAACTTGCGTCGCGTCACAAAGCCCACCTTGAACTCGATGGAGAACTGATCGTGAATTTTGGTCGTAATGTCAATCATTGTGCAGCCTCTTTAGGTCGAAAGTTAGAAGAAGAGTCCCTCCGTGTAACCCAGCCAGCGCAGCACGGTCTCGCCCCAGACGATAATCATCAACCAGCCGATCATCATCATCGTGAAACCAAAGCGGAACGTATCGCTCCAGCTGTAGTGGTTCGTGGTGTAGAGCAGGGCGGCAGGTTTCGAGTTGAAGGGGAGCACGTAGACATGCTCGATGAGCAGCGCTACGGGGAAGGCGAGGCTCATCACCGGGTAGCCGAACTTCTGCGCCACACCGATCGCAATCGGGATGAAGATCAGGGCGCGCATGGTCTTCGACTGGAAGAAGAGGGCCGAGAAGAGCATCATGGCCGTCAGCAGCAGGTAGAGCACCCAGAAGGGGGTGTGATCCGTCACGCCGAGGCTGTTGAAGAGGACATCGACCATGCTCTTCGGCAGAGCCGTCACATCCAGACCGGCACCGATGGCGTAAGCACCCGCCGAGAAGAGCATCAGGTGCCACGGAATATCGACATCGTTCCACTTCACCACGCCAATGCCGGGCATCAAGGCAACGACAGCACCGATGAAGGCGACCGTCGTAGCATCGATGCCGTGCAGCTTATCGGTGGCCCACATCAGCAGGACGATGACGAAAATCGCTACCGACTTGATCTCCTCGAAGTCCATCTTACCCATCGAGTCGAGCTCAACGCGCAGCTTGGCAAGACCTCCCTCGATCTGCGGCTTGCGCTGCTCCTTCGGGATCGGGAAGATGATCTTTGCACCGATCCACCAACCGATGAAGAGCAGCAGAATCGCCAGCGGGAAGGCGGCCACAAACCAATCGGTATAGCTGATCGAGGTGATTCCCAGCGCACCACCAATGAGCGAGGCGGCGAGCAGGTTGGCACCCGAGCCGGTAAGGAAACCGCTGGCACCGATATTCACCTGGAAGAGGTTTTGCAGCACGATGTTGCGGCCAAAGTTATTGCGGTTGCCATTCGAGGCTCCATATACGGCCGCAACGACCATGAAGATCGGCAGCAGAATAGCGGCCTTGACGGTCGTGGCCGAGATGAAGGCCGAGAGGATCACGTTGATAACCAGGAAGCTGAAAAAGACACCGCTCGCCGAGTGGCCGAAGCGCAGCACAAACCACAAGGCCAGGCGTCGTGCCGCTTTGGTTTTGACAAGCATCGAGGCCAGGACAAACGAGAGGATATTGAGCCACATGACGGGGTGTCCGAGCTGGGCAAAGGCCTCCTTTTGGGAGGTGACCTCCAGGAGCACCATGCCCAGGATGACCAGCAGGGCTGTCAAGTAGTTGGGAATCGCCTCGGTGATCCAAAGGATGATGGCAGCCAGGAAGATGGCGAGCATCGCGTAGTTGATGCGCGCAAACTCCTCCATGCCGTTCTCCTGGATATATTGCGCCGCCTTCTTGACACTTCGATCGGGAGCGGGCTGGGTCGTGACAATCGTTCCGTCAGCCTGCTCGACCACAACCTCCTGCGGAATAAAATCGCTTGATTTTAAGTTGTCGATAAAGGGAATATCCACAACCCAATAGACCAAAATAAAGGCGATGATCGCCAGCGGTCCACCCCAGCGAGCCATCCACTTCTCAAAAGTGGATTTTTCCATCTTGGGGAGTTTTTCGATTTTATAGTTGTTCATGTCCAGCGGGTCGAACGCTGTCTGCTGCTTGATTTCCTGTTCCTTCATTGTGTATTGACCTTTCGGGGTTTGAAAAAAAACGGAGGGGAGACCTGCTCCCCTCCGTACCGGCTTTGGAAGCTTATTTCCAATTCTTGTAAGGATTCTTCATCAACATCGAGTTGTAGTACTTCACATCGCCCGTCACCTCCTCACCGAGCCATGCCGGTTTTACGAAGGCCTCCTCTTCGGATGCAAGCTCTACTTCGGCCACCGTCAGGCCGTCGTTGTCGCCATAGAACTCATCGACCTCGAAGGTGTGGTCGCCCGACTTAACCAGGTAACGGGTCTTGTCGATGACGCCCGGCTCCGAGATTGCCAGCAGCTGCTCGGCCTCCTCGGTGGGAATCTCCTTCTCCCACTCGAAACGGCTGGCGCCACTCTGGCTGCCGATACCCTTGATGGTGATGAAACCCTTGTCGCCCTTCACGCGAACACGTACCGTGCGCTCGGGTACCGAACTCAGGTAACCCTGAATGATGCGGGTTGCCTTGAATGCCTCGGGCTTAAAGTCGCCTACGACGAGGAATTTTCTTTCGATCTCTTGTGCCATAGCTCTACTCGTTAGCCAAAGGTTTGTTCGACATACCGATCACGCGCTTGATGGCCTGCAGGTAGTTGATGTTCTCAACACCCTCCAAACCTACGTCGGCGATCGTCTTCTTGATATCCTCGATCTCGGTCGACTCGGAGTTGATCGTCACGACCTTGGCACCATTGATCAGCACGTTGCCCACCTCGCAGATCGTATCATTGACCATGTAGCCAAAGCGCTGCTTGTGAACACGTACGGCTGCCAGATCGGGGTGCTGCTCCACCATGGCGATAAACTCGTCGTAGGTGTAGGTCTCCTTCTCCAGCGCGGGCATCTCGACCATGAAGGCGGGGAAAACCTCCTTCGTGAGCACCTCGGCAGCAATCGGGAACTCGCCCTTCATCAGCGGATTCCACTGCTCGAGGCCATCCACGGTCTGCACGTAGGTCTTGATATCCATCTTGCCGTTGCGGATCTTCGTGTTGTTGATATCGTTCGTGCGCGAAATGATATAGATCTCGTCGCTCTCGCGCTCCCACACCTTCTCAGGCACGGGAACCGACAAACGCGCCATACGCTTGTGTGCCTCGCAGAAGCACTGACCAAACGAGCGGAACTCGAAACGGGGTTTCGAGATGGCGCCAATCTCCATTTTCTCTTTTGCCATCTTTTTGGATACTTATAATATAAGTAGTTATACGTTCTTGTTGATTAGAAGGCGATCTGGAAACGCATCATCATCATCTGGTAGTCTACACCACCCTTGCCGACAACCTCCGACCACTTCTTCGTGGGCTCACCGTCAGCATCGTAACCTACGTAGAACTTACCCTTGTCCTTACCCTTACCGTTGGCATACTTGTCCTGATCAACATTTGCCCAGTTGAGCGAGATCTTGATGTTCTTGGTAGGATAGTAGTTCAGACCCAACTCCATCATCTTGGCCGAACCACCCGTTACACCGCTTACGAACTCACCGTTCTCGAACTTGGCGTCGTTCAGGTCCATCGTCTGGTAGCGAGCAGCAAGCTCCAGGTCACCCCACTTGCGACCCGACTTCGTGCGGGTGTACTTGGCACCATTGGCATCGTAAGCCTGCGTACCACCGAAGAGCATGTACGAAGCCTGTACATACCAACCGTCACCGGTGAACTTATCGAAGCCCTTCTTGCCGTAGAATACCTTATTTACAGCCTCGTTCATGTGAGCCGTGCGAGCGATATAAGCAGCCTCGTAGCGCAGACCCTTGTAGTGACCGGCCAACTCGACCGTCCAAGCCGTCTCGTGGTCAACACCAATCAGGTCACCCGAGTTCACATACTTCTTGCGGTTGATGTCGGTCGAGTTACGCGAATCCATAGCCGTACCAATCACGTCGAGCTCATCGAATGCGCCCTCGTCAAGACCTGCCATGATATCCTCGTCCTCCTCGATCAGCTCCTCGAAATCCTTCACCTTGAACTCCGTGGTCTTGGGGTTGCGGTAGGTGAAAGCAGCACCGATGTGCAGCGAAGCGTCCTGGTTGTTGATCGGACGGAAGACAACCTTACCCGTGTACGAGAGACCCTCGTCCTTGCCGTAGTCCTTGTTGTAGTCCTGCATGAAGCCCATAGCTTCCGAGTCCTTCAGCGCGGGACCAAAGACACCGGCCGAAGCCCAGATGTGCTTCGAAGCGTAGCGTACGTTGAAACCAAGGTGGCGCGAAGGAGCCAGCGAGGTAACCATCGGGCGCTCCATAAATACGAGGTAGCGCGAAGTAGTGTTACGCTGGATCGAGAAGTTCTCCTTGAAGTTACCCACCTTGAACTCGAAGTTCTTCAGACCCGTGTAGGAGATGATAGCATCCTTGAGCTCGAAGGTACCGCTCGTGAAGTCGGTATCGATCTCACCATACCAATTCTTATTGATCTGACCCTTGATGGCAAAACGGGTACGACGCAGAGCCATACCGTTACCGATCTTGTCGGCGTAGCCCGGCTCGCCGAAGAATACGGCTGCATCGGCCTGTACACGGACGTCGAACCACAGCTTGTAGTTGGCCTCCTTGTTCTGGAATACGAGGACGCCGTCCTGAGCCGTAGTCTCAACGGGGATCGAGGTAACCTCCTGACCATACTGGTTCACTGCCTTGGGGGCCTCCTGTGCCATTGCGCTGACACCAAAGCATACAAGTGCTAACGAAAGTAAAAGTTTTTTCATAATACTTAAGTTTAAATTAAACGGTTTTTTGAATGAAATTTAAGTGTGTTTTTTTAATTTTTTAGCATTACTTATCAGTCTATCATTAATACAAATTTACAATAAAAATCTCAACTTTACAACCCTTTTAGTACAAATTTAAACTCCTTTTAACCATTCGATAACAAAAAAATAACACTCGGTGTGTTGTGGAAGTCCGTTAATTTACCACTTATATCCGTTTTTGACCAACATTATTTTTTCGAAGAATGCAGATTCGGCAACGATCGAGAGCCTCCACATCTATCGCCTCGAGCAAGAGAAAAATCACCCGAAAAGGCAGATCGCACGGGGAGCTGAACGCAAGGAACGCGACAATCGGCCTTACGATCTTCCCATGCCGATCTATGCACCGAGCACCACGCCTTACAATTGCCGCAAAGCGCTCTTCGCAAACGATTCAACCGACACAGAAAAGAGAAACACCCAAGGAATGGTGCAAAAAAGAGCCCAACAAAAAAGTTTTTAGTACAAACTGCTATATTTTAACCAAAAATATATATTTTTGTTCGCACAATACATTTAACACCCTTACACGGATAGCCATGCGCAGATTTTTACTCTTTTTAAGCTTTCTGGTAGCAACCCTGACAACCACCGCACAAAGTGTGCATTGGAAAAGTTCGGTCGAGCACATTGCCGACAACAAGTACCAACTGATTTTCGAGGCCGCTATTCCTGCCGGCTACCACATGTACGACATGGGGCCCTATCAAGGAGGCCCCAACGCCACGACCATCACCATCACGCCGGGTGCCGGTGTGACGCTGGATGGCGCCGTCGAGCAGCTCACCGAGCCGAAGCGCTACTTCGATGAGATGTTCGGCATGGAGATCGGCACCTTTGAGGATACAGCCCGATTCAGCCAGAAAATCACCCTCTCGCAGGCCAAATCCGAAGCAAAAGCCCTCATCGAGTGGATGATTTGCGACGACGAGAGTTGCCTGCCACCCGACGAGGTGGAGCTGAAAATCGAGCTTGCAGACGCGAGCCTGGCAGCCACCGCTGAGGCCAATGCCGAGAACCCCGACGCTGCAGCAGAAGCAACTGAAGCAGAGCCGGTTGAGAAAACCGCTGCCCCGAAAGATGCAGCCGGTGGCGGATCGCTTTGGTCGCTGATCATCGAGGCAATTCTCTGGGGCTTTGCCGCGCTGCTGACCCCCTGCGTATTCCCGATGGTGCCGATGACCGTCTCCTACTTCCTCAAGGGGGAGGGCGGCGTTACGATGGGACGCATTCGTGCAGCCCTCTACGGCTTCTTCATCGTAGCCCTCTACACGGTACCGATTGCCGCCATCATCCTCATCACCCGCTTTGTGGGTGGCGACACGGTGACGGCCGACATCTTCAACTGGCTCGCCACACACTGGCTGCCCAACGTGATCTTCTTCCTGGTATTCATGATCTTTGCCGCTTCGTTCTTCGGTGCCTTCGAGATCACGATGCCCTCGTGGATGGACAACAAAACCGACTCGAAAGCCGACACCAAGGGGCTGGGTGGTATCTTCTTCCTGGCTTTGACCCTTGTGCTGGTATCCTTCTCCTGCACGGGCCCGATCGTAGGCTCGGTGCTGATCAAGTCGACCTCGGGTGAGTTCTGGACACCGATCCTCACCATGCTGGCCTTCTCGATCGCCTTCGCCCTCCCCTTCACGCTCTTCGCCTTCTTCCCCTCGATGCTGAAGAACCTCCCCAAGAGCGGCGGTTGGCTCAACTCGGTGAAGGTCGTAATCGGCTTTATCGAGGTGGCGCTGGGTCTGAAGTTCCTCTCGGTGGCCGACCAGGTATACCACTGGGGTATCCTCGACCGCGAGATCTACCTCGCCATCTGGATCGTCGTCTTCACGCTGATGGGCTTCTACCTGCTGGGTAAGATCAAATTTGCCCACGACAGCGAGGTGAAATTTGTCAGCGTCACGCGTCTGGCGCTTGCCATTGTCACCTTCTCGTTCGTCGTATACCTGATCCCGGGCATGTGGGGTGCACCTCTGGCAGGCCTCTCGGGCTACCTGCCCCCGATCACCTCGCAGGACTTCGTCTTGGGCGGTGAGGGCGTTGCAGTGGTGGCAACACCCGCTTCGCAGCAGAGCACAGCCCGCAAATACAGCGACAAACTCCACCTGCCGCACGGCTTGGAGGGATTCTTCGATCTGGAGGAGGCCGAAGCCTATGCCGCCAAGGTGAAAAAGCCAATCTTCATCGACTTCACGGGACACGGCTGTGTAAACTGCCGCGAGATGGAGATGCGCGTATGGTCCGACCCCGAGGTCCTCAACCTGCTGCGCAACGAGTATGTCATCTGCGCACTCTACGCCGACGACAAGATGCCCGTAGCGGAGTCGGAGTGGGTTACGACCGATGCCGGCAAGACCCTCAAGACGCTGGGCAAGATCAACTCCTACTACGCCTTGAAGACCTACGGTGTTAATGCCCAACCCTACTACGTATTGCAGGGCGAGGAGGGCACACAGCTCGTCGAGCCGCGTGGCTACAACCTCGACGTAGCCGCCTTCGTAGAGTTCCTCAAGCAGGGTATTGCTGCCTATCAGGCCCAATAATCCGACACGCAAAATGCTATCGCGCCTCACCGCTTTGGTGGGGCGTGTTTTGTATCCAAAAGCA
>JAUMXM010000004.1:15248-71168 GCA_030529085.1 Rikenellaceae bacterium | reverse complement strand
TGGTGGGCAGCCATACGGCGCGTGGCGGTGAGCTTGAAGCGGCTATCGCCCGCGAGGCGTTGGAACTCCTCGGTGGCGGTCAGGCGGGCAAAATCGACCTCCGAGGGGGTCTCAATAAGCGGAAATTCGTACAAGCCCTGCCAAATATCCCCGGCTGTGCGGCGGTGCAGGAGCGTGTGGCTCCCATCCGTGAGGTGCAGGTAGCTGAAGTAGCGGTCGCGAATCTTCGTGCGGCCCTGCTTGACGGGGCGCGAGGCGACACTCTTGGCGGCAAGGGCTTGACAAAGGTCGCGGAGGGGACAATCGGTGCAGCTGGGGCTTTGCGGCGTGCAGACCAAGGCTCCGAAATCCATAATCGCCTGGTTGTAAGTCGCGGGGCGTTGCCTCTCGAGCAGCTCCTCGGCCAGCGCAGCAAAGGTGCGCTTCCCCTCGGTCGTATCGATCGCTGTTTCGAGGTCGAAGAGGCGTGCCAAAACGCGATAGACATTCCCATCGACAACGGCTGCAGGGCGGTCGAAGGCGATCGAGGCGATGGCTGCGGCGGTGTAGTCGCCCACGCCACGCAGTGTGCGCAGTGCCTCGACCGTGTCGGGGAACGACCCTCCGAACTCCTCGACCACCTGCTTGGCGGCGGCGTGGAGGTTGCGGGCGCGGCTGTAGTAGCCCAATCCCTGCCAGAGCTTCAGCACCTCATCTTCGGAGGCGGCCGCGAGGTCATAAACCGTCGGAAAACGCTCCGTGAAGCGGAGGTAGTAGGCCATTCCCTGCTCGACGCGCGTCTGCTGGAGAATCACCTCCGAGAGCCAAATGCAGTAGGCCTCGCGCGTGGTACGCCAGGGGAGGGTACGGCCGTGGGCCTCGTACCAGGCAATCAGTCGCTCGGCTATGGGGTGGCTCATCGTCGGTTCGTGGTGTCGGTTAGTGGTGTTTGTGGACATCTTCGATACCCATCGCGCGGTAGGTCGAGGCGAGCTCCTCCTTGCGGTCGGTGATGACCAGCAATTTGTCGCCCACCTGCAGCTCGGTCTTGCCCTGCGGTACGAAGTAGTCGCCATCGCGGTAGATCATCATCACAAGGGTATTTTCGGGCAGCGTGATCTCCTTGAGCGTGTTGCCCTTGGTGAGCATCTGCTCACCCACCTCCACCTCGGTGAGGCTTGTGGTCATATCCTCGCGCAGATTGACCTCGAACGAGGCTTTGCGCTCGGTGTAGGCCAAGCCTAAGACGTTGGCCATGCCGCTCACGGTGGTGCCCTGAATCAGGAGCGAGAGGATGGTCGAGAGGAAGACAACATTGAACAGCAGCTCGGCACCGGGCAGCTCGGCCACAATCGGATAGGTGGCAAAGAGAATCGGCACGGCACCGCGCAGACCCACCCATGAGATATACCATCGCGCCTTGGTCGAAAATTCGCGGAAGGGGGCCAGCGAGAGAAAGACCGCAATGGGGCGCGCAAAGAGAATCATAAAAAAGCCCACCAGACCGCCCAGAATCAGCACATCGCTCTGTAGCAGGTCGCGCGTATTGACCAGGAGTCCCAACATGAGGAACATCACAATCTGCATGAGCCACGTGAAGCCGTCGAAGAAGACCGTCAGCGTGCGCTTTTGGGTCAGGGGGTTGTTGCCCACAACCAGGCCCGCAATATAGACCGCGAGGTAGCCGTTTCCGTGCAGCAGGTCGGTGAAGGAGAATGAGAAAAAGATGAAGGCCAGCAGCAGCACCGAGTAGAGCGAGTGGTTCTCGAAGTTGATCTTGTTGATCGACCAGACCGCCGCGCGTCCTATGGCGTAGCCTCCGATGCCGCCCATGAGGAACTGCACCAGGAGGTAGAGCAGATTCTCGCCAATGCCTCCCGACGTACCCTCGTGACCCACAATGCCGATCATCAGCACCGTGAGCATATAGGCCATCGGGTCGTTCGAGCCGCTCTCGAGCTCCAACATCGGGCGTAGGTGCTCCTTCAGACCCTGCTTTTTGGTGCGCAGAATCGAGAATACCGAGGCCGAGTCGGTCGAGGACATCGTAGCAGCTAAGAGCATTGCCATCGGGAACGAGAGCTCGAAGCCGAGCCAGGGTGCCACCAGGGTGATAAACGAGGCGAGCAGCAGCGTGGTGAGCACCACGCCGAGCGTAGCCAGCACGGCACCCGGCCCGAGTACGGGGCGAATCTCCTGAAACGAGGTATCCATACCACCCGAAAAGAGGATGATACAGAGGGCAACCATACCGATGAATTGGGTGATTTCGGGCGAATTGAACGAGATAAAATTCCACCCGAAGAGCATACCCACGCCGAGAAATAACAACAGCGCAGGGGCTCCGAAACGGTAGGCGACCTTACCGGCCACCACCGCCACGAAGAGCAACAACGCTCCCACCAGGACTATGTGTTCTCCACTGATTTCAAACATTCTTTATTCTCTTTTTCTTGCTGCCGGCCTTCATCTTTCGTGCCGCGCGGGGTTACGCTGCGAGTCGCAGGCTCCGGCATAGAGTACAAAGATAGCGGAAATATGGATAGAATTAAAGATCAAAGATTAAAAATTGAGAAGAAGAGAAGCAACGTCATAACGAGGAGCTGCAAGCGACGTGGCTATCTCGCCGAGTGGTTTGACGGTCGTGGTGCTTGTTCAGATTGCCACACGCCCCAAAGGGTCGCTCGCAATGACGAAAGGGAGCAGAGAGGAAAGAGGACTAAAGGCAACTAAAGCACATTTCCTTAATTACCCTTAAACCCCTTTAGCAACCTTTAACCTCTTTAGCAAACAACAAAGACCTCCCGAAAAGGAGGTCTTTGTTGTTTATGGGGAGGCAATCGTTACTTGCCCATATATCCCTTAATGTAGTGGTGGTGCGAACCCCAGCGCTCGAAGGCAGCCTTGTCGAGCTCCTCGCGGGCATCGGGGTGAGCAATCGAGATCAGAAGGCGTGCGCGCTCCTGCATCGTCTTGCCGTAGAGATCCACAGCACCATACTCCGTTACGAAGTAGTGGATGTGGTTACGCGTCGTAACAACACCGGCACCGTCGAGCAGCGTGGGGCAGATCTTCGATACACCCTTATTCGTGATCGAGGGCATGGCGATGATGGCCTTACCGCCCTTCGAGAGCGATGCACCATAGACGAAGTCAACCTGACCACCGACACCCGACCAGAACTTCGTGCCGAGCGAGTCGGCGCACACCTGACCCGTGAGGTCAACCTGGAGTGCCGAGTTGATGGCCGTCACGCGGTCGTTCTTGGCGATGATGTAGGGGTCGTTCGTGTAGCCTACGTCCATCATCAGTACGCCCGGGTTGTCGTCGATGAAGTCGTAAACCTTCTGCGAACCCATCAGGAAGGTCGATACCATCTTACCCTGGTCGATGTTCTTCGCCTCGCCGTTGATCACACCCTTCTCTACGAGGGGCAGTACGCCGTCGGCAAACATCTCGGTGTGGATACCCAGGTTCTTGTGGCCGCCCAGCTGGGCCAGCACAGCGTTGGGAATGGCACCGATACCCATCTGGAGCGTAGCACCATCCTCGATCAGGGCGGCGCAGTGCTTACCGATGGCCGTCTCGACCTCGTTCGGAGCGGTGAAGTGGGCCTCCATCAGCGGCGTGTCGTCCTCGCACCAGATGTCGATCTTCTGCATCGGAATCATCGCCTGACCCCACGCGCGGGGAACATTCTTGTTCACTACGGCGATCACATAGTCGGCGCACTCAACGGCAGCCAGCGTAGCATCGACCGAGGTACCGAGCGATACATAACCGTGCTTGTCGGGGGGCGTAACCTGGATCATGGCCACGTTGCAGGGAACGGCACCGCAACGATACAGACGCTGCGTCTCGCTCAGGAAGATGGGAATGTAATCGGCATAACCCGACTGGGTAACCTTACGTACGTTACCACCCACGAAGAAGGAGTCGAGCTGGAAAACGCCCTCGAACTTCGGATCGGCATAGGGGGCCGGACCTTCGGTGTGGAGGTGGTGGATGTGTACATCCTTCAACTCGCCGCGCTCGCCGCGTGCGCACATAGCCTGAATCAGGCACTGGGGGGCCGAAGCGACCGAGCTGAGGTGCACGTGGTCGCCCGACTTAATCACTTTGACGGCCTCTTCGGGCGTCGTGAAATGAATAGGTGTCAGCATTTTGACTTGTTGGTTTTATGAGTTTTTTTGGTTGTTTACTTGCGTTTTACCTCTACCTGCTCGTAGCCCTCGATGATGTCGCCCACCTTGATATCGTTGAACGACTCGATGTTCAGACCGCAGTCCATGTTGGTCGAAACCTCCTTCACATCGTCCTTGAAACGCTTGAGCGATCCGAGCTTACCGGTGTAGATCACGATACCGTCGCGGATGACACGGATCGGCGTGTTGCGGCCAATCTTACCCTCACGCACAATACCGCCGGCGATGGTACCCACCTTCGAGATCTTGAAGGTTTCGAGCACCTCGACCGAAGCGACGATCTCCTCCTTCATCACGGGCTCCAACATACCCTCGATAGCATCCTTGATGTCGTTGATGGCATCGTAGATGATCGAGTAGAGACGGATCTCGATCTCCTCCTTCTCGGCCAGCTTGCGTGCCGAAGCTGAGGGACGTACCTGGAAGCCGACGATGATGGCATTCGAAGCGGCGGCCAGCAGGACATCCGACTCCGAAATCTGACCTACGGCGGCGTGGATCACGTTCACCTGAACGGTCTCCTTCGAGAGCTTGATGAGCGAACCCGACATAGCCTCCACCGAGCCATCCACGTCACCCTTGACGATGATGTTGAGCTCCTTGAACGAGCCGATGGCGATGCGGCGACCAATCTCGTCGAGCGTTACGTGCTTCTGGGTCATCAGACCCTGCATACGCTGCAGCTGCTCGCGCTTGTTGGCAATCTCGCGTGCCGAGCGGTCGTCCTCCATGACGTTAAACGAGTCACCGGCCTGCGGAGCACCGTTCAGACCCAGCACCTGTACAGGCGTCGAGGGACCTGCCTCGGTCACCTTCTTACCGTTCTCGTTGAACATCGCCTTGACACGACCCGTGAAGGTACCCGAGAGGATCACATCGCCCACGCGGAGCGTACCTGCCTGCACGAGAATCGTCGAGACATAACCACGACCCTTGTCGAGCGTCGACTCGATCACCGAGCCGGTTGCGCGCTTGTCGGGGTTGGCCTTCAGCTCGAGCATCTCGGCCTCGAGGAGCACCTTCTCCAGCAGTTTGTCGAGATTCAGACCCTTCTTGGCCGAGATCTCCTGGTCCTGGTACTTACCGCCCCACGACTCTACGAGGTAGTTCATCGTCGAGAGCTGCTCCTTGATGTGCTCGGGGTTGGCCTGGGGTTTATCGATCTTGTTGATGGCGAATACCATCGGAACGCCTGCGGCCTGGGCGTGGTTGATAGCCTCAATGGTCTGGGGCATCACGCTGTCGTCGGCAGCCACGATGATAATAGCCACGTCGGTAATCTTCGCACCACGGGCACGCATGGCGGTAAAGGCCTCGTGACCCGGCGTATCGAGGAAGGTGATCTTCTGACCATTCAGCTCGACACTGTAGGCACCGATGTGCTGGGTGATACCACCCGCCTCACCGGCGATGACGTTCGTCTTACGGATGTTATCCAGCAGCGAGGTCTTACCGTGGTCCACGTGACCCATGACGGTCACGATCGGCGGACGCGGTACGAGGTTCTCCTCCTCGTCCACCTCATCGGTGATTGCCTCCTGAATCTCAACCGACACGAACTCGGTCTTGAAGCCGAACTCCTCGGCCACAACCACGAGAGCCTCGGCATCGAGACGCTGGTTGATCGAAACCATCAAACCGAGGTTCATGCAGGCCATGATCACCTCCGTAGCGGGCACGTTCATCATCGTGGCCAGCTCGCTGACGGTTACGAACTCCGTAACCTTGAGCGTCTGGCGCTCTGCTGCCTCGCGCTCGAACTCCTCGTTCATGCGCTCGGCGATGATCTCGCGCTTCTCCTTACGATACTTGGCTCCCTTGGTCTTGGCACCCTTGGCCGTCAGACGTGCCAGGGTATCCTTCACCTGCTTCGAAACCTCCTCGTCGCTCACCTCGGGGCGAACCACGGGCTTCGGTTGCGGCTTCTGCTTATTCTTGTTGCGGCGACCCTCACCCGGCTTGGGCTGGTTCTGCTGCTGATTCTGCTGGTTGGGACGGTTGTTCTGGCCCGGCTGGTTGCTCTTCGGACCGCCCTGCTGACCACCCTTGCCCTGCTGCTGACCCTTCTGGGCCTTCGATACATCGACCTTCTCCTTCTGCAGGCGCTTGCGCTTATGCTTGCCACCCGGCACAAAGCCCGAAACGTCCATCGTGCCCAGCACCTGGGGACCTGCGAGGGTCGTCATGCCCGGACGGAAGAGGTTGTCCTTGCGCTCGGGAGCCTCGACTGCGGGGGTCTCGGCTGCGGGCTTCGACTCCTCCTTCGGTGCCTCGGCCTTGGGCTGCTCAACAACCTTCGGAGCCTCCACCTCGGGCTTTACCTCCACCTTCGGAGCCTCCACCACGGGCTTCACCTCCTCTTGCTGAGTCTCCACCTTCGGAGCCTCCACAACGGGCTTCGGCTCCTCCTTCTTGATCTCGGGGCGCTTGGCCTCGAGGTCGATCTTACCGAGGAACTTGGGCTGCTGAATCTCGTCCTTGACGTTGATCACGTTCGACTTGATGACAACCTCTTTCTCCTCCTCTTTGGGCTTGGCAGCACCCTCGATGGTGATCGAGGCCTGCTTCTGCGAGATACGCTCGCGCACCGAATCACGCGCACCTGCGGCGGCGCGGTTCGAGCCAAACTCCTTCTCTAAAATGGCATAGGTGGCTGCATCGACCAACGTGTTGGGCGAGCCGTCGCTCTTGATGCCTTTCTTCTGCAAGAAGTCGGTGATGGTGTTCAAACCCACCTTAAACTCCTTGGCTACCTGGATGAGTCTTAATCTTTTTTCATTCCCCATTATAAATCTCCTTTCTTTTTGTTACTCCTCAAACTCGGCCTTCAGGATCTCGATTACCTTCTCGGCCTGCTCCGTCTCCAGGTCGGCACGCGAGGCGATCTCCTCAACCGAGAGCTCCAGCACGCTCTTGGCCGTGTCGCAACCTGCGTTGCGCAGCGCCTCGATGATCCAACCCTCGATCTCGTCCGTGAACTCCGTCAGAGCTACGTCCTCCTCCTCGACCTCGCGGTAGACGTCGATGTCGTAGCCCGTGAGCATCTTCGAGAGGCGGATGTTCAGACCGCCCTTACCGATAGCCAGCGACACCTGGTCGGGCTTGAGGTAGACGGCTGCAGTCTTCTTCTCCTCGTCGATCGTAATCGAGGAGATCTTGGCGGGGTTGAGCGAACGCTGGATCATGAGCGACGTGTTGGCCGTGTAGTTCAGCACGTCGATATTCTCGTTGCGCAGCTCCTTAACAATCGTGTAGATACGCGAGCCCTTCATACCCACGCAGGCACCTACGGGGTCGATGCGGTCGTCGTAGGACTCTACGGCCACCTTGGCACGCTCGCCGGGGATGCGGACAATCTTCTTGATCGTGATCAGACCGTCGAAGATCTCGGGAACCTCCTGCTCGAAGAGGCGCTCCAGGAACTGGGGAGCCGTACGCGAGAGGATGATGCGGGGCTGGTTGTTGTTCATCTCAACCGACTTAACAATCGCCTTGATCGTGTCGCCCTTGCGGTAGAAGTCGTTGGGAATCTGCTCCGACTTGGGCAGCATCAGCTCGTTGTCCTCATCGTCCATGATGAGCACCTCGCGCTTCCATACCTGGTAAACCTCGCCCGAGATGATCTCGCCCACCTTCTCCGAGTACTTCTCGAAGAGGGCAGCCTTCTCCAGGTCCATGATGCGCGAAGCCAGATTCTGGCGCAGCGAGAGTACCGTGCGACGACCGAACTGTGCGAGCTGCACCTGGTCGGCATACTCGTCGCCGATCTCGTAGGTGGGGTCGATGGCCTTCACCTCCGAAACGGCAATCTCCGTGTTGGGATTCTCCACCGCGTCGTCCTCTACGACGGTGCGGTTGCGCCAAATCTCCAGGTCGCCCTTCTCGGGGTTGATAATCACGTCGAAGTTCTCGTCCGTCTCGAACTGTTTCTGCAGTGCGTGGCGGAAGACATCCTCCAGTACGCCGATCATGGTCGATTTGTCGATGTTTTTCAGCTCTTTGAACTCGGCAAAGTTGCTGATAAGATTCAGATTGTCCATTGTTCTTTTTTGCTTTATAATTTTTTTTGTTCGTTTGTCGCTTACTTGAAATCGAGGTACTCGACCGTCTGCTTGATCTCCTCGAAGGGGTAGGTGCGCGTCACGGTGACAAGCTGCTTGCGCTTCTTACCCTCGACGGCCTGCTTCTCCTCGTAGCTCAGCGTCAGCGCCTCGTCGGTCACCTCGTCGAGCTTGGCCAGCACCTTGATGCCGCTCTTGAGAATCACCTCCACCGAGTGGCCGATGAGCTTGCGGTATTGACGCATATCGCAGAGGGGCTCACCGATACCTGCCGACATGACGGTCAGCTCGAAATCTTCGGCCTCACGATCCAGTTCGCCCTCGATGGCGCGCGAGAGGGTGATGCAGTGCTCGATGTCGACCGACGTGAGGCTGTCGATGGTCAGTTCAATCTCGTTTGCGGGGCTGATTTTGCACCCTACAACAAAGCGGTCCGAGCCCTCGAGTTGGCGCTCGGCGATAGCTGTAATAAGCTCTTTATCAATCATTTCGTGTGCGTTTGTTACGGTAGAACTACGAAAGAAGGGGACTCACTCGTCCCCTTCCCTTCGGTTTTATGGTGCAAATATAGTGTAAAAGTTTCAGATTTCCAATATTTTGACACAAAAAAAAAGAGGCAACGGGGTGCCTCTTTTTGCTTGTCGCCTTCGGCGCTCTTTTTAGCGGCCGTGGAAGGGCTTGATGATACCGCGCTTCGATGAACGGATGAAGTCGATGAGCATATCGCGCTCCTTCGACTGCGGAATGGTGCGCTCCACCTCGTCGCAGGCGTTCATGTAGTTCATATCGCTCTGGAAGAGGATGCGGCACGAGTCGGCAATCGACTTGATCTGCTCCTCTGTGAAGCCGCGACGCGACAGACCCACCTTGTTTAGACCTGCATAGCGTGCAGGATCGGCGTTGCGTACAATGATGTAGGGGGGCACATCCTGCGATAGACCCGTCAGACCCTGGATCATGGCGTGGTCGCCGATTGTGCACCACTGGTGGATGGCTACGTGGCCACCGATCACCACCCAGTCGCCCACGGTCACCTCGCCGGCCAGCGATACGCGGTTGGCGATTACGCAGTGGCTGCCCACCACGTCGTCGTGTGCTACGTGTACGTAGGCCATCAGCAGGTTGTGGTCGCCCACGACGGTCTTACCCTTCGAGGCTGTACCGCGGCTGATCGTTACGCACTCGCGGATATCGTTGTAGTCGCCAATCTCGGCGGTTGTCTTCTCGTCTGCGAACTTCAAATCCTGCGGCAGGCAGGCAATTGAGGCTGCGGTGTGGATCTTGCAGCACTTACCGATGCGGGCACCGTCGTGAATCACGGCGCCGGGGCCAATCCAGCAACCATCGCCGATTACCACATCACCTGCAATGTAGGCAAAGGGCTCGACAACCACATCCTTACCCAACTTGGCGTCGGGATGCACATAGGCTAAATTGCTAATCATGAGATTTGTAAGTTTTTATGGGTTTTGTTTGTAGTTACTCTTTTGTCTTTACGACCTGGGCCATCAGCACTGCCTCGCAAGCCAATTGGTCGCCCACGAAGGCCTTACCCTCGGCTACGCATACGCCACGGCGCAGCGGCTCGAGCAGGCGGATCTCGAATTGGAGCTGGTCGCCCGGCACCACCTTGCGCTTGAAGCGCACGTCATCCATCTTCATGAAGTAGGTCGAATACTTCTCCGGATCGGGTACCGACTTGAGGATCATTACACCGGCACACTGGGCCATCGCCTCAACAATCAGCACGCCCGGCATCACCGGCTCCTCGGGGAAGTGGCCCGTGAAGAAGGGCTCGTTCATCGTCACGTTCTTGATACCGGCCACCGACGTCTCGTCGCAGTGGAAGATGCGATCCACGAGCAGGAACGGGGGACGGTGGGGGAGGATGCGGCGAATCTCGTTGATATCGAAGAGTGCGGGGCGCTTGGCGTTGTACTTGTAGCGGGGCTTCTCACCACTGCGGCGGATGCTCTGCTTGAGCTGCTTCATGAACTCCGTGTTGGCGTAGTGGCCCGGACGGGTGGCCCACACACGACCCTTGATGCGCATGCCGAGCAGGGCAAAGTCGCCCAGCAGGTCGAGCAGCTTGTGGCGTGCCAACTCGTTGTTGAAACGCAACTCGGTGAGGAATCCGCGCTGAATCTGCAGACCGGGCTTGTTGAAGAGCTTGCGCAGGTGCTCCTGCGTCTCCTCCGATACCTCGTTTTCGACAACCACGATGGCGTTGTCCAGGTCGCCACCCTTGATCAGATTCATCTTGAGCAGCGGCTCCAGCTCGTGCAGCATTACGAAGGTGCGGCAGGGCGAGAGCTTGGCGGTATAGTCGTCCTCAGGGTTGAATGTAGCGTATTGATTACCAATTACCTTCGAGTTGTAGTCCACGTGCAGCGATACGGTGAACTCATCATCGGGGTAGAGGATGATGGCGACACCCTTTTCGGGGATCGTGTAGACCATCTTCTCGGTGATGTGGAAGTATTTGCGTTCGGCCTGCTGCTCCTCGATGCCTACCTGCTCGATAGCGGCGGCATACTCGCGCGCCGAACCATCCATGATGGGAGCCTCGGGGCCGTTGATGTCGACCAGGGCGTTGTCCACACCCAGTGTCCAGAGGGCCGACATCAGGTGCTCGATGGTGCTGACACGGGCGGCGCCCGACTCGATGGTCGTACCGCGCGAGGTGTCGGTTACATAATCGCAAAGCGCCGGTACGGTCGGCTGTCCTTCGAGGTCGGTGCGGCGAAAGATGATGCCGTGGTCGGCCTCAGCAGGATGTACCGTCATCGTGACCTTGGCACCCGTATGCAGGCCGTGGCCGGCAAAGGTGATGGGTGCTTTCAGAGTTTGCTGTTTGGTGCTCATTGAAAGGGTATATTTTTGTGCTAAAATTCCTTTTTATTGCGCCGAAAAACCGCTGTTTTGGGGTCTGTTCGGCCCTTATAATCGTCCAAAGATACGATAATAAGTTCGGAATACCAAATTTATTCGACCTTTTGCGTAGCAAACGAAGAAAACTTTGCCTTGCGCGTACGATTTTCCGCAAAAATGCTTACTTTTGCCTATCTGTATACAATAAAAAGAAGATATGGCTCAAAACGCCCCCGAACATAACACACCTCAACCCACTCCCGAATCCCCCCGACCGAGGCCTGTGCGCCGTCGTCGCAAGCGACTCGATTTGCCCTTCGGCACCGAGCAGGAGGATGTCGGCGAATGGACCTACCGCCATCGTATCGGGTTGTGTGTTACCTTGATAGCCTACCTGGTGTTGATGATCTGCTTCGTCTCGTCGAAGATCGTCATCGGCAAGCGCAATGCCCAGCAGGGGATGTATATCGACCTGAACGAGTTGGCGGCTCTGGAGGATGAGCGCGACCGCTTGGAGGAGGAGATCCGCCGCAAGATGCAGCAGGAGCAGCTCGACTGGCGTCAGATTCAGAATCGTGTCTCGAATGAGAACGCCACCGATGAGCGCCTGAAGGATGACCGTGGCACGAATACTGCTGCTCTGAACGAGGCTGCCAACGAGGCTGCCGAGCAGATGAGGGCCAACCGCGAAGCCTACGAACAGGGGTTGGCCGAGGAGCAGGCGATTCAAAATCGCGCAGGCGACAAGGGGGAGAGCGAAGTGAAGCAGGATGTCAAGGTGAAGGGGCGTGTGACGGTCTCCTTCTCACTGACCAACCCCGTGCGTACGGCGCGCTATCTCCACATCCCGGCCTACCGTTGTGAGGCGGGTGGCGATGTGGTGGTCCGCATCACGGTCGATCGCAGCGGAGAGGTCCTTGCAGCCCGTGTCGAATCGGGTGGTGATGCCTGCATGCGCGAGACGGCTGTCAGTGCGGCACTCCGCTCGCGTTTCAACAGCGATAGTTCGGCTCCCGAGCGACAGACGGGAACCATCACCTATATCTTTATTCCGCAGTAAAACGACTAAATTCCGCGTAGGATGAATAACAAATACTTCTTGCCCAAGGATGGCGGTCTGAAGACCGAATCCACACCGCGCGATATTTTGCGCCGTTATGAGCGTATGCGTACCCGCGTCTACGAGAACGAGTACCAGGGTGTGCAATATGTGGCCGATGTGATTGTGAAGGCGATTCGCAACTACAACGAGGTCTTTCTGCCGAATGAGATCTACGAGGATCAGCAGCCCTTCGTGCTGGGCCTGACGACGGGACGCACGCCGCTGGGACTCTACCGCGAGTTGGTGCGTCGCTACGAGGCGGGCGAAGTCTCGTTCCGCAACGTGGCGGTCTATTCGCTCGACGAATTCTATCCGATTGCCCCCACCGAGCCCCAGAGCCGCAATTTCCGCATCCACGAGGAGTTCTTGAAGCATATCGACATCCTGCCCGAAAATATCCACATCCTGAAGGGCACAAGCTCCGAGACCGACGTGTCGCACTATTGCGAATCCTACGACAAGAAGCTGCGTAAAATCCATCTGATGATCATCGGCCTGGGCGAAGATGGCCAGGTGGGCTTCAACGAGTCCGGCTCCTACATAAAGTCGCGTACCCGTCTTGTGCAGTTGACCCACAGCACGCGTCTGATTCAGTCGAAGGCCTTCTTCGGCATGGAAAATACGCCCCGCATGGCGATTACGATGGGTCTGGATACGATTATGCGCGCCGATCGTATCGTGATGATGGCCTGGGGCGAGGAGAAGTCGCAGATCATTCGTCGCGTGGTCGAGGGTGAGATCTCGGACCAGGTGCCCGCGACCTATCTTCAGGAGCACTCGAACATCGAATTGGTGGTCGACGAGAATGCCGCTTCGCGCCTGACGCGTGTCGAGACCCCCTGGTTGGTGGGTCCCTGCGAGTGGACTCCGCGCTTTATCCGCAAGGCTGTTGTGTGGCTCTGTCGCGAGGTGCAGAAGCCGATTCTGAAGCTCACCTACAAAGATTATATCGAACATTCGCTGGGCGAGCTGCTCGAGATTATGAGCTATGATCAGATCAATATCCGTGTTTTCAACGATCTGCAACACACCATTACGGGGTGGCCGGGCGGTAAGCCCAATGCCGACGATTCGACCCGTCCCGTCTCTGCAACGCCCCACCCGAAACGTGTCTTGATCTTCTCGCCTCACCCCGACGACGATGTCGTTGCGATGGGTGGTACCTTTATGCGCCTTGTTGAGCAGGGCCATGAAGTACATGTGGCCTACCAAACCTCGGGCTCGTTCGGTGTGCAGGACGATGTTGTGCTGCAGAGCATCGATATGGGGCGCGAGATGGGTCTGGGCGACCGCGTTGCCGAGGTGCGCGCGCTGATTGCCTCGAAGCAGGCCGGATTCCCCGAGCCGCAACCCCTTTCGGCCATCAAGGCGGCGATTCGTCGCGCCGAGGCGCGTGCTGCGGTGCGCACCTTCGGGCTCGATCCCGATAGCTGCTCCCACTTCCTCAACCTGCCCTTCTACGAGACGGGCACGGTGAAGAAGAACCCCCTGACCGAGGCCGATGTGACCCCCATTGTGGCGCTTTTGCGCGAGATTAAGCCCCACCAGATCTATGCTGCGGGCGATTTGGTCGATCCTCACGGTACACACCGCACCTGCACCGAGGCACTCTTGGAGGCCTTGGAGCTCACGGCCGAGGAGGCTTGGCGCGAGGAGTGCCACCTGTGGCTCTACCGTGGTGCTTGGACCGAGTGGGAGTTGAGTCTGGTCGATATGGCCGTGCCCCTCTCGCCCGACGAATTGATCAAGAAACGCCACGCCATCTACCGCCACCTTTCGCAGAAGGATGCGTTGAGCTTTGGCGAGGAGGATGTACGCGAATTTTGGCAACGTGCCGAGGAACGTAACCAGCTCACGGCCCACCAATACGACAGCCTCGGCCTGCCCGAATACCAGGCCATCGAGGTTTTTGTCAAGATGTTTTAGTAAAAAACCATAAAATTTTGGACTTATGCGTTTAATCATTCAACCCGAATCGAACAAGGTGGCTGTATGGGCTGCCAACCATATTATCGAGGCCATCAAAGCCAAGGCCGCCAAGACGGACGCCCCCTTTGTGCTGGGTCTGCCTACCGGCTCGACCCCCCTCGAGACCTATGCCGAGCTGATTCGTCGCCACAAGGCGGGTGACGTTTCGTTCAAGAATGTCATCACCTTCAATATGGACGAGTATGTCGGTCTGCCGAAGGAGCACCCCGAGAGCTACTACTCGTTTATGTGGAACAACTTCTTCTCGCACATCGACATTGTGCGCGAAAATGTCCACATCCTCAACGGCAATGCCCCCGACCTGGAGGCCGAGTGTGCCGCCTATGAGGCTGCTATCGTAGCAGCCGGCGGTATCGACCTCTTTATGGGCGGTATCGGTGAGGATGGCCACATTGCCTTCAACGAGCCCTTCTCGTCGATGTCGTCGCGCACGCGCTGCAAGACCCTCACCGAGGATACGATTCGCGTCAATTCGCGCTTCTTCGACAACGATATCAACCAGGTGCCCAAGACGGCGCTGACGGTGGGTGTAGGCACGGTGTGCGACTCGCGTGAGGTGATGATCCTCGCCGCAGGCCCCAAGAAGGCACGTGCCGTGCAGATGGGTGTTGAGGGCGCCTTCTCACACGTTTGGACCATCACGGCGCTTCAGACCCACCCGAAGGGTATCCTGGTTTGCGACGAGGATGCCTGCGGCGAGCTGAAGGTGAGCACCTATAAGTATTTCAAGGACATCGAGAGGAACAACCTCTAAGCGAGTTGTTGAGACGATAAAATCCCCCGATCATTGCGATCGGGGGATTTTTTTTGTGGCTAAGGGGACTAAGGGGAACCCTATAGCGACTTATAACGACCTATAATCCTTTCCTTTTCAAGAAAAGGGGCCGCCCTTTGGCAGCCCCTTCATTCTTTTTTACTCGAGTCCCGAATACTTGAGCAGTACGTCGTAGACAGCCTTGAAGGCGGGTTTCATCGCTCCGTCGTCGTCGAAAAGGAGCGCATAGGCGTTACCCTTGTCGTCGTTGAGCCAGCTACCCGAGTCGAGCACACCCCATACGGTGATACCACCGCGCTGGGCTGCGGGCACGTTGGTGAAGTAGGACTCCAGAATGGCGCGATAGACCTCGGCCTGCTTCTTGGCTACATCGTCCGTGAGCGAGGTGAGCGAGTGCGACGGGTTGGCGTCGACATCCATCTCCGAGATGCGCACCTTCAGACCCGTAGCGGCCATCTTCTTGAACATGTTGTCCACCTTGGCCATATCGACATTGATCGAGGTGTGTACCTGCGTGCCGACGCCGTCGATCAGCCCCAGCTCCTTGTACTTCTCGACAAAGGCGCAGAAGGCGTCGAGCTTGCCGGTGCTGTACTCGAGGTTGTAGTCGTTGATGTAGAGCACCGCATTCGGGTTGGCAGCCTTGGCATACTGGAAGGTCTTGACCGCCCAGCGTTCGGCACCGCCCATCCAGTCGCCCCAGAAGAAGTGGCCGTCGGTGATGATCTGCTGCTTGTTGTCGCGCGGAGCGTTCGTGCCGTCGTCGAAGAGCTCGTTGATGGCATCCCACGCATAGACCTTATCGCCGTATTGAGCCATCATGCCGTTGATCCAGGTCTTGAAGGCTACGTCGATGCGGTCGTTGGCGCTCTCCGATACGGTCTTCGTGGTCGACTCCATCGTCGCGGCCATGCGAGCCTGCTCGTTCCACGCTACCGCCTGCTGATAGAAGTTGCTCTTTCGACCCTTGGCCAGGGCAGCAGCCGTTGCATCAGCCGTGGTCGGGGTGGGGTAGATCTGGAAGTCGTCGATCCAGAGCTTCGACATCGTCGTTGCCGTGTCGCCCGAAACCTGCAGTGTGACCTTTACGATCGAGCCTTCGGTCATCGGAGCCTCATCGGCCGTGATGGCGTAGCTGATGTAGATCCACTCTTCGCCCACCTTCGGGAAGGCACCCCACGAGCTATCCTTGTAGAGGGTTGCACCATCCACAGCGATAGCCATCTGGAACTCGCGATCCTCGATGTCGGCCTTGGCCCACATACCTACCGTATATTGACCATCCTTGTCAGTGATGAACTCGGGGGTGATGAGCTGCACATCCCACTTGTTGGCCGAGCCTGCCGTGTTGTCGAGCAGAATCGAGTTCGTGCCGCTGTGGGCTGTCGTCGTGTCGAGCGTCACGTTGGGGCTGCTGTAGCTGGTCCAGCCGGCTGCCACCAACTCGTCGAAAGTGGTGATGCCGTCGAAGTCGCCACCAGCCACAATCGAGCCCTCGTTGATGAAGCTCTCACCGCCGCCGCCACCCGTATCGGGATCCGAACCTACGGGGTAGATCTGCATGTCGTCGATCAGGAAGCGCATCTGGCGAATGTCGCCCTCGGCATCCGTACCGCCGCACTGCAACGTCACGGCAATCGTGTCACCTGCCTTGATTTGGTGCACTGTATCATCGAGCGTGAAGGCGATGAACGACCACTCGTTGGTCACGGTGAGCGGGTTGTAGTATTGGTCGCCCGAAGCGGGGGTCGTCACCTTCATCTGGAAGTTACCCTGCGTCGCCGTGGGATCGGCAAACTCGACCGCCTTGACCCACATACCGATCACGTGAGCACCATCGACCTTGGCGGCTGCCGTTGCGGGCCAGATCACCTGGTTCGTCCAGGTGTTCTCGGCTGCTACCGTGGCATCCACCTGCACGGCGTTGTTGCCGTTGTGGGCACCCTCGCTTACGACCGTGATGTTCGTGTTGCCGTAGTTGTTCCAACCCTGACCCGTATAAGCGGCGTTGAAGTCGGCATAATCCTCAAAGGTACCATCGCCCAGGATGTCGTCCTTCGAGATGTAGTTCACCGTGGGGGTCTGCTCCTCGGCCTCCACCACGCGCACGTTGTCGAAGTAGTAGGTGTTCTCGACGGCGGCCATATCGAAGCGCACCGAATAGGAACCATCCTCGGCCAACTCCTTCACCTTGACCGGTGCCGTGTAGTAGCGGTACTCGGTGGTGATTTCGGTCGGATCGTAGAGGTATTGGTTGTCGGTCGTCGAAAGGCGGATTTGCCCCGTCTTCTCGGCCTTCATCCAGAAGCATACGTTGTAGTTCTGACCTACGACGGCATTCGGGATATTGACATTGACCTGTGCCTCGTAGACCTCACCGGCATTGACCTTTACGGCCAGGGCATAGTCGCCGGCAAAGACCAGGTTGGGGTCGGTGACCTTCTCGGCCGAGACGAGCTTGTCGCCCCAGGCACTCAGCGTCGAAGCCTCCGACTCGAAGTCGATAAAGGCCTTCAACTCGTCGCCATAGACCGCAGCCCCCTGGATCAGGCCATTCATGTAGGCGTAGCGCTGCTGCGAGTGCCAGCCCAGTACGTGGCCGAAGAGTTGGACATTGTTGTTCATGACATCGGTGACCATCTGATCCGAACGGGTGAAGTCGAGGCGACCGTTGGCCTGCATGATGGCATCGTTCTTCATCTCGTTACCAAAGGTAACCGATTTGAAGTGCTTATAGACGATGCTGCTCGTAGCACTCTTGTCCAGGTCGTTCTTGGTCACGGCGGCACCCATCAGGACACCGGCTGCATCGCCCAACTGACCGAGGGTGTACTTCTCGTAATCGGTCTCGACCACGACCTCTTCCGGATTCGGGTTGGTGATATCCGGCTTCTCGAACTCCTCATAGACACCTGCATCGTCCGAGCAGGAGCCGAATGTGAGCATCGCCACACTTAAAAGTAGTAAATACTTTTTCATAGACGTTTGTTAGATAATTTTGGTTTGTAATTTTAGTGTTTCCCGACACTGTGGAGATGCAGTTATCTGTCACACCACCACAATACAAAAGTACAAAATTCGCTGCCCACCTCTTTGCGGCTTTGTATCTTAGACTATCATTTTTAGACCACAAGTTGCAATTTCGTAACATTTTGTATCAAAACGGAAACACGCCCCCGATCAAGGCTTCGTGAGTGACTTTTCGGAGGGGTGTTGTGGCGATGACGGCTCGAGCACCTTTTTATAAATAGGTATGGCTCGCAAAGGGTCCTGCTGCCCCCCGTAAACAGAATTTTGGGTCGGTGTTGTGAGCCGCGAAGGGCGTTTTCGGAAAATCGACCCCTCGACGGGGATAAACGGGACTTTCGAGGGGGCGTTTGGCCACCTGGTATCAATTTTATAAGTTTTTGTATCAAAATTTGTAGCTGTGTAACAAGATTGACAGCAAATGTGTCGTGCTCGAATTTTGAATTGTCCCAAATTTTGTTACTTTGCATTAGGAATAAAGCCCACTTTAGTGGGCACTCCGCAACCCAATGCCCCGACACAAAACAAAATAACCGAAAAACAAAACCTTAAACTAAACTTTATGAAAATATTATTCGCCAATAATTTTTCGCTCGTAAAGTGCGCCGGCAGGATTCTGCTTTGTGCGGCGGCAGCAGGAATGCTACTGCTGTCGGGCGTAGCCGTAGCGAGTGAGACGACCGCTGCCGACCCGACAGCGAGCCCCGCGCCCCAAAAGCACGTGGTCAAGGGTCGTGTATTGGACGAGGCGGGCCAGCCCCTCGTTGGTGCAACGGTCATTGTGAAGGGTACGACAACGGGTGTGACAACCGGCATGGATGGTGATTACCAGATCAGTGCAGCCGAGAATCAGACCATCGTATTCTCGTTTATTGGTATGAACTCCGTCGAGGAGGCCGTAGGTCAGCGCACGACGATCGATGCCGTGCTCTCGTCCGAAGGCGTGGAGATCGACGCTGTGGTAGCCATTGGTTACGGTTCGGCTCGCAAGGTCGATGTAACAGGTTCGGTATCGTCGATCGGTGCCGACGCTATCGCAAAATCGGTGCCCACCTCGATCGACCAGGTACTTCAGGGCCGTGCAGCCGGTGTGCAGATGACCCAGAACTCGGGTTTGCCGGGTGGCGGTTCGTCGATCCGCATTCGTGGTGTGAACTCGATCAACTCGTCGAATGAGCCGATTATCGTCATCGACGGTGTGATCATCGATGGCCAGACGGGTACGAATACCGATAACGCCCTCTCGTCGATCAACCCCTCGGATATCGAGTCGCTCGACGTGCTGAAGGATGCTTCGGCAACGGCCATCTACGGTTCGCAGGGTGCCAACGGTGTTATTATCGTGACAACGAAGCGCGGTGCGAAGGGTGATGCCAAGGTCAACTTCGATGCCTATTGGGGCGTGCAGACGATGCCCAAGAAGCTCGATATGATGAACTTGCAGCAATTTGCCCAGCATACGAACGAAAACTACGAGCTGCGAGGTCAGGAGTTGCGCGACGACTTTGCCGATCCCTCGAAGCTCAGCAAGGGTACCGATTGGCAGGATGTGCTGTTCAGCAGCGCCTTTATGCAGAACTACAACGTCTCGGTTTCGGGCGGTTCTGACAAGATCTCCTACATGGTCAATGGCGGTTACCTCGATCAGGATGGTATCGCAGCCGGCTCGGAGTTCCGCCGCTATACGATTCGCGGTACGGTCGATGCCCAGGCCAAGAAGTGGCTCAAGGTGGGTATCAACACGGCGATGAACTACTCGAAGCAGGTGATCACGGTTTCGGACAACGACCTGATTATGACGGCACTCCAGCAGTCGCCCGCCGTTGAGGCTACGTCGGCCGACGGCAGCTATGGCGGTCCCGAGGATGCCAACTTTACGCAGTCCAACCCGCTGGGTCTGGCCGAGTTGATCGACAACTACAACCGCAAGCTCGGTGTGCGCAACAACGTCTATCTCGACATCCAGCCGCTGAAGGGGCTGAGCTACCGCACGGAGCTCTCGACCGACTTCAACGAGATCAACTCCTACCGTCTGGTGCCGACCTATCAGTTCGGTTCGATCATCAATTCGGAGCGTTCGAATACCCAGTCCAAGCAGAGCAACTTCTATTGGGCTTGGCGCAACGTGGTGACCTACGACAACACCTTTGCCGAGAAGCACCACATCAGCGCCATGGTCGGTAGCGAGATGTCGTCGGCCACCTGGGAGTATCTCCAGGGCAAGCGTCTCGACGGTAGCAACTCGCTCAGCGACCTGAATGCAGGCGACTCGACGACGGCAACCAATGCCGGTTACTCGGGTGAGAATAAGTTTGCATCGGTCTTCGGCCGTCTCTTCTATGCCTACGACGAGCGTTACCTGCTCACCGCAACGCTGCGCTACGACGGTAACTCGCGTTTCGCCGATGGTCACCGCTGGGGTCTCTTCCCGTCGGTCGCTCTGGCTTGGCGTATCTCGAACGAGCAATTCCTGCGCGACAGCGAGGTGCTCAACAACCTCAAGCTCCGTCTGGGCTACGGTCAGGTGGGTAACTCGAACGTGACGCAGTTTGCCTACGCCGCGATGCTCTCGACCACGCCGACAAACTGGGGTGTAGGTCAGCTCACGTCGCGTGTGCCGAACGAGAGCCTGGAGTGGGAGACCACCGACTCCTATAATATAGGTATCGACCTGGGTCTGTTCGATAACCGCATCGAGCTGGTTGCCGACGCCTACTACAAGAAGACGAACAACCTGTTGCTCGAGATGTCGCTTCCCTCGTACCTCGGTTCGAACGGTCAGGGTGCTGCCGCAGCTCCTTGGGCCAATATGGGTGAGATCGAGAATAAGGGTTTCGAGCTGACCTTGAACACGGTCAATATCGAGCGTCCCAACTTCCAGTGGCGTTCGAGCTTCGTATTCTCGCTCAACAAGAACGAGATCTTGGCCCTCAACTCGCCGACGGCTACTATCGACCGCACGCTCGACCTCTCGGGTGGTAAGGATATCGTAACCCGTACGCAGGTGGGCCGCTCGGTAGGCGAGTTCTACGGCTACAAGGTGGCAGGCCGCATCAATTCGGCTGCCGACCTCTTCGACTCGGAGGGTAACCTGAAGGTGGCTCTGCCCGCCAATATGACCATCGACCAGGCCGCCGGTGTCTGGGTGGGTGACTTCCTCTGGGAGGATATCAACGACGACGGTGTGATCGACGAGAACGACCGCGACTTCATCGGCTCGCCGCTGCCCGACTTCACGATCGGCTTCGGCAACACCTTCACCTGGAAGGGTTGGGACCTCTCGTTCTACTTCAACGCTTCGGTGGGCAACAAGGCCCTGAACTGGGTGCGCCGCTATACGGATGATCCGCGTGGCACGAGCAACCTGGCTGTCCGCACGGCCGATTACGCCCACCTGGGTCTGATCGACGAGGCGGGTTCGGCCAACGATGTGTGGAACGTCTACGTGATGAATGGTCACAGCTCGATGCCCCGCATGTCGGCTTCGGATGTGAATGCCAACAACCGTATGTCGGATCGCTTTGTGGAGGATGCCTCCTACCTGCGTCTGCAGAACCTCTCGTTGAGCTACACCTTCCCCAAGAAGTGGGTCACGAAACTCCATCTGGCTAACGTGCGTGTCTATGCCAACATTACGAACGTCTTCACGCTGACCGAGTATTCGGGCTACGATCCCGAGATCGGTACGATGACGGGCCAGTATGCCAATACGGGTCAGGATGCGCTGACGAACGGTATCGACCGCGGTCGTTATCCTTCGCCCCGCACCTATACGTTCGGTGTTTCGGTAGGTTTCTAATCACACTTTAAGCTTGAACATTATGAAAAAGATTATCAATATCCTCCTGGTTGGCGTTGTTCTGCTGCTCACGACGGGCTGCAACGATTGGCTTGAGGTGAACTCCTCGGGCTCGACCACCAAGGAAAACTATTTCAAATCCTACGAGGAGTGTCGTCTGGCAACAGCACCGCTCTACAGCAAGGTGTGGTTCGAGTTCAACAACAACTTCTACTACGCCCTGGGCGATGGTCGCGGTAACAACATCAACGCCCCCTGGTCCGACTACATCTATCCATTCAGCAATCTGACCGAGACGGGTCTTACGGGTCCGTTGCAGAGTGCTTGGCAATCCTTCTACATCGTCATCAACCAGGCCGACTATGTGCTGCAAGGTTTGGCTACGGCCGAGAATTGCACCGAGGAGCAGATCAATGCTTGCGCCGCCGAGGCTCGCTTCATGCGCGGTGTAGCTATGTGGTACCTCGCCTCGCTCTGGAAGAATGTGATTATCGTCGAGGATCCCCAGGTCTTCATCAGCAACCCGTTGGTGGCTCCCAACCCCTTCGAGGATGTCTTGGCCTTCGCCATCAAGGATCTCGAGTTTGCCGCCGAGTGGCTGCCCGAGAGCGATAGCGAGCCGGGTCGTGTGACGAAGTGGAGTGCGCTGGGTATGCTTTCGAAGTTCTACCTGACGGCTGCCTGCTATGCACGTGGCGGCAAGTTCTCGGCCACCTATCCCACGACGGCTGCCGAGTGGTATCAGAAGGCTGCCGACGCCGCCGGTCAGGTCTGCGAGGAGAGCGGTCTGGAGCTGCTCCCCAAATTCGAGGATCTCTTCAAGGTGCAGTTCAACAACAACGAGGAGTCGCTCTTCTCGTTGCAGTGGGTGCAAGGCTCGGATGAGTATGGTTCGGGTAACTCGGCAATGCGTTACCTGGCTCACAGCTCGGTTTCGGTGGGCGGTACGAGCGCCTGGGGTGCCGGTACCTTTGCCGGTGGTGATATGGTCGAGCTCTTCCACGAGCGCGGTGACCACATCCGTCGCAAGGCGACCTACTTCTGCCACGGCGAGACCTACGACTACATCGGAACCGACTCCGAGGAGGGCAGCTATACGGTCGATGCTTCGGGTCAGGAGTATCGCTGCTGGATCAAGAAGGGTGTTGTGGGCTCGCCCGCCGATACGGGTGGTGTTGCTCGCGATGGCAACTCCTGCCTGATGACCCCGATGCTGCGTCTGGCCGATGTCTATCTGATCTATGCCGAGGCCTTGATGGGTCTCAACAGCGAGACGAGCGACGAGCGCGCCCTGACCTACTACAACAAGGTGCGCACGCGTGCCGGCATGTCCGAGGTCGAGGTCATCACGTTGGCCGATATGTGGAACGAGCGTCGTTGCGAGCTCTGCATGGAGGGTCAGTTCTGGTTCGATATGTTGCGCCGCGCCTATTGGGACGAGCAGTATGTGCTCGACTACATGGGGGCCCAGAAGCGCAACCAGGGCTACACCTACCAGCCGCTGTTGACCGATGAGGAGCCCTTCGAGTGGGGTGAGACGAAGATGCACGAACGTGAGGAGGCTACTCCGTCGGCTTCGTGTCTGGTGCTTCCCTATCCCGAGTCGGAGCTTCTGCTCAACCCGATGCTCAAGTCGGAGCCTGTACCCTATGTATTTAGCGAGTAGGCGGCGTGAGCAATGAATCAAATCGTTAAAAATGTTGAGATTATGAACAAGTATATGAAAAGCTTTTGGATGATTGCCGCGCTGTTGGTGGCATCAACCTTTATGCTGACGGCCTGCAACGATGACGACGATAGTGGCGACGTCACGAGCGAGATTGTCATCGACAAGGTCTATTCGCATACGAAGAAATCGACGACGCGCGTCATCGAGCAGGCCCGCCTGGGTTCGATGATCCGCATCGAGGGTACGGGCTTGGCTACCACGCGCGAGATCTATTGCAACGGCTATCCCGCCACGCTCAACCTGAACTATGTGACCCCCACGTCGGTCATCTTCCGCATCCCCTCGAAGGCGCCCGTAGGCTCGGATTGTGAGCCCGATGTGATGAACACGATTCGCGTCGTGACCCTCAAGGACGACTACACCTTCGAATTCCAGATTATGGCCGAGGCTCCTGCCGTGACCAATATTTCGCACACGTTGCCCAACCCGGGTGAGGTGATTACGATCTACGGTGCCCGCCTGAAGGATATCTCCGAGGTGATTCTGCCCGGTGATGTCTCGATCACGGGTGAGGGTATCGTTGAGGTTGATGAGGATGGCGAGTTCCTGCGCGTGCGTATCCCCGAGGATTATGCCGACGAGGTAGGTGGAGCGATTACGGTGGTGAGCAACAACGGTCTTGCCTACTCGCGCAACTACTTCAACCGCCGCAAGCACATCGTCAATTCGAAGTTCTACGGCGAGGATTCCGACGGCTATCAGACCTCGAATCCCTACTGCGCCGATTGCCAGAGCGGCAGCCACGGCTACTACGGTTGGGGCTCGAACATTGTCACCGATCTGACCGATCCGATTCCGACCGAGGGCGATGGTCACAAGAACACCGACAACGAGAAGTGGGGTGCCCGCTATGGTTCGATGCCCGAGGAGCCGGCTACGGTGCCGGTGCTCGCAGGTTCGGATAACGCCTACGATACGGGTCTGGGTCGTGTCGTATTCAACTGTTGCGCCATCTACACCCGCATCTTCGGCTTGACGAAGGATCTGGGCGAGGGTGCCATCACCTCCGCTACGCCGCTCTCGCGCCTGGCCATTCAGTTCGATATCTATGTCCCGGGCAAGTGGTCGCAGGGCCGTATTGCCTACCTGGCAGTCGATGGTGGTCCGGACTACATGCAGTCCTACACGCCGTGGTTGGTAACCACCTCGTCGGGTCAGGAGGTGAAGCCCGTAGAGATGGATGGATGGCAGACGGTGACCATGCCGCTCGATAAGTTTCCGGCATTCAAGGGCGAGACGGCGCTCTTCCTGCAGAAGGCTGCCGCTTCGGGTGAGTGGACCTACCAATCGTTCATCACCTTCTACAACGATACGATTGCCGGTGCTCCCGCGCCGACCGAGATTCCGAACTTTATCTTCTACTTCCAGAACCTGCGCATCGTGCCCTACGATCAGCCCGAGGTTCCCGACGAGGATGAAGAGGCAGAGGGTGAGGTGGTCGAGTAACACCTGCCCAAAGATTGAAAACAAAGAGGGGTGGAGTTGCAAAACTCCCCCCTTTTTTGTAACTTCGCTATGTGTGAATGATCCCCATCACTGTTGGTTATGAAAAATCCTTATTTTCCCCTTTTTGCGGCTTTTGCAGCCCTTGTTTTGCTTGCGGGGTGTGTTGCCTCCGAGCCGTTTCCGCGCCTCGAGAAGCGGGGTGCAAGCCTCG
Source organism: Rikenellaceae bacterium (assembly GCA_030529085.1). GTDB lineage: Bacteria > Bacteroidota > Bacteroidia > Bacteroidales > Rikenellaceae > Alistipes. The sequence goes on along the minus strand of JAUMXM010000004.1, from coordinate 45,974 downwards.
AATTGATGGTCGATGATGCCCCCTACCTGATTTTGGGTGGTGAAGTGTGGAATTCCGCCTCCTCGTCGCTCGACTACATGGCACCGCGCTGGGATGCGATGCAGGCGGTCGGCATCAACACCGTACTGCTGCCCTTGGCCTGGGAGTCGATCGAGCCGCAAGAGGGTGTGTTCGACTTTACGTTGCTCGATGGGGCGATTCTCGAGGCGCGCAAGCGCGATATGCGCATCGTGCTCTTGTGGTTCGGCTCGTGGAAAAATTCGATGTCCTGCTACGCCCCGTGTTGGGTCAAGGAGTCCTTTGGCGAGCGTTTCGAGTTGGCGCGCACGGCTGAAGGGAGGCCTTTGGAGATTATGTCGGCCTTCTCGGAAACGAATTGCGAGGCCGATCGACGCGCCTTTGTGGCACTGATGAGCCACCTCAAAAACGAAGATTTAACCCGCCGCGTGGTGATGGTGCAGGTCGAGAACGAGATCGGTATGTTGCAATCGGCGCGCGATTATTCCGAGGCGGCCAATGCTGCCTATCGGGCCGATGTGCCGCGCGAGGTGGTCGATCTGCTGCTGACGAAGGGTGCGGCGTGTCATCCCCGCCTCTACAACGCCTGGCAACGAATGGGGGCACCTATGCAAGGCTCTTGGGAGGTGCTCTTTGGCGCGGGGATCGATACCGAGGAGTTCTTCCAGGCCTACCACTATGCCAAGTATGTCGAGCGCATCGCCTCTGCAGGGCGCGAGGTCTACCCCTTGCCCCTCTATGCCAATGCAGCCCTCAACAGCCGTGGTCGCACGGCGGGAGCCTATCCGAGTGCAGGCCCCTTGCCCCATTTGAGCGATTTGTGGCACCTGGCCGCCCCGACCCTCGACTTCCTCTCGCCCGACATCTACGATCCGCTCTATCCCGATTGGTTGGCCCAATATGCCGCCTGCGAGCCGCTCCTCTTTATCCCCGAGATTCAATACGAGCCCTCGCCCACGAATGGTGCGCGTGCCATGTATGCAGTGGGGGAGCACCGCGCAATCGGTTTCAGCCCCTATGCCGCCGATGATGCTACGCCCGACTCCTCGATTGCAAGCGCCTATCCTTTGCTGCAGATGATCTGGCCGCTGTTGCAGGAGGCGCGCAGCGAGGAGCGCACCTACGGCCTGTGGTTCGACCGCGATAACCGCGAGCGCATCCTGCGTGTGGGAGATATCGAGCTGGTTTGCCGCCATGATCTGACCCTCGGGTGGAGCCCCGAGGCGCGCGATGAGTCGCTCTGGAGCGAGACGGGCGCGGTGGTTGTCGATCTGGGTGACGGCGAATTTTTGGTGGCGGGTACGGGTGTTGTGATCACGCTCCGCTCGGCCGACGCGACGGATGGCCGCACGATCGGCATTGCTGCGATCGACGAGGTGGTCGACCTTACTCCCGAGGGCTCTCTCCGCTACGGACGACGTCTGAATGGCGATGAGGATCATCAGGGGCGTCACCTGCGCATCCCCTTTGGCGAATATGGTGCCCAGCATCTTCGCACCTACTCCTATTAGCCCTTCACGGTGTTACAAAAGTGAAAATTTCTCGTCTTCGGGCGGGGAATTTTTGTTTCAAATTTGGCAGTTTGCCCCGAAAAAGTTAATTTAGTGCTAAATTTGAAACACGTCACGCGCGAAACTGTCAATTTTGTAACCTGAACCGATGAAAACTTTACTCCGCAATACACTGCTCCTTATCCTCGCCTTTTGGGTGAATTTGGGGGTACTTTATGGTCAGCAGGCACGCCTCTATACAGCCGAAGAGGGGCTTGTCAATTCGCTTATCAACGCCATCTATCAAGATTCGCGCGGCTATATCTGGGTCGCCACCGAGAATGGTTTGGCCTACTTCGACGGTATGCACTTTACGGCCTTTCATCCGGCCAACGATCCCGAGTCGCTGGCCAGCAACCTGGTGCTGACCGTCTTCGAGGATTCGCGCCATACGTTGTGGGTAGGCTCTTCGGCACCTCCGCAGCGCGGTTTGCAACGCTTCGACTACGAAAGCAACACCTTCCATACGCTCCGCCTGGCGAGTGCCGAGGAGCGCGCCGACGGTATGCACGTGGCGGCCATTGTCGAGAGCCCCGATCGCCGTGAGCTGATTGTGGCCACCTCGGGGCGCGGCCTCTTTGTGCTGCGCATGGAGGATTACAGCCACGATGCCGCCCGCAGCGATGCCCTCAACCGGCTGCTCCCCTCGCGCTATATCCGCGATATGAAGTTCGACCACCGCGGCCGTCTGTGGGTCGTCTCCGAGGAGTCGAACCTCTCGGTCATCGCCTATCCCGACAATCGCTTGGTCGATATAGCCTGGAGTCCCACGATTCAACCCTCGTCGGCCATTATCCAAGCGATTGCCCCCGTTGAGCGCGCCGATAAAGTGCTGCTCGGAACAATGGGCGAGGGGTTGCTGCTCTTCGACGAGGAGCAGATGATGGTGCGCCGTCCGCGTGGAGAGGGGCTCGACGAGAAGTTCGTGGTGAGCCTGCTGACGACGGTCGATCCCTCGTTTGTGGGCGAGAATGCCGTGTTGGTGGGTACCGAGATGGGGGGCGTTTGCGCCTTCGACCTTACGAGCGAAAGCCTCAATCCCTTCCGCGTGGCCAACAGCCGTTTCGACCTCTCGGAGGGTAAGGTGCACGCCCTGGCCTCGGATAACCAGGGAAACGTCTGGGTGGGGTGCTACCAGCGCGGTTTGGTGGTGCTGCCCAAGCCGATGTATGGCTTCGACTATGTCGAGTTTTTCGATAGCGACGAGCGCGCTGTGAGTCCTGCGTGTGTGACCTCGGTGCTTGTGGGGCGCGACGGTGTGCTGTGGGTCGGTACCGATGGTGCGGGTCTCTATGCCCTCCATAAGGATGGCTCGCGCCGCCACTATACGGCCGAGAACAGCCTCCTGCCCAACAACGCTGTGATGACCCTCACCGAGGATAAGCACGGTACGATCTGGATCTCGACCTACCTCGGTGGTATGGTGTGCTGGAATCCGCGCGGTGCGATGAGTCGCGTGGCGGCCCTCGATAACCCCTTGGTAGCCTGCGTGATGAATACAGCCTACGACCGCGAGCGCGATATGCTCTACCTGGGTACCTATGGCGATGGTGTACAGCAGCTCGACCTGCAGTCGATGCACCTCGAGACGGTGCGCGAGCAGGAGCTGCCGAAGTGGATCGGCTCGCTCTACATCGACCGCCAGGGGCTGCTATGGGTCGGCTCGTTCAACGGCCTGAAGTGCTACGACACGCAGAATCGCCGCCTGCTCAACTATGCCGTGGGCGATGTGGCCTCCACTTCGCGCATCTATGCCCTGACCGAGTCCGCCTCGACGGGAATCCTTTGGATCGGCTCGGGTGAGGGGCTCGTTTCGTTCGATCGCAGCACGGGCCTCTCGCGCCGCTATACCATCTCCGACGGTCTGCCGGCCAACGTCATCAACGCCATTGCCGTGAGCGACGAGGGAACCCTCTGGATCAGCACCGGCAACGGCCTCTCGCGCTTGAGCCCCGAGCAACACCAATTTAAGAATTTCTACGCTGCCGATGGTCTGCAGGGCAACGAGTTTCGCTACGGTGCGATGGCTGTGGCTGCCGATGGGCGCCTCTTCTTTGGTGGCACGAACGGCTTGACGGCCTTCTATCCCCACATCGTCGATCAGGGGTTGCACCCCGTGCCTCCGATCAACTTCTCGTCGTTGCGCGTGCTGAACAAGGAGGTGCAGTACGACCCCGATAGCGAAAACAACATCCTCGACAAACACATCTCGCAGGCCACGACGCTGACCCTCGAGAAGTACCAAAATGTCTTCGATCTGGAGTTCTCGGTCCAGGAGTACACCAACCCTCGGCGCATCATCTACGCCTACCGCATGGAGGGCTTCGATGCCGATTGGAACTACACCGATTCGCGCAACCGTGTGGCCACCTACACCAACCTGCCCGACGGGCGTTATACTTTCCGTCTGCGCGCCTTCTTCGAGGGCGAGGAGCAGCAGGGGGCGGTCGAGCGCACGTTGCGAATCCGCATCCTGCCCCCCTGGTGGAAGAGCGGCTGGGCCTACCTGCTCTACGTCGTAGTCCTGGCATTGGGCGTGGGGGCTGTCTGGGTGCTCTACCGTCGTCATCGCGGGCGGTTGGAGGAGCGCGCCGAGAGCGAGCTGAAAGACCTCAAGCTGCAGATGTTCACCGACTTCTCGCACGAGATACGCACGCCCCTTACGTTGGTCATCGCCCCCCTGCGCCAGCTGCGTGCCGAGGAGACCGACACGCGCCACCGCGAGCTCTACAACCTGATGTACCGCAACTCGTTGCGCATCCAGCGCCTGGTCAATCAGCTGATGGATATCCGCAAGATCGACAACGGCCGCATGCAGCTCAACTGCTTCAAGAGCGATTTGGTCTTCTTCGTGCGCGATATTATGCACTCGTTCGACTACGCGGCCAACACGAAGCATATCGCCTTCACGTTGGAGTGTCCGCACGAGAGTCTCGAGGTGTGGATCGACCAGAGTAATTTCGATAAGGTGCTCTTCAACATCCTCTCCAACGCCTTTAAGTTCACCCCCGAACACGGGCAGGTGACCCTGCGCCTCTCGACCCACGCCAACGACCGCCGCTCGGGTGTCGAACTCGCTTCGGAGAGCTACGTCGAGTTGCAAGTCGAGAATAGCGGCTCGCGCATCGAGCCCCGTTTCCTGGAGCACGTCTTCGACCGCTTCTTCCAGGTCGAGGCGCGCAACCACATCGGCTCGGGTATCGGTCTGCACCTGGCCAAGAAGCTCATCGAGCTCCATCGCGGCGCCATCTTCGCCTCGAATACCGACGAGGGTGTCTGCTTCACGGTGCGCCTCCCGTTGGGCAATGCCCACCTCTCGTCCGACGAGATGCTCTCGGCGGCCAAGCACAAGGACCTCTATATGAACCTGCGCGCACAGCAGCCCGCCGAGGCGGTCGCCGGGCTCGATTACCGCGCCGAGGAGCAACCTGCGGAGGGCCGCAACAGCAAGTCGAAGCGCAACGTGGTGCTGGTCGATGACGATCAGGAGCTGGGCACCTACCTGCGCAGCGAGCTGCAGCAGCTCTACAACGTGGAGTATTTCCCCAACGGCAAGGATGCCTGGCGACACATCTCCTCGTCGATTCCCGATGCGGTGGTGACCGACCTGGTGATGCCCGAGATGGATGGCTTGGAGCTCTGCCGCAAAATCAAGCAGAGCCTCTCGACCAACCACATCCCCGTTGTGGTGCTCACCTCGCAGAGCGACGATGAGAGCCTCCAGCAGTGCATCGAGATGGGTGCCGACCGCTTCTTGACCAAGCCCATCAACCTCGAGTTGCTGCGTAGCGGTATTGCCCAGGCAATTGCCACGCGCGAGATGATTCGCAATAAGTTCCGCACCGAGGTCGATGGCGGCTATACGGAGGTCGAGATGGGCTCGAGCGACGACAAGCTGGTCAATCGCGTCGTGGAGGTGATCCGCAAACACATCGAGGACCCCGACTTCAGCGTCGATGACCTGAGCCGCGAGGTGGGTTTGAGCCGTGTCCATCTGAACCGCAAACTCAAGGAGCACATCTCCACCTCGCCGAGCAACCTCATCCGCTCGATACGCCTCAAGCAGGCCGCCTTCCTGCTGATCAACCACAAGGTCAATATCTCGGAGGTGGCCTACAAGGTGGGCTTCTCGACCCACAGCTACTTCTCGAACTCCTTCCGCGACTACTTCGGAATGACCCCCAAGGAGTTTGTGGCCAAGTATATGAATTGCACCGATGAGGAGACCCTCAAACGCCTCTTTAACCTCTAAAAAAAGCTGAACATGAAACGCATCTTGATCTTCGTGGCGGCCCTTGTGGCTGTAGCCTGCACCTCGCACCAAACCCCGCCGGCGGGCATCCACTCCGAGGCTGATTTCTTAGCCTTTGCCCGCGATGTGAATGGTGGAGCGACCCCCGTTCGTTGGCAGGACTCGACGGGTGTCGTGCGTCTGCATACCGATTTGGATTTGAGCGCCGTTGAGGAGTGGCGACCCATTGGCGAGGAGCCGTTGACCGCCTTTCGAGGTGTTTTCGATGGTGGCGGCCACCGCATCAAGGGGCTGCGCGTGAAGAGCGACAGCCTGCGTGTGGGGCTCTTCGGGGTCAATACGGGCACGATTCGCAACCTGACCCTGGCCGCTTCGGTACGCTTCGAGGCGCACCATCCCCAGGTGCTGCTCGGAGCACTCTGTGCCGAGAATCACAGCCTTGTCGAGGGGTGCGTGAGCGAGGCGGAACTCTTTGCCGAGCGGGGGTGTGTCGGCGGCCTGGTGGGTCGTATGATGCCCCTCGGGGAGGGGGAGCCGACCCCGCAACTGCGTCTCTCGGAACATCGGGGCGAGGTGCGCGGTCTGGGTAACCAGACGGGCGGTCTGGTGGGCTGGAGCTACCGTGCCGCGATCGACTCGTGCCTGAATCGGGGCGCTGTGGTCGGCGAAGGGTGGTTTTCCGGTGGTATTTGCGGTATGAATGGCGGTCGGATTGCCGCCTCGAGCAACGACGCTACGGTCTCCTCGCGCCACTTTGCCGGAGGCATTGTGGGTGTGAACAGCCGCGAGGGGGTGGTTGAGGATTGCACCAATCGGGGGCGCATCGAGGGTGAAAAGTGCGGTGCGATGGTGGGCGAGGCCGAGGATGGCTCCACGCTCCGACGATCGCATAACGAAGGGGCGCCGAGTCGGGATATTGGCGAAAATAAGGGGCACGTGCATACCGAGGCGTGCCGCCATTAATGGCCCGAAAAGCAAAAGAGAAGAGGTGTCCGACGTCGGACACCTCTTTTGTTGTTAGAGGGCGGTGGCCGCGTAGGGGCCGATGACAACCCCCGTAAAGCCGCCCGCCGATTCGGTGCTGAGGAACGAGGCGTAGAGCTCCGTGATCGGCTCAAAGGTGGCTCGGTCGGCTTCGGCCTGCAACGTAATCCAGGCACCGTTACCAATCAGGCGCAGGGTGATCGGCTTGCGCACCATTCTCTCGTCGAGGGGCACAGCCACAAGCAGCTCCTTCTCGCCCTGCGCAACACGCTGCACGATGAGTTGCGGCATGCCCTGACTGCGCGTCAGACCGAAGAGGAGGTGATGTGCCTCGTTCTGGAAGCAGCAAAGACCTCCGAAAGCCCCCTCCGAGGGGTTGTAGAGCAGTTCGATCTCCGTCTCAAAGGCGGTGTGCTGCTGGCGAATCCCCACAAAGGCGGGGTTGGTCTTGTTTGTAATCAGGCGATCGGTCGGGGTGATGTGGAGTCCGTGGCGATCGGTCGTATAGAAGGCGCTTTGGGGGGTGCGAACCATCAGGAAGCGGCTCGCAAGCCCCTCGGCGAAGTCGGTCTGCCATCGGAAGTTACCCGTCAGCGGCTCGCCTGCGGGCTGCAGGTCGCGCTTCTCGACCACGATGGGCACCGCCTCGCCCCGAGGCAGAATCGTGGGGTAGCCCTCGCTCCAGGTGACGGGCAGCAGGAAGCTCTCGCGCCCCGTGTGGTAGTGGTTGCTCTCGTAGGGACGGCAGCCGAGGAAGAGGACATACCACGCCCCGTCGGGGGTCTCGATCAGGTCGGCGTGGCCGACACTCGTAATCTTGTTGGGGCGATTCTCGCTCAAGTCGCGTTGCGTGAGTATCGGGTTGTGCGGCGCTGCGGTGTAGGGGCCTTCGGGGCGCTCGGCCGAGAGAATCACCTCCGAGTGGTTGACGCTTGTGCCCCCCTCGGCCGCCATCAGGTAGTAGCGACCCTCGATTTTGTAGAGGTGGGGCCCCTCGATCCATACCGGCTTGGTAGCAGGGTCGATGCCGCCGTCGAGAATCAGTCGTCGCTCACCGACGGTGGTGCAGGTCGCGCCATCGAATTCGTGGAGCCAGATGGCGCGGTGGCCGTCCCACTGCGGCTCGGCGGCGGGGGCGTCGTTATGGACCAAATAGCCGCGCCCATCCTCGTCGAAGAAGAGCGAGGGGTCGATGCCGCCCACCTTGGGCAGGGGAATCGGGTCGCTCCAGGGGGTTGTGCGGGGATCGGGTGTGGTGACCACAAAGTTACCGATGCCGTCCACGTCGGTCGTTATGAGGTAGAAGAGCTCGGTGTGGGGATTGTAGGTGATGGCCGGTGCATAGATGCCGCCGCTGAGTCGCAACCCCTCCTTGAGCGTCAGCTGCGAGGGGCGGTCGATGACATGGCCCAACGACTGCCAATGGACCAGGTCGCGCGAATGAAAAATAGGTATGGCGGGCCAGTAGGCAAACGACGAGCAGACCAGGAAGTAATCCTCGCCCTTGCGACAGATGCTCGGGTCGGGGTAGAAACCGGCCAGAATCGGATTGCGGTAGTGGGTCGCGGGGTCGATTTCGCCCTCGAAAAGGGTGTCCTGCCCCGTGTAGCTAAGGCGGCTCACGGTGAGCGTTTCGGTGGCCTTCGGGGTGCATCCTGCGGCTCCGATGAGCAGTAGGAGTGCAGTAGCAAAAATGAGTTTTTTCATGGTCGGCATCGTTTGTTGTGTAGTCAAAATTACGAAAAAATACCCCTCGAAATTCACTCTTGAGGCCGAATGTTTCTATTTGGATAGTTTATGTTACAGAAACGACAGCAATGTTACAAAAATTTAAGTCCTTGAAACACGGCCGACAACCTGTAAAACCGCTTTTTTGTACATTTGCAATGGTGAAGAGTCTGTACGATGATCGCACAGAACCACTGAATTTGTAGGAATTAAAGAATAAATAACACACGACTATGAAACGATTTTTTTCCATGTTGCTGGCCGCCTTGCTGCTCTTCGCGTTTAGTGCGGAGGCCAAGGTTCGTTTGCCGCGTCTGATCTCGGACGGAATGGTGTTGCAGCGCGACACCGAACTACGCTTCTGGGGCTTTGCCGATGCAGGCGAAGAGGTGCACCTGACCTTTGGCGGTCGTGAGTACATTACGACGGCCGATAGCGAGGGGCGCTGGCTGATTCTGGCCGATCCGCTTCCCGCCTGTGGCCCCATTACGATGCAGATTAACGACATTGTGCTGCGCGATATCCTGGTGGGCGATGTGTGGCTCTGCTCGGGACAGTCGAACATGGAGTTGCAGGTCTATCGCGTGATGGATAAGTTTGCCGACGAGATTCGCGCCTACGAGAATCCGATGATTCGCCACTTCAAGGTGCCGACCATCTACGATTTCAACGCCGTGGGCGAAGATTATCCCTCGGGAAGCTGGGAGCCCTGCGTGCAGGGCAAGGTGATGCAGTTCTCGGCCCTCTGCTACTTCTTTGCCAAGCGCATGTATGAGACGACGGGCGTGCCTATCGGCCTGATGAATATCTCGGTGGGCGGCTCGCGTGTCGAGTCGTGGATGAGCCCCGAGGCGCTCGAGGAGTTTCCCACGATCGCTTCGAAGTTGAGCCTGCTGCGCCAGGAGGAGTACGTAAAGTCGGTCGAGGCGAACGATCGCCTGCGCAGCCGCACCTGGCATGCCGAGCTCAATCGTCGTGACGAGGGTCTGAACAAGTGGCACAAGGCCGACTACGACGACAGCGCGTGGGATGAGGCCGACCTCTTCGATTGCCGTTGGGCGCGCAACGATGCCTATCGCCCGATCAACGGTGTGATGTGGTTGCGCCGCACGTTCCAGAGCGGCGAGATCGACCCCGCGAAGCCCGCCGTGCTGCGCATGGGTTATATGATCGATGCCGATTCGGTCTTTGTCAACGGTACCTTTGTTGGCACGACCTCCTACCAATATCCGCCCCGCATCTACCCCCTGCCGGCCGGTGTGCTGCGCGAGGGCGAAAATACGATTGCCGTGCGCCTGATCAGTCAGAGCGGCACCTCGGCTGTTGTCCACGACAAACCCTACAAGGTGGTGCAGGGCGACAAGGAGATCTCGCTGGAGGGCGTGTGGAAGCATCGTCGCGGTGCGGCACTCTATCCCCTTGCCGGTGAGGCCTTCTTCCGCTGGGAGCCTACGGCCCTCTACCACGCGATGTTGGCCCCCTCGTTCAACTACGCCATCAAGGGTGCCTTGTGGTACCAGGGCGAGTCTAATACGGGCGAGACCTATCGCTACGGTGCTTTGTTCGAGAATATGATCGAGGAGTGGCGCAAGGAGTACCGCTCGCCCAACCTCCCCGTGCTCACGGTGCAGCTGCCCGGCTATATGGTTCCCGACGACAACCCCGAACATCCGAGCGGTTGGGGTGAGTTGCGCCAGGTGCAGTTCGATGCGATGAAAACGATTCCCAACGTGGCTACCGTCGTGACGCTCGATTGTGGCGAGTGGAACGATATCCACCCCCTCGAGAAGAAGAAGATCGGCGACCGCCTCGCCTTGGCTGCCCGTGCGCTGGCCTACGGCGAAAAGGTGCAGTGGAGGGGCCCCGAGCCGCAGAAGGCAACCCTCAAGGGGAAGGAGATTGTAATCAATTTCACGAAAGAGGGGCTCAAGCCCGTCGATCAGGCCGAAGTGGGGTGGATTGCGGTGGCTGCTGCCGACCGCCGCTTCGTGCAGGCCAAGGCGCGTATCGAGCGTGGTCGCCTCTGCATCGAAAGTCCCGTCGAGGAGCCCGCTTTTGTGCGCTACGCCTGGGCCGATAATCCCGAGGGTGCCTCGATTTGCAATGCCGAGGGGCTGCTCTGCTCGACCTTCGAGATTGCCGTCGAATAAGGAACAAGGAGAAATAAATAAAACAACAAAATAGGATGAAAACAGCTACGCAGAAGATCTCCCTGTGGGAGAAGATCGGATACAGCTTGGGCGATGGGTCGGCCAACCTCGTATTCCAGATGATGATGATCTACCAGACCAAGTTCTACACCGACATCTTTGGTCTGGAGGGCGCCATTGCCGGCACGGTGATGCTCATCGCCCGCATTGTCGATGCCTTTGTCGACCCGACGGTGGGTATTCTCTCCGACCGCACCAATACGCGGTGGGGTAAATACCGCCCCTGGGTGCTCTGGACGGCACTTCCGTTTATGGTCTTCTACATCCTGGCCTTCTACAACCCGGGTATCGAGGATAAGACCCTCGTGGCTGTCTATGCGACCATCTCCTACACGCTTCTGATGAGCCTCTACTCGTTCAACAACACCCCCTACTCGTCGTTGGTGGGCGTCATGTCGGGCGATATCAAGGAGCGCAACAGCATCACCTCGATCCGCTTCGTCGCCGCTACGATTGCCCAGTTTGTGGTGCAAGGTCTTACGCTTCCGCTCGTCAATAAGTTCTCCGACGGGGGCGATGCCGGTCATGGTTGGTTGTGCACCATCTCGCTCTTTGCCGTCATCGGCTTTGTCTTCCTGGTGATCACCTTCTTTACAACCAAGGAGCGTATCGCGCCGCCGCAGAGCCAGAAGAGCGACATCCGCAAGGACATCCGCGAGGTCTTTGGCAGCGTGCCCTGGCGTGCGATGTTTGTCCTGACCCTCTTCCTCTTCACGACGCTGGCCATGTGGGGTAGTGCCATGAACTTCTACTTCGAAAACTACGTCGATTCGGCCGCTCTCTACGCCTTCCTCGATAAGCTGGGTCTAGTCTATGCCGGTGTGGGCGAAGGGGCCGGTTATGCCATCCTCAACGCCTTTGGTCTGATCGTGCGCGGCCCGCAGGATGCCTACGTGGTGGGCTTCGGTGTCTTCAACATGGTGGGTGCCCTGGTGCAGTTCTTCGGCGTGATACTCCTCTCCTCGTTCCTGGCCAACCGCTTTGGTAAGAAGCGCGTCTTTATCATCTGCCTGGCCCTGACGGCCCTCTTTACGGCCCTCTTCTACTTCCCGGGTAAGGCCGATGTGGAGACAATCTTCCTGCTGAACTTCCTCAAGAGCCTCGCTTATGCCCCCACCGTTCCGATGTTGTGGGCCATGATGGCCGATGTGGCCGACCACATGGAGTATGTCTCGCACCGTCGTGCTACGGGCTTTGTCTTCGCCGGCGTGGTCTTTGCCCTAAAGGCGGGTCTGGGCGTCGGTGGTGCCCTGCTCGGCTTCCTCCTCTCGGGCTTCGGCTACGAGTCGGGTGCCGGTGTGGTGCAGAGCGCCGAGGCGGTCGAGGGTATCGTGCTCTCGTCGAGTCTGATTCCGGCGGCCACCTTCTTTGTGGGTGTCATCGCGCTGCTCTTCTATCCCATTACCAAATCCTTTAACGAGCAGATGCAGGGCGAGCTGGCCGAGCGTCGTGCCCGTGCCGACTACTAACCTCAGCCTTGAATCTTAAAACCGAAATAGCTATGAAACGACAACTCTTGTGGGGCATCGCCCTTCTGGCAGCTGCCTGTTCCACACCCCCTGCCGAGCCGACCTTGAAGGAGGCTTTCGCAGATGAATTTTTGGTGGGTACGGCCCTCAATGCCGCCCAAATCATGGGTCAGGATCGTGAGGCGCAAGTCCTTATCGCCACCCACTTCAACTCGATTGTGGCCGAGAACTGCATGAAGAGCGAGGAGATACAACCCGAGGAGGGTAAGTTTGATTTCTCGCTTTCGGACCCCTTCGTGGCCTTTGGCGAAGAGAACGATATGTTTATCATCGGCCATACCTTGGTGTGGCACTCGCAGTTGGCTCCCTGGTTCCCCTTCGATAAGGAGGGCAACAAGGTCTCGCGCGAGGTGATGATCGAGCGCCTGAAGAGCCACATCACGACCCTCGTTTCGCGCTATCGTGGCCGTATTCAGGGGTGGGATGTGGTCAACGAGGCGATTTTGGAGGACGGTACACTGCGCCCGACCCCCTTCCTCGAGATCATCGGCGAGGATTACCTCGAGTTGGCCTTCCAATTTGCCCACGAGGCCGACCCCGATGCCGAGCTCTACTACAACGATTACTCGATGGCCTCGGAGGGGAAGCGCAACCGCGTTGTGCAGCTCATCCGCGACCTGAAGGCCAAAGGAATTCGCATCGATGCGGTCGGTATGCAGAACCACATGGGTATGGATTACCCTGCCATTGAGGAGTTTGAAAAGAGCCTCACGGCTTTTGCTGCCGAGGGGGTTAAGGTGATGATCACCGAGTGGGATATCACGGTGTTGCCTACGGTGCGCATGGGCGCCGAGGTTTCGGACCGCGTGGCCTATGCCAAGCAGATGAATCCCTATCCCGACGGGATGCCCGACGAGGTGAGTCAAGCGTGGGATGAGCGCCTGCGCAGCTTTGTCGACCTCTACGAGAAGCATGCCGATAAGATCAGCCGTGTGACGGCGTGGGGCTTCTCGGATGGCGATTCGTGGCGCAACGACTGGCCGATGCCGGGTCGCACAGACTATCCGCTGCTCTTCGACCGCGAGAAGAAATTAAAGCCTGTCGTACAGGAGATTATCAACGAAAAAATTAACAATAAATAGCACTATGAAAACACCTAAATACCTTGTTCCGAACGATTACATGGCCGATCCGGCTGTCCATGTCTTTGATGGCAAACTTTACATCTACCCCTCGCACGATTGGGAGTCGGGCGTTGCGGAGAACGACAACGGCGACCACTTCAACATGAAGGATTACCACGTCTTCTCGACCGATGACATCGAGAATGGTGAGCTCACCGACCACGGTGTGGTGCTTGCTGTCGAGGATATTCCCTGGGCAGGTCGTCAGCTTTGGGATTGCGACGTGGCACGCAAGGGGGATACCTATTATATGTACTTCCCCCTGAAGGACAAGAATGATATTTTCCGCATCGGTGTGGCTACGAGCAAGAACCCCTACGGTCCTTTCAAGCCCGAGGCCGACCCGATTCGCGGTAGCTACAGCATCGACCCCGCCATCTTGGAGGATGATGGGGCCTACTACATGTATTTCGGAGGTCTGTGGGGCGGTCAGTTGCAGCGCTACAAGGATAACAAGGCGCTCGAGGCGGCCTACCTGCCCGAGGGAGATGAGCAGGCACTGCCGGCACGTGTGGTGCGCCTCTCGGAGGATATGGTGCAGTTTGCCGAAGAGCCGCGCCCCGTGGTGATTATCGATGCGGAGGGTAAGCCCCTCACGGCCGACGATCCCCACCGCTTCTTCGAGGCCTCGTGGATGCACAAATACAACGGCAAATACTACTTCAGCTACTCGACGGGCGACAAGCACGAGTTGTGCTACGCCATTGGCGATAACCCCTACGGCCCCTTCACCTACCAGGGTGTGATCTTGACCCCCGTAGTGGGGTGGACAACCCACCACGCCATCGCGGAGTTTAAGGGGAAGTGGTACCTCTTCCACCACGACTCGGTACCCTCGGGCGGCCTGACCTGGCTGCGCTCGATGAAGGTGGTCGAGTTGGAGTACGATGCCGAGGGACGTATCCTGACCCTGGAGGGAACCGAAAAAGCATAAGCGGCCATGCGACGAATATTTCATAGGCTCTTTTCGTGCGTGGCTATCGTCGCCCCCGTAGCAGCTTTGGCCGCTACGGGGAGCGACCTTTGGTTGCCCAAGAACGAGGCTGCAACGACCTCGATGCTCGACCTTGCACGTAGTGAGGTGGCCGCAATCGAGGGGTGCACCCCCTTGGTGGTGACGGTCGACGAAGAGTGGGTCAAGGCCAACTTCGTGGCCGAGGCACTGGATGATTTGGGTGCCGAGGATTACCTCCTGCGCTCGATGGGGGGCGATACGGTGGCCGTCGTGGGCGGCTCACCGCGCGGAGCACTCTATGGTGCCTACCACCTGCTGCGCGATGCGCAGGGTACGGGGTTGAAGCGCACCTACGACGAGCGCCAGTCGCCCAGCTACGAACGTCGCTTGCTGAACCATTGGGACAACCTCGACGGCACGGTCGAGCGCGGCTATGCCGGTCGCTCGATTTGGTGGCAGCGTGAGGAGCCCCAGATCGACCTCTGGCGACAGTATGGCCGAGCCAACGCCTCGCTGGGCATCAACGGCACGGTGCTCAACAACGTCAATGCTTCGCCCGAGATGCTCTCCCGAGAGCGCCTCGAGCAGGTGAAACTCATCGCCGATGTGCTGCGCCCCTACGGTGTGCAGGTCTACCTCTCGATCAACTTCTCGTCGCCTGCCGCGCTGGGTGGACTCCCTACCTCTGATCCGCTCGATAAGCGGGTGCGCCGCTGGTGGAAACAGAAGGTGAAGGAGATCTATGCCCTGGTGCCCGACTTTGGTGGCTTCTTGGTCAAGGCCAACTCCGAGGGGCTTCCCGGCCCGCAGGACTTCGGTCGCAGCCACGCCGACGGTGCCAATATGCTGGCCGAGGCGTTGGCTCCCTATCGCGGCATTGTGATGTGGCGCGCCTTTGTCTATGCGCCGAGTGAGCCCGATCGTGCCAAGCAGGCCTACGACGAATTTATGCCCCTCGACGGCAAATTCCTCGATAATGTGATTGTCCAGGTGAAGAACGGCCCGGTCGATTTCCAGCCGCGCGAACCCTTCAGCCCCCTCTTTGGTGCCATGCGCCAAACGCCCGTGATGGCCGAGCTGCAGATCACGCAGGAGTACCTCGGATTCTCGAACCACTTGGTCTACCTCGCCCCCCTGTTCGAGGAGTGCCTCGATGCCGATACCTATCAGGCCGGCGTCGGCTCTACGGTGGCACGTGCCACGGATGGCAACCTCTATGAGCAGAGCCATACGGCGATTGCAGGTGTTGCGAATATCGGCCTCGATGCCAATTGGTGTGGTCACCACTTCGCTCAGGCCAATTGGTACGCCTTTGGCCGCTTGGCGTGGGATGTGACCCTCTCGTCGGAGGAGATAGCCCGCGAGTGGCTCTGTCAGACCTTTACGGCCGAGTCGGCCTTTGTCGAGCCGATGACCGAGCTGATGATGCGCTCACGCGAGGCGTGTGTCGATTATATGATGCCGATGGGTCTGCACCACCTCTTTGCCTGGGGGCACCACTACGGCCCCGAGCCGTGGTGTGCCGTGCCCGGAGCGCGCCCCGATTGGTTGCCGAGCTACTACCACAAGGCTGACAAGGAGGGGATCGGTTTCGACCGCTCATCGCGCGGATCGGGGGCTACGGCCCAATATGCCGAGCCACTGCGTTCGCGCTACGACGACCCCGCAACCTGCCCCGAGGAGCTGATTCTGTGGTTCCATCACCTTCCCTGGGACTACCCGTTGGCGAGTGGTCAGAGCCTCTGGGAGGGGCTTTGCCGCCGCTATGAGCGTGGCTTGAGCGAGGTGTGGGCGATGCGTGCCACATGGCAAAAGATGCGCCCCTATGTTGATGCGGAGCGTTTCGAGGCGGTCAATCGCCGCCTGACGATCCAGTGCTCCGATGCCCTGTGGTGGAAGGATGCCTGCCTGCTCTACTTCCAGAGCATCAACGGCCTGCCTTTCCCCGAGGATGTCACCCCCGCGGTGCATCGACTCGAGGAGCTGAAGAAGATACGACTCAATATGACTCATCATAACTAAACCGCCTATGGAGAAGACTTGGAGATGGTTTGGCCCGAACGACAAGATTACCTTGTCGATGTTGCGCCAAATAGGTGTTGAGGGCATCGTAACGGCCCTACACGCCATACCCAACGGCGAGGTGTGGCCCCTGGAGCAGATCGAGGCCACGCGCGATCTGATTGCCGACCACGGCATGCGCTGGTCGGTGGTCGAGTCGCTGCCCGTCAGCGAGGCGATCAAATATGGCGGCGCGGAGCGCGATCGGCTCATCGCCAACTACATCATCAGCCTCGAAAACCTTGGACGCGCCGGTGTAACGACCGTCTGCTACAACTTTATGCCCGTCATCGACTGGATTCGCACCGATTTAGAGTATCCGCTTGCCGATGGCACTTCGACCCTCTATTTCGATGCGGTGCGCTTCGCCTACTTCGACCTCAAGATCTTGGAGCGCGAGGGGGCAGCAAAAGAGTACAGCCCCGAGATGCTGGCCCGCGTCGAGGAGCTCGATAAAACGATTACCGAGGCCGAGCGCGATGCCCTGATCGACACGATTATCGTCAAGACGCAGGGCTTCATCAACGGCAACATCCGCGAGGGCGACAAGCACCCCGTAGCGATCTTCAAGCGCCTCTTGGCGCAATATGCAGGCATCGATCGCGATCAGTTGCGCGAGAATATGCGCTACTTCCTCGCGGCGATTATGCCCACTTGCGAGCAGTGGGGAATTCGGATGTGTGTACACCCCGACGATCCCCCCTTCCAGGTTCTGGGTCTGCCCCGCATTGTCACCTCGGAGGAGGATATCGCCTGGCTGCTCGAGGCTGTCGATCACCCGATGAACGGTGTCACCTTCTGTGCAGGATCGCTCTCGTCGGGGGCGCACAACGATGTGGTGAAGATGGCCGAGCGTTTTGCCGCCCGCACCCACTTTGTCCACCTGCGCAGCTGCAACATCCTCGAAGGCGGCAACTTTATGGAGGCCTCGCATCTCGAGGGGCGCGGTCGCCTCATCGAGCTGATCCGCATCTTCGAGAAGGAGCGCGCCGACCTCCCGATGCGTGTCGATCATGGTCGCACGATGCTGGGCGACGAGAAGATAGGCTACAACCCGGGCTACTCGTTCCATGGGCGCATGTTTGCCCTGGCGCAGGTCGAGGGTATGATGGCCGTCGTAAGAGATGAACTTAAACAATAATAAGCGATAGAAAAATGAACGAAATGTTTTCGATTGCCGGTAAGGTGGCCATTGTCACGGGTGCCGGAGGTGTGCTGGGTGGCAGTGTTGCCCGCAGCTTTGTGGAGCAGGGTGCCAAGGTGGTAGCCCTCGATATTCGTCAGGAGCAGCTCGATAAGCGTGTCGAGGAGCTGCGCGCCGTGGGCGGTGGCGAGGTGATGGGGTTGATTTGCAATGTCCTCGACCTCGATTCGATTCGCGCCGTGGCCGAGCAGGTGGTGGCCGCATGGGGGCGCATCGACATCCTGATCAACATCGCAGGCGGCAATATGCCGGGTGCTACGCTGCGCCCCGACCAGCCGATCTTCGATATGAAGATTGAGGATTGGAACAAGGTGACGAACCTCAATATGAACGGTACGGTCTACCCCTCGATCATCTTCGGTGAGGTGATGGCGCGCCAAAAGAAGGGTGCCATTGTCAATATCTCCTCGATGGCGGCTCTCCAGTCGATGACCAACGTGCCGGGCTACTCGGCAGCCAAGGCCGCGGTGACCAACTTCACGATGTGGATGGCGATGGATATGGCCCTGAAGTATGGCGACGGTATCCGCGTCAATGCCGTAGCTCCGGGCTTCTTCATCGGCGATCAGAATCGTGCCGTGCTCATCAACCCCGACGGCTCGCTCACCGAGCGTAGCCACAAGGTGCTGGCCAATACCCCGATGCGCCGCTTTGGCGATATCACGGAGCTCAACGGTGCCATCCAGTTCCTCTGCTCGGATGCCGCCTCCTTCATTACGGGTGTCAATCTGCCGATCGACGGCGGTTTCTCGATGTTCTCGGGCGTATAAACGAGCCGAGCGCGTGGGAGGGGGAGTAGGAGTGCAACCGACTCACCCCGACAAAAAAAGCCCCGACCTGATTTCAGGTCGGGGTCTTTTTCTTGCCTTGAGGCCTCGATTACTTGCTCTCGCAGTAGGCACCGAGCTTGAGGTACTCCTCGTAGAGGGCCTCGTACTTGGCGTGGTTCTCGGCGTTGGGCTTGTACTCCTTGGCGCACCCCGAAGCCATCGCCTCCTGGGCCTTCTCGATCGAGGGGTAGAGACCCGCAGCCACCGCTGCAAAGATCGAAGCACCGAGGGCGCAAGCCTGGTCGCTCTGGCATACCGAGATGGGCACACCCAGCACATCGCTCATCACCTGCATCACGAAGGGCGACTTGAGGGCGATACCGCCAATGCCGATGCACTGGTCGATGCGCACACCCTCGCTCTTCAGACGCTCCATAATCGCCTTCGAGCCGAAAGCCGTAGCCTCGACCAGGGCGCGGAAGAGCATCGGAGCCGTCGTGCCGAGCGTAATGCCGGCAATGGCACCCTTGAGCATCTGGTTGGCATCGGGCGTACGGCGGCCGTTCATCCAATCGACGGCAATCACACCGCTCTCGCCCACGGGAATCTTCTCGGCCTCGGCCGTCAGTGCGGGCAGAATCTTATCGCAAGCCTTGTCCAAAGCCTCGGGCGTGAGCTGATCGCCCACGATGGCCTTCAAGGGGAACTCCAGCACGCGGCGCAGCCAGGCGTAGATATCGCCAAAGGCCGACTGACCCGCCTCCAGACCGATCAGACCCGGAACTACCGAGCCATCGACCTGACCACAGATACCGGGGATGAGCTTCTCGCCAATCACCTCGGGCTCTACGACCATAATGTCGCAGGTCGAAGTACCGATGATGCGTACCCAGGTGTAGGGCTTCACACCGGCACCTACGGCGCCCATGTGGCAGTCGAAAGCGCCACCGGCAACCACTACGTCGGTCGAAAGACCCAGACGCTTGGCCCACTCCTCCGTAAGGTGACCTACGACCTTCTCGGCCGTCTCGGTCTCGGTGAACATCTTATCGCGCAGACCGGCCAGCAGCGGATCGAGCGTCGTGAGGAACTCCTCCGACGGCAGACCGCCCCACTTGGCGTGCCACATTGCCTTGTGACCCTCGGCGCAGCGGCTGCGAACGATATCCTTCGGCTTGGTCGTGCCGGTGAGCATGGCGGGCATCCACTCGCAGTGCTCGACGATCGAGTAGGCCGCCTCGCGCACCTTCTCATCCTCGCGCAGCACGTGCAACGCTTTGGCCCACAGCCACTCCGAGGAGTAGATACCACCCTCGTAGGCCGAGTAGTCGGGCTCCCAGCGCTGGCAGAGAGCGTTGATCTCGTCAGCCTCCTTAACAGCCGTGTGATCCTTCCAAAGAACGAACATCGCGTTGGGGTTCTCGGCAAACTCCTCCTTCAGCGCCAGCGGCGTACCCTCCTCATCGATGAAGCAGGGGGTCGAGCCGGTGGTATCGAAGGCGATACCGACCACATTCTGGGCCACCTCCGACGAGACAGCACCCAGCACCTCGCGTACCGTAGCCTCTAGCACCTCGACATAATCCTTCGGGTGCTGACGGTACTGGTTGATGGCGGGGTTGCAGAATTTACCCTCCTTCCAACGGGGGTAGTAGCGGACAGCCGTGGCGAGCGTCTCGCCATTCTCGGCATTGACCAGGACGGCACGCGCCGAATCGCTGCCGTAGTCCAGACCAATTACATATTTAGCCATACGTTTTCTCTTCTTTTAAGGGTTAGCAGAGGGCCTTGCCCAACATATAATAGATCTCGTTCATGCGCAGCTCCTTCTTGAACTCCGTGATCGTCGTATCCTTGTTGATGTGTACCATCTCGATACCTGCGATCTCGGCGAAGTCCTCCCAATACTCGGCCGTCACGTCGTACGAGAAGCAGGAGTGGTGCGTACCACCGGCCAGGATCCAGGCACCGGCGCCTACCTCGAAGTTGGGCATCGGCTTCCAGAGGGCCGAGGCTACGGGGAGCTTGGGCAGCGGCTTCGGCTCTACGCACTCTACATCGTTTACAATCAGGCGCATACGGTTACCCATGTCGACCACCGTGGCGGCTACACCCGAGCCGGTCTTCGAGGTGAAGACCAGACGAGCCGTCGGGGTCTTGCGCACACCGATACCCAGGAAGTGAACCTCGAGGCGAGGCTTCTGGGCAGCGATCAGCGGGCTGACCTCCAACATGTGCGACTGGAGAATCGTGCTATCCTCGCCGGCGAAGTTGAGCGTGTAGTCCTCCATGAAGGAGCAACCCTTGCCCATACCCTGCGTCATGAACCATACGGTGCGCACCATGGCGGCCGTCTTCCAGTCACCCTCGCCACCGAAGCCGTAACCCTCGGCCATCAGGCGCTGAGCAGCAAGACCCGGAATCTGGTCGAAGTAACCCAAATCGTCGAAGTTCGTCGTGAAGGCCTTGGCGCCGGTAGCCTTGAGGCAAGCCTTGATCGTCAGCTCCGCCTTGGCAGCGTTCCACACCTTCTCGTAGGCAACCGTCGACTTATCCTCCAGCTCGGCATCGTGGTCGTAGAGCTGGAAATACTCGGCAACGAGTGCATCGACCTCATCGTCGGTGATCTTGTCGAAGAAGTTCATCAACTGGCTTACGGGGTAGTAATCGACGTGGTAGCCCAGGCGAATCTCAGCCTCCACCTTGTCGCCATCCGTAACGGCCACGTTGTTCATCTGGTCGCCGAAGCGAATCACGAGCATATCCTGCGAGTCGGCCCATGCGGCGGCAGCACGCTGCCAGATGGCGATCTTCTCGAGGGTCTTCTCATCCTTCCAGTAGCCGACAACGAGCTTGCGCGAGCTGCGCATGCGGGCCGTGATGTGGCCGAACTCGCGGTCACCGTGGGCCGACTGGTTGAGGTTCATAAAGTCCATATCGATCTCGTTCCAGGGGATCTCCTCGTTGAACTGCGTGTGGAGGTGCAGCAGCGGCTTCTTCAGCTCCTGCAGACCGTGGATCCACATCTTGGCGGGCGAGAAGGTGTGCATCCAGGTCATCACACCGATACACTTATCGTCGGCCTGGGCAGCCTTCATAATATCCTTGACCTCCTTCGACGAGTTGGCAGTGCCCTTGTAAACCACCTTGACGGGGAGCTTACCCGAAGCGTTCATACCATCGACCATCGTCGTCGAGTGTGCGTCAACCGAAACGACTGCATCGCCACCGTAGAGCAGCTGAGCACCCGTCACGAACCATACCTCAAAATCTTTATAGGCGTTAATCATAACGTAGTTAAATGTTTTTATGCGTAAATAGAATCTCTCTTACTTTTTCTTCTGGCCGTAGTAGGCGTTGGCGCCGTGCTTGCGCGAGTAGTGCTTCTCGACCAGCAGGTCGTTCATCTCGAGCGCGGGGTTCACCTGGTAGGCCACGAAGGCCATCTTGGCCACCTGCTCCATCACCACAGCGTTGTGGACAGCCTCGTCGCCATCCTTACCCCAAGCGAAGGGACCGTGGTTCTTGACCAGCACGCCCGGCGTGTGCATCGGGTTCATGCCGGCCTCCACGAAGCGGTTGATGATCACCGTGCCGGTGTGCTTCTCGTACTCGCCCATCTGATCGGCCGTCATCGAGCCGGTGCAGGGGATGGCGCGGTGGAAGTAGTCGGCGTGCGTGGTGCCGATGTTGGGGATATCCTTGCCCGCCTGTGCCCACGCCGTGGCGTAGGTCGAGTGGGTGTGGACAATGCCGCCCACCTCGGGGAAGGCCTTGTAGATCTCGAGGTGGGTAGCCGTGTCGGACGAGGGGTTGAGGTCGCCCTCGACGATCTTGCCGTCGAGGTCAACCACTACCATATCCGAAGCCTTCATATCGTCGTAATCCACGCCGCTGGGCTTGATCACCACCAGACCCTTCTCGCGGTCGATGGCCGAAACGTTGCCCCAGGTGAAGATCACGAGGCCGTGTTTTACCAAATCGAGGTTCGCTTTGCAAACCTTATCTTTCAATTGTTCGAGCATATTACCAAAGTATGTAGTACAGAATAGTCAGGATAATAACCACACCGGCAGCACCGAGGTTGAAGGCGCGATCCGAGCGGAATACTGCCAGGTCGATCTTCACAGCCTTCTCGTGCTGTACGGGATCGAGGGCATTCGAGCGCAGGTAGATGGCGATCGTGGCAAACATGGCCGTCAGGAAGAAGAAGGCCTCGAAGCCGTTGTTGCGCATCGCCTCGTTGCTGATGCCGATGATGCCGAGTGCGAGGCTGACAAGGGCGGCAACGAACGTTACACGGCTCCAGAGGAGCTGCGTCTTGACCGTAGCCTCGTCGAGCTTGTCGGCCTTGACCGTCTTTTTGTTCAGCAGCGAGAGACCGATGAAGAGGGTCACCAGGGCGATGAATACGTAACCCATGCGCAGCAGGAACGGAACGTCGGGCAACAGGAACTTAAAGAGTACCGAGAAGGCGAAGGTACCGATGGCGGCCACTACGGCAGCCGTACCCGAGGCGCGCTTCCACAGCAGACCCAGACCGAAGATCACGACAACGCCCGGATAGACGAAGCCCGAGTACTCCTGGATGATCTGGAAGGCCTGGTCGGCAGCACCCATAATCGGATAGACGGCGATCACGGCCAGAATCAGCGCCGCAACCGAGGTCATACGACCTACCGATACGAGCTTGCGATCCGAAGCGCCCTTGTTGATGAACTGCTTGTAGATATCCATCGTGAAGATGGTCGAGGTCGAGTTGAACATCGAGGCCAGCGACGAGATAACGGCGGCAGCCAGGGCGGCAAACGACAGACCCTTGATCACGGTCGGCGTGAAGTTGCGAATCAGGAAGGGGTAGGCATCGTCCGAACGGGTAATCTCACCCGCGAGCTGGGCGTAAAGCTCCGGCTCCTGCGTCATGATGTAGTAGGCACAAACACCGGGGATGCAGACGATGAAGGGAATCAAAATCTTGAGGAAGGCGGCGAAGATCATACCCTTCTTGGCCTCCGAGAGCGACTTGGCAGCCAGACCCTTCTGGATGATGTACTGGTTGAAGCCCCAGTAGCCGATGTTGGTGAGCCACAGCGCACCCACAATCACGACGATACCCGGAATGTCGAAGTAGGGATCGGCCGTGATATCCTCGATGGCCGGGTTGCGCGTTACCACCAGGTTGAAGTGGCGGTCGCCCTCAATGGCACCGAGTTTGGCCATAATCTCCTGCAAGGCACCAATTGCGCCACCCTGAATCTCGAGGGCACCGGCGATGAAGTCGAGGGCGAAGTAGGCCGTAATCAGACCACCACCCACCAGGAACGTAACCTGCATCACGTCGGTCCAAGCCACCGAAGCCAGACCGCCGTAGATCGAGTAGACACCGGCGATGATGAAGAGGATCAGGATGATGACCATCAACGTCATGTCGATCTCCATGCCGAGCAACATGGCGGGCGATGCGGGAATACCGAGGATCTGCTTAATGGCCAGCGCGCCGAGCCAAGCAACCGACGTAAGGTTGATGAAGACGTAGAGGAAGAGCCAGAAGATCGAGAAGGCCAAACCTACGCCCCAGTTGTAGCGCTCGCGCAGGAACTGCGGGATGGTGAAAATTTTTCGTTCGATCATCACCGGGAGCAGGAACTTACCCACCACAATCAGCGTGGCAGCGGCCATCAGCTCATAGGCGGCGATGGCGATACCCGACGCAAAGGCCGAGCCCGACATACCGATAAACTGCTCGGCCGAGATGTTGGCGGCGATGAGCGATGCACCCACAGCCCACCAGGTCAGCGTGTTACCTGCCAGGAAGTAGTCGTTCGAGGATTTCTCTTTGCCATCCTTGCTGCGCGAGAGGAAGAATCCCAGACCGACGAGCAGGATGATGTACAGAACAAAGATTGCGTAGTCGATCATCGCAAATCCGTTGTTCTGTAGTGCTTCAATCAGATTCATAATGTTTTATAGTTTTTTTGGTTAATAATTTCGTCGGAGGGTTACTCGCGAACTGCAAAGGCGAAGGTGCAGTGCGAGGTGTACTTCTCACCCGGTCGCAGAACGGCCGAAGGCCACTCGGGCTTGTTGGGGGTGTCGGGATACTTCTGCGTCTCGAGGCAGATACCCACGCGCTGGTTGTAGACGATACCCTTCTTACCCGTGGCGGTGCCGTCGAGGAAGTTACCCGTATAGAGCTGGATGCCCGGCTCGGTGGTGTAGACCGTCAGCTCGATGCCCGTCGAGGGGGCGTAGAGGATTGCGGCGGGCTTCGTCTTGTCGCCGGCCGTGTCGAGTACCCAGTTGTGGTCGTAACCGTTGCCGTTCTTGAGCTGCTCGTAGTCGAAGTTGTCGATCTCCTCGCCAACAACCTTCGGGGCGGTGAAATCCATTGGCGTACCGGCTACGGGGAGAATCTCGCCCGTGGTCATATAGGTCGTATCGACGGGGGTGAAGGCCGAAGCCATCAGCTGCAACTCGTGGTCGGTGATCTGCTTCGTGGCGTCGCCCGAGAGGTTGAAGTAGGAGTGGTTGGTCATGTTGACGATCGTCGGAGCGTCGGTCTCGGCCTCGTAATCGATGGCGATGGCATTCTCGTCGGTGAGCGTGAAGATCACCTTGGCGTTCAGATTGCCGGGGAAGTTCTCGTCGCCTGCGGGCGATGCGAGGGTGAGCACCAGCTGCTTGTCGGTAGCCTCGGCTACGGTGTAGAGTTTATACTGCCAGCCGTTGGGGCCGCCGTGGAGGCAGTGGCCGAAATTGTTCTTCGGCAGGTCGTACTCCACGCCGTCGAGCGTGAATTTACCCTGCGCGATGCGGTTGGCATAGCGACCAATCGAGGCGCCGAAGTCAGAGGGGATGTTCTGGTAGTCGGCAATCTTGTCGAAGCCGAGGACTACATCCTGCATCTTGCCCTCGCGGTCGGGCACCACAATCGATACGATGCGGCCACCGAAGGGGGTGATTGCAACCTCCATGCCGTTGGCGTTCGTCAGGGTGTAGAGGGCGGTCTGCTGACCGTCGATCGTCGTCACGAAGTCGGCGGGGTTGAGGCCCGAGGCGGTCGTTTGGGGCTGGTTGCAGCAGCCGACAAGCGCAGCCGCAGCCACCATCAAAGTTAAAATTTTACGAATCATAGGTCTTGTTGTTTTAAGTTGTTGTCGTTTTGGAGGGATATAACGTAGTTATATTGGAATCAAATATACGGATTATCGCTCGAACAGCCAAATTTTTTTTATATCTTGCGGAAAAATAGAACCAAAAATGAGAAATTTTTTGTCACTTTTCCTCTTCCTGCTCCTTTTTTCGGCCTGCGCAGAGCCTTCCGACAATGCCGAATGGGGCTACATCGCCCTCGAAGATGAGGGGGCACTCTACTACGAGGCCGTCGGTCGGGGCGAGCCGCTGATCTTCGTTCACGGCCACTCGCTCGACCGTAGAATGTGGGCCGAGCAGGTCGCCTTTTTTAAGGATAAGTACCGCGTAATCACCTACGATGCGCGCGGCTACGGTAAATCGACCAAACAGCGCGAGGAGCTGCTCTTTACCCACTGCGACGACCTGGTGACGCTGATGGATGGGCTCGATATCGAACAGGCCCACGTGGTCGGCCTCTCGATGGGCGGCTTTATTGCGGGCGATCTCCTGGCGATGCACCCCGAGCGACTCTTGAGCTGCACGTTGGCCGAGGGGCATATCCGCTCCACGCCGAGCATCAATGAGCCGATGAGCGACGCGGGGCGCGCTGCCAAGCAGGCCTCGATCGACGCTGTTCGGGAGAAGGGTGTGGAGGTTTATAAGCAAGAGTGGTTCGAGAAGTTGATGACGGGCGGATCGCGTGCCGAGCGGATGCGCGAGCCCCTTTGGGCGATGATTGCAGATTGGGATTGCTGGCAGGCTCTGAACCACGAGGTGCACTGCTACTATGCTCGCGAGGCAATGGAGCTCTTGAAGGAGAGAAAACCCGCGGTGCCGACCCTCTTTCTCTCGGGCAGGCGACCCTCGGGCAAGCAACGCTCCAACCACCCCGCGATGATGGATTATCTGCCCAACAGCCGCCACGTCTATATCGAGGATAGCGGTCATATGTGCAATATGGAGCAACCCGAGCAGTTCAACGAGGTGGTTTTGGAATTTCTCGTTGAAAATTAGTTTGAGAGGTAGTATTTAAATTTGGATTGATATGAGTTATATTTCCAACGATGGCATCGAATACGAAAGCTACGAGGCCTACTGCAACTCCGATGATTTAGACCTCGATATTGTGGGCGTAATGTTGGCCACCGGTCGAAGAACTCCCCAGAATGAGTATGAAAAAGAACTGCTCGCCGAAATTGAGCAAATGAAAAAAGAGGGCAAGGGAATCGAATTTCCGTTCAATTAGTCCCAAATCACAAGCGGAACCCTTCCCGGATTCCGCCTGCCAACTCTTAATGTTAAATTGCAATAAAAAAGGCTCCGAGTTGTTCGGAGCCTTTTTTTTGTTCGACTACTGCGGCTGCTTGCCGATGTAGGCGAGGATACCGCCGTCCACATAGAGGATGTGGCCGTTCACGGCGTCCGAAGCCTTCGATGCGAGGAAGACTGCGGGACCACCCAGCTCCTCGGGATCGAGCCAGCGACCTGCGGGGGTCTTGGCGCAGATGAACGAGTCGAAGGGGTGACGGCTGCCGTCAGCCTGACGCTCGCGCAGCGGTGCGGTCTGGGGCGTTGCGATGTAGCCCGGGCCGATACCGTTGCACTGGATGTTGTACTCGCCATACTCCGAGCAGATGTTGCGCGTGAGCATCTTCAGACCACCCTTGGCGGCGGCGTAAGCCGATACGGTCTCACGACCCAGCTCCGACATCATCGAGCAGATGTTGATGATCTTACCCTCGCGGCGCTCCATCATCTCGGGAATCACAGCGCTGGCGCAGATGAAGGGACCTACCAGGTCGATGTCGATCACCTGCTGGAACTCCGAACGCTTCATCTCGTGCATCGGGATGCGCTTGATGATACCTGCGTTGTTTACCAGGATGTCGATCTGACCCACCTCGGCGTGTACCTTCTCGACCATCTCCTTCACCTGCTCCTCGTTCGTTACGTCGCATACATAGCCGTAAACGTTCTCGATGCCGTGCTCCTTGTAGTTGGCAAGACCCTTCTCGAGGGCAGCCTCGTTGATGTCGTTGAAAATGATGTTCTTGATGCCGGCAGCTACGAAAGCCTTGGCAATGTTGAACCCAATACCGTAAGATGCGCCCGTTACCCAAGCGTTCTTACCCTCAAGCGAAAATATATTCATAACTTTTTGTGTTGTTTTTGTTGTTTGCTTTTTTGAACTACTTCAGATCGGTGATCTTCGAGAAGTCCTGATCGCCGTAGTCGAGGTTCTCGCCGCCCATACCCCAGATGAAGGTGTAGTTGTGCGTGGCAGCGGCGCTGTGGATCGACCACTCGGGCGAGAGGACAGCCTGATCGTTGTGCATCCAGATGTGGCGCGTCTCGTCAACCTCGCCCATCAGGTGGCAAACGGCATCCGTCTCGGGTACCTCAAAGTAGAAGTAGGCCTCCATACGACGCGAGTGAACGTGTGCCGGCATGGTGTTCCATACGCTGCCTGTAGCCAACTCGGTCATACCCATCTGCAGCTGGCAGGTGGGGAGCACCTGGTTTACGATCATCTTGTTGATGTTTCTTTCGTTCGAACCCTCGAGCGAACCCATCTGGGCCACGATGGCGTTCTCCTTCGTGATCTTCTTGTTGGGGTAGGCGGTGTGGGCCGTGCAGGAGTTGAAGTAGAACTTTGCGGGGTTGGCCTTATCTACGCTCTCGAAGGTCACCTCGCGCTCGCCGGCACCCAGGTAGAGAGCCTCCTTGTAGTCGAGCTCGAAGACCTCGTCACCGGCCTTTACGATACCCTTGCCACCGACGTTGAAGATACCCAGCTCACGACGCGTGAGGAAGTAGGGAGCCTTCAGCGGATCGATCGTCTCGAGGGGGAGCACCTCGTTTACGGGCATTGCGCCACCGACAACCATGCGGTCATACATCGAGTAGACCATATTTACCTCGTCGGCCGAGAATACCGTCTCAATCAGGAAATCACGACGCATGCGCTTCGTGTCGTAGTGCTTGGCATCTTCGGGATGCGCAGCATAACGTACTTCGTAGTTGGTTTTCATAGTGTTGTTAGCTGTTAGTTTATGTTTGATTTTTGTGTTGTTCGCATTATCCAAACAAAGTTAAGAAAAGAATCGAAATAAACAAAATTCTTTTTCGTCTTTTTTAGTCGTTTCCGACCTCTTTAGCCCCTTTTAGCGCAGCGAATTCATGCGGATCGAGGCCTTGACGAGTGCCAGGGCGCGGATGCGGTTCATCGCCACATCCTTGTCGGCGTGGTGGGGATTCTGGCTCACGAGCTTCACATAGCCCTCGTGCTCCGACTTTTGGATATATTTCACCGTTACATACTCCTCGCCGTCGATGTCGATCGAGAGCAGGTACATATCGCCCCAAAAGATATCTTCGAGGTGCTGCAACTGCTTGTAGAGGACAATGTCGCCACTCTTCAGGAGCGGATACATCGAGTCGCCCACAATGTAGATCGCCCCGTCGCACTTCGGTAGGTTGGGGATGTGGATGAAATTGACCGGCTTTTGGCGCGCCTGGTCGGCAAAGAGGGGCACCAATCCCGCCGTTCCCTCGATCGAGTAGAGGGGTACGCTCTGCATCGGCAGTGAGGAGTCGGTGCGCAGCAGGAAGGATTGCAGGTCGGGCTCGGCGTTGAACATCTCGCCCTTGCCCGTCTCAAGCCAATCGGGATTTACGTTCAATTCTTGAACAAGGATGTTGCGGTTGCGCATCGAGAGCCCCGCCTTGCCTGTCTCGATCATCGAGAGGGCCGCTTTTCCTACGCCAAGTCGCTGTGCGAGCTGCTCTTGCGTCCACCCAAGCTGCTTGCGTATCAGTTTTACACGCGTATTCATAATAAAGTGATTGGATTTTATTATAGTAAATTTTTGATTTTTCGGGTATCAAATCCAAGAATTGAACTTATATTTGTACCTGCAAAGTTAAACAATTTATTCTAAAAAACAAGCACTTTACCTAAAAAAACTACAAAATCAATGATTTATTCTGTTTCATCTCAACTCTACGAGGAGGTTCAAGAGCGAATCAGCGAGGCAATCGGCGAGCGTAGCTACTTCTCGGGCGCCCTGTCGTTCGACTTCGAGGAGGTGGCTTGCCGTTTGGTGGTCTCCTGTTTTGTCTATCGCAAGCGCGTGACGATGCCCGAAGGTGCTGCCGCCGCCATTTGCGACCTGGTCCCCGTCTGGTGGGAGTTTCACACCTGCGGCGAGGAGGGCGAAATGCTCAACGACTTCTCCTTCGAAGAGCTGCGTGCCCGCCTCTAAGGGGTACGCCTGAGGGTCCAATCCTCTCCCTTCGTGGAGTGGCAGCTCCGATCGGACCCACCGAAGTATTAGAGAGCGACTCCTCCCTTCGTGCTGCCACACAACGGAGCCGTGATCTAATATTATATATAGGTTGTTAAGGGTAATTAAGGGTAGCTAAGGGTAACTATGGGAATCCTTTAGTCGCCTTTAATCCCCTTAATCCCCTTAGCCCCCTTCCCCCTCTTTGCAAACTCCCTAATTTTTAATCTTTAATCCCCCTCTTTCAGTGTCTTTTCTCGATTTTTCGCTTTCCGTCTATCCCTTTTTGGAGTTTGAGCCCTTCCACCGCGTCTATTACCGCGTCTTGGAGGCCTTTGCGCGCGGTGAGATTCGCCGCCTCGTTGTCACCATGCCGCCCCAGCACGGCAAGAGCATGGGTGCCACGACCCTCCTGCCCGCCTACCTCTTGGGTCTCGATCCCGATGCCCGTGTGGCGATTGCCTCTTACTCGGCCTCCCTCGCTTCGAAGTTCAACCGCCGCGTGCAGCGCATCCTCGACTCGAAGGAGTATGCCGCCCTCTTCCCCGACACAACCATCAAGCAGGGAACACGCCCCTTAGGGTACATTCGCACCTCCGACGAGGTGGAGATCATCGACCGCAAAGGGTCGCTCCTCTCGGTGGGGCGCGAGGGGTCGCTGACGGGCAACCGTGTCGATTGCTTCATCCTCGACGACCTCTATAAGGATGCCTTAGAGGCCAACTCACCCCTGGTTAGGGCCAACTGTTGGGAGTGGTATACCTCGGTGGTGCGCACCCGTATGCACAACCGCTCGCGCGAGCTGATTGTCTTCACGCGCTGGCACGAGGAGGATCTGATCGGCGAGTTGCAGCGGCGTGAGCCCTTCGTGGAGCTGACGCGTTGGGAGCAACTTCGCGAGGTGAACGAGGAGTGCTGGCT
>JAUMXM010000004.1:0-15148 GCA_030529085.1 Rikenellaceae bacterium | reverse complement strand
GATGTGGGCGATGATTACCTCTGTGCTTTGGCCTATGCGGTCGATGCCGACGGGGTGATCTACATCACCGATTGTGTCTATACGCGCGAGGGGATGGAGATCACAGAAATGCTGGTGGCTGAGATGTTGCTGCGCAGTGGGGTGCGGCAGGCCTTTGTCGAGAGCAACAACGGCGGTCGCGGCTTTGCCCGTGCCGTGCAGCAACGCGCCCCGACGGTCAAGGTCGAGTGGTTTCACCAGAGCGGCAACAAGGAGGCGCGCATCCTCTCGAATGCCGCTACGGTGTTGCACCTGGTGCGCTTTCCGCAGGGGTGGAACCGCCTTTGGCCCGAGCTCTACAACCACCTGACCACCTATCGCCGTAGCTTCCGCGCCAACCGCTGGCACGATGCCGCCGATGTGGTGACGGGCATCATCGAAAAGGAGGTGGTCGAGCTCTCGAAAGGCCGCCTGAAGGGGGTGCGCTTCCTGTAAAAAAAAGGAGATAGCCGCGAGCTATCTCCTTTTTTGCTTGGTATGATTCGATGCTATAAAAGCTCCTCGAGACGTGCTACGGGGGCGATGTCGAGCTCGGCAAAGACCCCCTGACGGTAGCGGTGGTAGCCCGCCATGGCGATCATTGCGGCGTTGTCGGTCGTGAACTTCAGCTCGGGCAGGAAGGTCTTCCAGCCGCGCTTTTTGCCCTGTGCCACAATCGCTTCGCGCAGTCCCGAGTTGGCCGAAACACCACCTGCGATGGCAATGTCGCGGATGCCCGTCTCCTTCGAGGCGCGGATGAGCTGCTTGAGCAGGATATCGATGATGGTGGCCTGCAACGAGGCGCAGAGGTCGGCTTTGTTCTTCTCGATGAAGTCGGCATCCTCCTTCACCTTGTCGCGCAGGGTGTAGAGGAACGAGGTCTTAAGGCCCGAGAAGGAGTAATTCAAGCCATCGACGTGGGGGCGTGCAAAGTGGAAGGCCTTGGGGTCACCCTCGTGGGCCAGGCGGTCGATGACCGGGCCACCCGGGTAGGGGAGTCCCATCACCTTGGCGCACTTGTCGAAGGCCTCGCCGGCGGCATCGTCGATCGTCGTGCCCAGGATCTCCATCTCGGTGGGCGAATCTACGCGCACAATCTGCGTGTGACCACCACTGACCAGGAGGCAGAGGAAGGGAAAACGCGGATGGGGCAGCTCGCGGTCGGGCAGGTCGATCAGGTGCGAAAGGATATGTCCCTGCAGGTGGTTTACCTCCACCATCGGGATGTTTTGCGCAATCGAGAGCCCCTTGGCAAACGAGACACCCACCAGGAGCGAGCCGACGAGACCCGGGCCGCGCGTGAAGGCGATGGCGTCCACCTCATCGACCGAGATGCCGGCCTCCTTGAGGGCGGTATCGACTACGGGGATGATGTTCTGCTGGTGGGCACGCGAGGCGAGCTCGGGGATCACACCGCCATATTTGATGTGCACCGCCTGCGAGGCGATGACATTCGAGAGCAGCACGTTGTCGCGCAGGACGGCCGCCGAGGTGTCGTCGCACGAGGATTCGATGCCGAGGATGGTAATCGTGTCGTTCATAGGGGCAAAGATACGCAGAAAATCAGGATTCAAGCCTTAAAAGGCAATTTTTTTCTCCATCACAGGATGCGCTTCACCCACCGAAAGAGGGTGTAGGGCATGTAGCGCACGGGGAGATCGAGCAAAGTCGGGCTCTGCACCACCGCGCGGCGATGCGAGAAACTCTCGAACGAGCGACGGCCGTGATAGGCCCCCATGCCCGAGTGGCCAACACCGCCAAAGGGGAGCTCTTCGTTGGCGATGTGCATAATCGTATCGTTGATGCAGGCGCCGCCCGATGAGGTGTGGTGTAGGACTCGGTCACGGTTGTTGCACCCGAAGTAGTAGAGGGCGAGGGGTTTCTCGCGCTCGGTGATGTAGCGAATTGCCTCGTCGATCTCGCGGAAGGGGACTACGGGCAGAATGGGGCCGAAGATCTCCTCCTGCAGCACCTTGCTCTCGGGTGCAAGCTGCTCCAGGAGTGTCGGCTCGATGTAGCGCTCCGCACGGTCGGTACGGCCTCCGAAGCGAATCGTTCCCTCCGCAAGGTAGCCCGTCAGGCGGTCGAAGGCCCGCTCATTAACGATGCGGACAAAGTGTTTCGATTGCTGCGGATCCTCACCCAACAGTGTGCGGAAGGCGCCCTGCAGCTCCGTGAGGAACTCCTCGTGCACCGCTTCGTGCAGTAGGAGGTAGTCGGGGGCGATGCAGGTCTGGCCTGCGTTGAGCGATTTACCCCATGCGACACGCTTGGCCGCCACCTTCAGGTCGGCATCGCGGTCGATGATGCAGGGACTCTTGCCGCCCAACTCCAGAATGACGGGGGTGAGGTGCTTCGCAGCCGCCTCCATCACCGTGCGACCCAGCGCGGGCGAGCCGGTGAAGAAGATCAGGTCGAAGCGCTCGGCCAGGAGCGCGCTGTTCACTGCGCGGTTGCCCTGCACGAGGGCCACATACTCCTCGGCGAAGCTCTCGCGGATCAGCTCCTCGAGTACCTTTGCCGTGTGGGGTACATAGGGCGAGGGTTTCAAGAGGGCGGTGCATCCTGCCGAAATAGCCCCCACGAGAGGGTTGAGGAGCAGCTGCACGGGGTAGTTCCAGGGGGCGATGATGAGCGTCGAGCCGAGGGGCTCGCTGATGATGCGACTCCGCGACGGGAAGAGCTTCAGAGGCGATGGTTTACGCTCGGGGCGCATCCACCGCTTGAGTTGCTTGAGGTGGAGCCGAATCTCCCCCTTGACGATGCTCAACTCGGTCAGTACGGCCTCCTCGTAGGATTTGTGCAGATCCTGCCACAGCGCCTCGGTGAGGGGTTTCTCCCACTTTTTGAGGGCCGCTTCGAGCTGTTTGAGCTGTGCGCGACGAAAGGCGTAGTCGCGTGTGGCGCCCGAACGAAAGTAGGCGCGTTGCGCCGCTGCGAGGCGCTCGATCTCGGCTTGGGGGGTGTTTGCGATGGTCATCATAGAGCAAAGATAACCCTTTTGTGCGAAAAAGAAAAGAGGTTGTCCGAAAACGCTATCGGACAACCTCTTTCCTATGATTTTGTGTGCTGTGCTTAGAACTTGAAGTCCAGACCCAGACCCCAAGCCAACGAGGTGCGGCTGTAGATGTCTTTGTAGTAACCGATAAGTGTTTCATTGTTGTAAACCTCACCGCGGCTGGTTACATCCTCGTAGAACGTGGGCATGATACCGAGGTTGAGGCGGATCTTCTCGCTGAAGCTGTAGGCGGCACCGATACCGGTCGACCACGACGAGGTCGAGAAGTTCATATCCGAATAGGCGTTCTCGTTCATGTCGAGCTGCGTGCGCTGTACACCGCAGCTTACGAGCCACTTCTTCGAGATCTGCCACTCGGCACCCAGGAGGTACTCCATCGTGTTACCCTCGATGCAGCTCGAGAAGGAGTTCTCAGCATCCTTATCGAAGTACATGTGCCACTCGGCCGTAACCTTTACAGGGCCACACTGACGCGAACCGGCAACTGATAACAGAGCGGGCGTCTCGGCCTTTACCTTCGAGCCGTTGGGGAAAATTTCGTTGATTACAGGGTCGTTAGCTGAAATCGGAGCGGATTTGATCTCCAGCTCAGTAGCCATCTTGAACTCATATTTTACAGCGAATGCCCAACCGTTTTTCTGGGCGTAAAGAGCTAAGATAGGACTAATCGAAGTACCTGTTTGCTCAACATCAAGGATGTGGTCGGCGGTTTTAACAGCACCCGTACCAACCTGAGTCATAGCTTCTACAAGCTGCTGACCGGTGGGCGTTTGAAGGAAAGCCTCGCCATAAGCGCCGATGGCTGCGTCATACTGGGCTTTCAGGTTCTGATATGCCTGGTTGAAGATACCCGTTGCCGGCATAGCTTGGCCACCAACGATGAGGTTGGTGTTTTTCAGGTAACCCTCATAGGCGTTCGAGGTGGTGCTGAAGCGTACCAGGGCAGCAGCCGACAACCAATCGGTGATGCGGAACGATGCACCCAGGTTGAAAGCGAGCGTCTGCGACTTACCTTTCAGGTACATGTCCGACGAGTAACCGCTTGCATTTATGCCCAAAGCCTGTACGGTGGTAGGAAGAATCGAGAACATGCGCTCGAACGAAGCGAGGCCGTTGTTGTACTCAATTTCGCCACCGCCACCATTTACACCCATACCGAGCATTACGGCCCAGCGGTTCTTCTTCCAGGTGAGGTGGAACGAGGGAATCAGCGGCGAAAAAACTTCACCCTCGTATTCCGTTAAACCAAAGCCACCAGGGTAAATGTCACCGTGCTTGCTGTAAGACTCGGTCTTGCGGGTCTGCTTGGCCATCTGGTCGTTGATACCGAAGTGCCAGCCGTCGGCCATGAAAGCCGTACCGGCGGGGTTGTTGTAGACCGCGTCGGTGTCGAGGGTCGTACCACGAGCAATGCTGCGCAGGAAGGCAGCGCTCTGGTTCGAGTTGGTCATCGGACCACCGGCCATGGCCGAGGTCGCTACCGTTGCAAGCAGCAAAAGCGTAGTAGCAATTTTCTTCATTGTCAAAATTAATTTGGTTTTACAAATCACCCGTGCCTCGCGGCGATGGGTTGTCTTTAATTTAAATAGGTGTCGCGGTCGTCGATTGGTTTATTTGCGACTTTGACGGGTGCAAAGATGGGTTTTTCTATCCAATTGGACAAATTAAAGTGGTAAAATGGCCAATTTGAGGGCGAAATTTGTGATTTTTGGGGCGAAAAAATGAAATATGGGGCGAAAAACGAATTTTCGCCCCTGAAATTACAGCTGTTGCATTGGTCGATTTTTCCGATTTACAGGGCAAGAAACACCTTTTATTCCCTCGGTTTTGTCGTTCGGCTAACTGATCAAAAAACGCGTAATGCTTTCGGCATAGGTCTTCGAAATCGGAATATCGGGTACGCTCTCCACGCCAAATTCGGCGAAGATACCCTCCTTTTCGCGGCGGAGGACCTTGATGTGGTCGAGGTTGATCATGTAGGAGCGGTGGCAACGCACAACGTGGGTATCGGCCAGCTGTTGGGCCACCTGCTTGAGGGTGGCACGTACCATCACCTTCTTGGGCTGGTCGCCGTTGAGATACCAGACGCAAACATAGTTGTCGGCCGACTCGATCACCAGAAGCTTCTCGCGGTGGACCGAAAGTTGCATCTTGCCCTTGTCGTCGTAGATCTGGATGTAGGCGCGCTGCAGGGCGTGTTCGTCCTCCTCGAGGCGCTTGCGGATGGCGCGCAACTCACGAACGCGTTCCTGCCAGATGAAGTAGATGTAGCAGCCTACGTAGGGGATCAGCAGAATCAGGATTGCCTTGATGAGCGTGTTGCGGAAGATGTTGGTTAGTGTATCGGCACCCGAAAGGTCTATCAGAAAGTAAGTTACGGTGGTGTAGATCAAGACCATGATCATGATCTCCAGGGCGACCCATGCGATGTATTTTACATACGAGATGGCGTGTTTTCGCGTGTAGGCATTCATGATGATGCGCGAGATGGCCGCCACAGCCATGCCGATCAATATCATGGCAATCGACAGCAGGGTCAATTTCAAATCGTAGGCAATATCGATGTGGGGCAGCAACTTCTCGTCGAGTGTCGCAAAATCGAGCGGCTTGTAGATCAAAATGAAGAGTAACGCGAAGAGCGGCACGAAGAGAACCATCGTTATCTGGTTCTTTTTCTTGTAGATAAAGGAGGGAATCGGTGTCATTGCGTATCCTAATCTGGTTTTTCGGGCAAAAAACTGCACAATAAATGCGTAGCATTTCCCGAAAAAAAGTTATATTTGCAAGTTATTACATCGCTAAAGTATAAAACTTCCACGGCTTTGCAGGACAAAGATAAGAAAATATTGCGAAAAACGGGCAAAATTTTTTTGTGGGTAATCCTCGGATTGCTCTTTTTGCCGTTGCTGCTCTCGCTCCTGCTGGCGCTGCCTGCCGTGCAGAATGTGGCTCTGGATGCTGTGACGCGCATCATTTCGCGTCGCATCGATACCGAGATCTCGATCGGACGTGTCGATGTCGGCTTCGGAGGACGCGTGATTGTGGAGGATTTCTATGTCGAAGATTACGAGCGCGATACGCTACTCTATGTCAGCCGCCTCGATGCTTTCCTGCCCGGCTTAGGGCTCTCGGAGTCGGGGTTGCGCTTTACGCATGGCCACATCGACGGGGTGAAACTCTACCTGCGCGAGACCCCCTCGGGCGATATGAACATCAAGCAGGTGGTGAATCGAATCTCGGATCCCGACCGCGAAAAGAAGGGGCGTTTCCACCTCGAGCTGCGCGATGCCGAGGTGAGCAACCTGGATGTCATCATCGAACAGCAGGAGCATCGAAATCCGATCTATGGTGTCGATTACGGCAATATGCGCATCCTTGGGGTGGGGGCCGATGTCGAGGAGTTGATCATCGACGGACAGGTCATTGTCGCCTCGATCGAGGGGATGCACTTCCGCGAGCAGAGCGGCTTTGTGCTCGATGAGCTGACCGGTCGCTTCTATTTGACCAACGGCTGTATCGGCTTCGAGGATACGCGCCTGCGCACGCCGCAATCCGATCTTCACCTCTCGACCCTTGCGCTGGTGGGCAACGATTGGGCCGAGTACAAGGATTATATCACCAACGTCGAGATGGATATCACGGTCGATGAGGGATTCCTCTCGACCGACGACATTGCCTACTTTGCCCCTCGCATGAAGCAGTGGCAGACCCGTTTTTCGGAGATCGATCTCGATTATCGCGGTCGTGTCGACGATTTTAGAGGCGAGGTGCGCAGCTTGCGTGCCGGTGAGCATACCTCCCTTCGTGTCAAAGGTGCCGTGAGGGGTATCCCCGAGGTGGGCACGACACGTTTCGATTTGCAGATTCCCGAACTTCATACGACGGCCGAGGAGGCGACTCGCCTGGCTCACAATATTGCCGGCGTGAGCTTCGCCGAAGGGTTACAGGCGATGTTGGAGCGCTTGGGAACGATGGATGCGGCGGGCCGCTTCGAGGGTAGCTTCGCAGCCTTCGATGCCCAACTCGGCCTGCAGACCGAGCTTGGCGGCCTTCACGGTACGATGAAGATGGCGCCGCACAGCGAGCAGCGCGGGGTGCGCCTGCTCGATGGCGCGCTTTCGACCCGCAATTTTGCCCTCGGCCACCTCTTGGACAAACCGTCGATGGTCGGGACGGCGGATTTGGCGGCTTCGCTTAATGGACGTGTGACGCGTGGTGGTCTCGATGCCCACGTACGTGCCGATCTCACCGATTTGCACTTCAACCAATACAACTACGATTCGCTTCGTCTGGTGGGACGCCTGCGCAAGAACTCCTTCGGAGGTCGTCTGGTGGCCGACGATAAGAATCTCGACGTGGTTGTCGATGGCCTTTTGGATTGGGGCGATACGATTCCCCGCTACGATTTCACGGCCGATGTGCGTCGGGTCGATTTGGCCAAACTCAACTTCAACAAGCGCGATTCGATTTCGGATCTTTCGTGCCGTGTGACAGCCAAGGTAGGAGGTCGTTCGATCGACGATATGACCGGCACGGTGAAGATCGCCAATGCCAAGTATTGCTACAACGACTCCCGGATTACGGCACGCAGTGTGATGCTGACGAGCGACAATGATTCGGCCGGCAAGTTCGTGGAGCTCAAGTCCGACTTTGTCGATGCCATGTTCCGCTCCCCGACGGGTTATCGTCAAACCTACGATTACCTGCGCGGTGCTGCGTGGCGCTACCTCCCGCTGCTGGGCGAAAACCGTGTCGAGGAGGCCTATCGCCAGCGCCAGGGTGCTCCCAACGAATATTCGTTGCTCGATGTGAAGGTGCACAACTTCAACCCGATAGCCGATGCCATCTCCGAGGGGTTGCAGATTGCCGATGGCTCGTCGTTGCGCCTGATGTTCAACCCTGCGAGCGACCGCCTCTCGTTGCAGGTGGGCTCGGATTATATCGAACGCGACAATCTGCTGGCCACCAATCTGCACTTCAATGCCTCGAACAACCGCGACTCGCTGACCCTTTATGGCTCGGCCGACCACCTCTATGTCGGGGTGATTAAGCTGCCCGAATTTTCGGTTTCGGGCGGTGCGCGTGCCGGTCGTGTGCAACTCACGACGGGCTTCAACGATACGACGCGCCACGCTTCGGCCCGCATCGGTGTCGAGGCCTCGATCGATGAGCAGGAGGGGGCCAATGGACGTCGTATTCGTCTTCACCTGCGCCCCTCGCACCTTACCGAGGGCAATGCTACGTGGAATATCATCTCGACCGACATGTTGATCGATACGGCCCAGGTCGATGTGGGGCGCTTTGTGATGCAGAACAACAACCAATTGTTGCTCGTCGATGGTGTTGCTTCGCGCAATCCGGCCGACTCGTTGCGCCTGCGCCTTGTCAACTTCCACATAGCCCCCTTTATGCAGTTTGCCGAGAATCTGGGCTATGAGGTCGATGCTCGTACGAATGGTCATGCCACGATGGTGGCGGCACTCGGTAACGCCCGACTCACGGCCGATATTCGTGTCGACAGCCTGCGCGCCAACGAATTGGTGGCCCCCTCGCTGCGACTCCTCTCGGGTTGGGATTTCTCCCGAAACCGAGCCGGTGCAGCCATCATCGACCTCGATAAGCGCGACACGTTGTTGCGTGGTTACTATGTCCCCAACGAGCGCCGCTACTATGCCCGCCTGACCTCCGACAGCCTCAATATGGCGCTGCTCGATCCGATCTTGGAGGGGGTTGTCTCCGGTACGCGGGGTGTGGGCGACGCCGATGTGGTCTTGCAGGGTGTTGGGCGCGATGCCGACCTCTCGGGTGTTATCGATGTGCGCGACATGCGTACGACGGTCGATTTCACGCAGGTCACCTATCGTCTGCCTCGGGGTCGTCTGCGCGTCTTGGGTAACCACTTCCGCGGCCAGAATATCACGATTCTGGATCCCGAAGGCAATCGTGGTACCTTCGCCATCGACCTCAATATGGAACACCTGAAGAATATTCGCTATACGGTGCGCGTGCGTCCCGAGCGGATGTTGGTTATGAATACCACGGCAGCCGATAACGACCTCTTCTACGGCCGTCTCTATGGCACGGGCGATGCTCGCATTGTGGGCGACAAGGGGTCGGTGAGAATGGATATCACGGCGCGTACGGAGGAGAATTCATCCTTCTTCATGCCCCTCTCGGATAAGTCGAATATCTCGAATGCCGAGTTTGTGACCTTCGTGCAGCCCGATCTGCGCGACACGACCGATGTGGTGGCCGAGCGTCGCCATCGCTACGAGCAGCGCTTCCGCAAGCAGACCTCGGCTTCGAGCCAGATGCATATCAACCTCGATATGGATGTGCGCCCCAATGTCGAGGTCGAGATGATGGTCTCGGGCAGCCCGATCAGGGCGCGCGGCGAGGGACGTCTGAACCTGGAGGTGATCCCCCAGACCAACACCTTCGAGATGTATGGCGACTATATGATTACGGAGGGTCACTACAACTTCTCGCTCGAGAACCTCATTTCGAAGAAGTTCATCATCGAGAGCGGATCGCTTATTCAGTGGACGGGCGATCCGGTCGATGCACGCCTCGATATCGATGCCTTGTATAAGCTTAAAACCTCGCTCCAGCCCCTCTTGCAGGGTACGGCCGATAATATTTCGGTCGATCGCTCGGTACCTGTCGAGTGCCATATCCACATCGGCGATCGCCTCACGAATCCCGATATCTCGTTCGCGGTGCGTGTTCCCGAGGCCGATCCCGAGACGCAGTCGATTATCGCTACGGCGCTCAGCACCCCCGAGTCGGTCGATATGCAGTTCTTGTACCTGCTGGTATTCAACAACTTCATGGCCGAGAACAACGCCTCGAGCTCGAATCTCGGAGCCTCGGCGTCGGCTGCTACGGGTCTGGAGTTCCTGGCCAACCAGCTGAGCCGCCTGCTCTCGGCCGACGACTACAACCTGGTGATTCGCTACCGCCCGAAGTCGGAGGTGGCGAGCGATGAGGTCGACTTTGGCCTTTCGAAGTCGCTCATCAACGATCGTCTGTTTGTCGAGGTCGAGGGTAACTACCTGATCGATAGTAAGCAGGCGGTCAATGGGTCGATGTCGAACTTCATGGGCGAGGCCTATGTGACCTACAACATCGACCGCGCAGGTGCCCTGAAACTCAAGGCCTTTACCCAGACGATCGATCGCTTCGACGAGAACCAGGGTCTGCAGGAGACCGGTATCGGCATCTACTACAAGGAGGATTTCGACAACCTGCGCGATTTGTGGCGCCGTATCCGGGAGCGTTTCACGAGTAAAAAACGCAAGGCGCAGCGCGAAGCCGAGCTACAAGCTGCACGCGAGCAGGCTTTCCGCGAATCCCTCGAGGCAAACCGGAGACGAAAAGAGGAGACGAATGAAAATCAGTAATAAACAATAAAACAGAGAGAAACTATGATTCATTTTTTGCAGGCTGCCGAGGCGGTGGCCGTTAGTGAAGGAACCCGCATGGGTCTTTGGGAACTCTTTACGAAGGGTGGTTGGTTGATGTGGCCGTTGCTGGCGCTCGGCGGTGTGACGATCTTCATCTTTGTCGAGCGTTATATGCAGATTCGCAAGGCTTCGGTCCTCGATATCAACTTCATGAACCGCATCCGCGACTACATCTCGGAGGGTAAGATCGGCGTGGCTGTGAACCTCTGCCGCAAGACCGATACCCCGATTGCCCGCATGATTGAGAAGGGTATCGAGCGCATTGGTCGTCCGATGTCGGATGTCCAGACCGCCATCGAGAATGTGGCCAACCTGGAGGTTTCGAAGCTCGAGAACGGCCTGCCGTTCCTCGCTACGATTGCCGGTGGTGCCCCGATGATCGGTTTCCTGGGTACGGTACTCGGTATGGTGCAGACCTTCATGGATATGTCGGCGGCCGGCGGTACGGTCGATTTGGCCCTGCTTTCGAGCGGTATGTATGTGGCGATGGTGACCACCGTCATGGGTCTTATTGTCGGTATCCCTGCCTACTTCGGCTACAACTACCTCGTGGCCCGCATCGAGAAGCTGGTATTCCAGATGGAGGCCAACTCGATCGCCTTTATGGATATTCTGAATCAACCCGTTCAAAAGTAAGCGATTATGGCTATTAAACATGGCTCAAAAGTCGATAAGAGCTTCTCGTCCTCCTCGATGACCGACCTGATGTTCCTCTTGTTGCTCTTTCTGCTCATTGCCACGACCCTGATCAACCCCAACGCCTTGAAGCTGATGCTGCCCAAAAGCTCGAATCAGCTCAAGGATAAGGCGATGACCACCGTGTCGATCCAGAATGCCGGTAGCGGCCGCTATCGCTACTATGTCGAGCTGCAGGAGGTGGGTTCGATCGACGGTGTGGAGCGCGCCCTGCAGGAGCGCCTACAGCATGTCGAGGAGGCTACCGTTTCGCTCCATGCCGATAAGACGGTTGTCTGGGACGAGATCATCAAGGTGATGAATGTCGCCAAGCGCAACGGCTATAAGCTCCACGCTGCTACCCAACCCGAATAACGAACCTGCTAATCCAAAGGATCGAAGATGCAATACTACGACCCGAATGATCGCAAGCCGCGCCGCTGGGCGGTGGTGGTGACCCTGCTCTATGGCTTGGTCATCGCTGCTGCGTTTGCCTTCGTGTCGTTCGACTTCGAGCGCATCGAAGAGAAGGTGGGCGATCAGATCGAAATCGAACTCTACGATCCCCCCGTGGTTGTACCCAAGCCGACCCCCACACGGCCGGCCGTTGAGCCGCGCCAGCACGAGGCGGTAGCGCCTGTCGAGCAGACGGCTCAGGTCGAGGGTAAGCAGGAGGAGACCCGCACGCCCAATCCGAAGGCCCTCTTCAAGATGAATCAGGGGGGCGCCGATGAACCCGAAAATGCCGGTAATCCCTATGCCAAGCAGGGCGAGGATAAGGCCTCGGGCACGGGCTCGGGGTTGCAACCCGATGGCTTCGATCAGCTCGACAAGGGGCTGCAGGGACGCGGTCTGGTGGGCGATCTTCCCCGTCCGAGCTACCCGGGTCAACAGGGTGGTAAGGTGGTGATCCGTGTGACGGTTGATGCGAAGGGCAATGTGACGAGTGCCACCTTCGAGCCCCGAGGCTCAACGACAACCGATGCTGCGCTGGTGCGGGCGGCTACCGAAGCGGCTCGCAAGGCGCGCTTTACGGAGAGTCGGGCAACGGTGCAGGGTGGTACGATTACCTATAATTTCCGTTTGGAATAATTTTTTTTGACGAACAGATGAAGAAACTCATTCTCCTGCTCATGATAGCCGCCATGCCCCTTGTGGTGCAGGGTGGTGAGCGACTCAAGACCCAAGGTGCTTCGTTGCAGCTGCATGCCACGTCGTACAACTTTGGCGATGCACCCCGTCGTGGGGGCGATTTGGTCTACGAGCTCCACTTTACGAACGACGGCACAGCCCCGCTGGTGCTCACGCGTGTCGTAACCTCCTGCTCGTGCCTGAAGGGCCACTTTCAGCGGCGCCCCGTGGCACCGGGCGAGGAGGGGATTATCCGCATCGTCTATGAGCCGCAGAAGAGCGAGCCGGGCGTCTTCAACAAGGTGATCCAGATCTACTCGAACGACCCTGACGGCCGCGCCATCTTCACGGTGCAGGGCAACTCGATCGAGGGGGGCAAGGTTAAGATTAAGAACGAGAAGGTAAAGATTAAATAGATGAAACTGCTGCTCAAAAACGCCACGATTATCCCCGTTACGGAGCGCGAGGGTGCGTTGCGCACCTTTGTCGGCTCGGTGGGTATCGTGGGCAACCGCATTGTGCTGGTGACTACCGACGCGGCCGAGGCGGAGCACTTCGCCGAGGGGGGTTGCCGCACGATCGACTGCACGGGCAAGGTGTTGATGCCGGGTCTGATTAATACCCACTGCCACGCCGCGATGACCCTGCAACGCAACCGTGCCGACGATATTCCGCTCATGGCATGGCTCAACGACCACATCTGGCCCTTCGAGGCGA
The DNA here is from genome assembly GCA_030529085.1 of Rikenellaceae bacterium. Taxonomy (GTDB): domain Bacteria; phylum Bacteroidota; class Bacteroidia; order Bacteroidales; family Rikenellaceae; genus Alistipes. Next base: position 2,122 of record JAUMXM010000004.1, on the reverse strand, counting down.
AGCAGACGGCCGAGGATATTCAGCTCGGCATGACCCTCGGTATGGCCGAGATGGTGCTGGGCGGTATCACCTCGTTTGTCGATATGTACTTCGAGGAGGATCGTTGTGTTGAGACGGTCGAGCAAATGGGTATGCGCGCCGTGTTGGGTTGCAGCTACTTCGATGCCACGATTGATCAGACGCTGGCCTCGGCCGAGCGCGCCATCGAGGCGGCACGCGGCAAGGAGCGAATCCACATCTCAATAGCTCCCCATGCCCCCTATACCGTCTCGCGCGAGAACCTGATTCGCGGCAAACGCTTTGCCGAGGAGCACGGCCTGCCACTGATGGTCCACACGGCCGAGACGCAGGACGAGGTGAAATATGTACGCGAGAAGTACGACCGTACCCCTGTCGAATTCCTCGACGAGGCGGGTCTGCTCGACGAAAATACGATTGCAGCCCACTGCGTCTGGGTCGATGAAAAGGATATTGCCACGTTGGCGGCGCGCGGTGTCACCGTCTCGCACAACGTGCACAGTAACATGAAGATTTCGAGTGGTGCCGCCCCGATTGATGCCCTGATGAAGGGGGGCGCTACGGTGACGCTCGGCACCGACGGCTCCTCGTCGAACAACGACCTCGATCTGTGGGAGGAGATGCGCACGGCGGCCTTCCTGCAGAAGCTTACGACGATGAATCCCCTGACGCTCCACGCCGACGATGCGCTGCGTATGGCTACGCGCAACGGTGCCCGCGCCATGGGGTATAAGGAGGGCGAGCTGGGAGTAGTTGCCGAGGGTGCCCTGGCCGATCTGATTCTGATCGACATCGAGAAGCCCCACCTGCAGCCCGTTGCCGACCTGGTTTCGGATTTGGTCTACTGCGGCAAGGCGGCCGATGTCGAGACGGTGATCATCGACGGCCGCGTGGTGGTCGAGAATCGCCGCATTGCAGGGCTTGACCTGAAGACCTTATATAAAGAGGTAGGCGAGGCGGTGGCCCGTATCGAGTCGACCCGCTAATATGAATACGATAAAAAAAAGGTTGCTCTTGATGAGCAACCTTTTTTATATGGGTCTTACTATCGCTTGCGCAGGTAGACCGTGGCGGTGCGGGCGACGTTGTAGATCTTCAGGCGCGGCCACTTCTTGCCATTTTCGTCCGTGACGTTGAACGAGAAGTGTTCGCTGGCGGGGTCGGCCGTCTCGTGACCACCGAAGCGTTTCTCGTCGGTCGAGAGGATTGGCACATACTTGCCTGCCTTCTGCACCGGCAGTTCGTAGTCGGGAATCGAGGCCGTGGGGTGCCAGTTGAAGACGAAGAGCAGACGACCGTGGGTGAAGACCATCGTCTTGTTCTGCTCGTCCATCTGCAGGTTCCAGGGGTAGCCGCTGTCGAGCACCTTGTACTTGCGGATGAGCTTGATCATCGCGCGGTCGAAGTCCCCGAGGAAGGAGTAGCGCAGGAAACCGTTCTTCATCAGCGACCACTGACGACGGGCGTGGGCGTAGCTCCAATCGTTGCCCTCGCGTGGGAAGTCGATCCACTCGGGATGGCCGAACTCGTTGCCCATAAAGTTCAGGTAGGCCTGACCACCCGTGGTGATGGTCATCAGGCGAATCATCTTATGCAGGGCCATGCCGCGCTCGATAATCAGGTTCTCCGAGGCGCGGTTCATATCGGTGTACATCTCCTTGTCCATCAGGCGGAAGGCGATCGTCTTGTCGCCCACCAGCGCCTGGTCGTGCGACTCGGCGTAGGCTACCGTCTTGACCGAGGGGAGGCGGTTGGTCATAATCGACCACATCTCCCAGATGTTCCAATCCTCGTCGGGAATATCCTTCAGGAGCTTGATCCAGAAGTCGGGAATCGCCATACCGAGGCGGTAATCGAAGCCGATGCCGCCCTCCTCGATCGGTACCGAGATACCCGGCATGCCGCTCACATCCTCGGCGATGGTAATCGCATCGGGCTTCAGGTCGTGTACCAGGCGGTTGGCCAGCGTCAGGTAGCAGATGGCATCGGTATTGACGCCGGCATCGAAGAACTTCTCGCGGGCATCGAAATCGGTGTAGCCGTGGTGGTGGTAGAGCATCGAGGTCACGCCGTCGAAGCGGAAGCCGTCGAAGTGGAACTCGTC
>JAUMXM010000057.1 GCA_030529085.1 Rikenellaceae bacterium | reverse complement strand
GCCTCGGCTCGTTGATGCTCATCAAAGGTGGGCATCAGCCTATCAAGCCAGGCGTTATAACCATTATCGCGGGTATGATCGCCCGCCAAGATGCAGGCCACCATTCGACCCTCGTCATCGACTATCTTGAAGGCGAAGGGCGCACCATACCAGCCGTAGCGCACGATATATTCGCACATCATCAGCCCAAAAGCCTCGCCTCGTCCCTCGCCGGCGTGACCCTTGCCCCACATAGGATAGGCCAGCACCGCTGCCTCGCGAATATCCCCCTCGGTAAATTGTTCAATCTTCATACGCACCGTTATTTACTGCAAAGATAGCGTTTTTCGGACTCCGTGAGCGGTTGTGTGAAAGATTTTGCTAACTTTGTGGTATGGATGGTTCGAAAATTATCGTGCGAGCGGCAAGGCCCGAAGATGCGGCAACGATTGCGCACGCCGTAGCGTTGGCCATTGGCGACGAGAGGGCTTTGCAGGCCTACTGCGGCGAGGATTATCAAGCCGTACTGACCGAGATTGCACGCCGTGAAGCGACGCAGTACAGCTACCGGCAGGCACTCATCGCAGAGGTCGATGGCACAGCACCGGAGCGGTTGTGGGCTACGACGGAGCCAGACTCCAGGAGCTGCGCGACGGAACGCTGGCGGTGATCCGCGAACTTACCGCGCGCACACCCAAGATCGCCGACGAAACAGAGGCGGGCGAATACTACCTCGACTCGGTGGGCGTGCTACCCCACTTTCGAGGGTTGGGCGTAGGGCGCGCCTTGGTGGCCGCCTTTTGCGACAAGGCCTTTGCCGAGGGGCACAACCGCACGGGGCTGATGGTCGATTACGAAAATCCGAATGCCGAACGGCTCTACACCGCACTCGGCTTTGAGCGCGTAGGCACCAAACTCTTTTTCGGACATCGAATGTGGCATTTGCAGAAAAAAATAGGGGAATGAAACGAATCAAGATAACCGTGATGCGGATTACACAGTACGAGGATCTGATGGCCGAGTACGAGAATCCGATCGAACACACCTGTGATATGCGCCTTGGGCAGAGCTTCGTGGTGGAGAATTACGCGAAGCCGGCCGAGATGTGCCCCAGTGCGTGGGAGACATTACTGCCCTTTGTGAAGGAGTTGGCCGAAGGTGGCGGCAACTTTTATGATGGCTGGATGAAAAATCCGCAGTCGGCGATGCTCTCGTGCAACGATGGGTTTCGTCCTGTCAGTTTCTATGTGGAAGTAATAGAATAGATCAATATGAGACGAGTATTTGTAACGGGTGCTGGGCACGGCATTGGGCGTGCCATTGTCGAGGCCTTTGCCCGGGAGGGCGACCGCGTGGCCTTTTGTGACATCGACACCAAGCGTGGCGAGGAGGTGGCAGTTGCTACGGGTGCGCGATTCTTTGCCCTCGATGTCTGCGACAAGGCGGCATTGGAGGGGGCGGTACAGAGCCTGCTCGAGGAGTGGGGCGACCTCGATATCATTGTAAATAATGTCGGCATTGGCGGCTTTGAGCCGATCACCGAAACCACCGTCGAGCACTTCGAGATGATTCTGAACACCAACCTCCGCTCGGCCTTTATCACGGCGCGCCTGCTGGCGATGCACCGCGAGAAGATGGGGGCGTCAAACCCCTATGGCCGCATCGTGAATCTCTGCTCGACGCGCTACCTGCAGAGCGAGCCGAACTCGGAGGCATACGCAGCCTCGAAGGGTGGCATCTGGTCGATGACCCACGCCCTGGCTGTATCGTTGGCCCCGTTCCACATTACGGTCAACTGCATCGCGCCTGGGTGGATTAGTGTCAATGAGGAGGAGGTCCTGCGCCCCGACGACCACGCTTTTCATCTCTCGGGTCGCGTGGGCCGTGCAGAGGATATTGCACGCACCTGCCTCTTTTTGTGCGAGGCGAAGAGTGACTTTATCAACGGCCAATGCATCACGGTCGATGGTGGTGTAACAAAGAAGATGATCTATCCCGAAGAGTAAAACTACACAGAACGATTATGAAGGTAACGACACTCTATTTCAGTGCCACCTACACCACGCGCAAGGTGGTCGAGACGGTGGCTGCGAACCTCTCCGACGAGGTTACGACATACGACATAACCAACGATGCGCCGACCGAGTCGGTAACGATTCCGAGCGACGAGGTTTTGGTGGTGGGCGTACCCGTCTATGCGGGGCGTGTGCCGGCAATGGCCGTCGAGCGACTGCGCCGTTTCAAGGGCGAAAAAACACCTGCGGTGGTCGTGGCTGTCTATGGCAATCGTCACTACGACGATGCCGTCTTGGAGTTGCACGACATCATGAGTGAGTGCGGTTTCTGCACCGTGGCAGCCGGAGCCTTCATTGCCCAGCACTCCATCTTCCCGAAAGTGGGCAAGGCACGCCCCGATGCGAAGGATTTGGCCGACATCAAGCGGTTTGCCGAGCAAATCACCACGCTCCTTGATGGCAGTTTTGGGGCAATCGAGATCCCCGGCAACCGTCCCTACAAAGTACCCGGCGGGATTCCCATTTGGCCGACCGCCTCGCGCAAATGTACGGCCTGCGGAGCTTGCGCCCGCCTCTGTCCAACGGGAGCCATCGACCCCGCCTCACCAAAGGGGGTCAACAAGGAGAAGTGCATCAAGTGCGGTCGCTGCATCGTAGTCTGCCCGACGAAGTCGCGCCGCTTCTACGGCATCAAATACTCCCTCGCCGCTGCACGCTTCAACTCCGCCTTCACTGCGCGCCGCGAGAATGAAATGTGGTTTGCAAACAAAGAGTAACGGCATGCGAAAAATTGAAGTGGTAGCGGCGATTTTGCAGCGCGAGGATAGCTATTTTGCCACGCAGCGAGGCTACGGTGCAATGGAGGGGATGTGGGAGTTCCCGGGTGGAAAGATCGAGCCGGGAGAGCATCCCGAAGCGGCTCTGCACCGCGAGTTGCAGGAGGAGCTGGGCATCGAGATCGCCATCGAGGAGCACCTCTGCACCACCGACTACGACTACCCCGATTTTCACCTCACGTTGCGTTGCTACCTCTGTCGCATCGCAGCGGGCAAGATCGAGCTGCGCGAGCACAAGGCGGCTCGATGGTTGCGCGCCGAGGAGCTTGACGAAGTAGCCTGGCTTCCTGCCGACAAGGAGGCCATCGAACTGCTCAAAAGGCGCCCCCGAAACCCCTAAAACCGAAAACTTAAACTACACCCCCATGAAACACCTCACCACCCTTCTCCTGGCCCTCGCCTCGCTCTGTGCGGCGCAAGCCACCGAGCCGGCACGCCTAACGATCGATGCGGCAGCCGATGGCCACCCGATTGCCAAGACGATGTATGGCCTCTTCTTCGAGGATATCAACTTTGCCGCCGATGGCGGACTCTACGCCGAGTTGGTCAAGAATCGCTCCTTCGATTTCGACCACCCGACCACCGGCTGGCGACTGTTCGGCAACGTGGAGTTGCGTGAGGACGGCCCCTTCGAGCGCAACCCCCACTATGTGCGTCTGCGCTACTCGGGACACCGCGACATCTACTCGGGAGTCGAGAACGAGGGCTTCTTCGGCATCGCCCTCAAGGAGGGTGCCGAGTACCGTTTCTCGGTTTGGGCACGCACCCTCGGCGAGGAGCCGCAGCAGATCTCGATCAACATCGTGGGCGATGATCCTTCGGTCGAAAACACGGTCGCAAAGAGCCTTCCACTGCGCATCACAAGCCCGAAATGGCAGCAATACGAGGTAACATTCACCGCCCCTGCAACCATCCGCGACGGCCGTCTGCGCCTGATTCTCGAGCAACCCGACCCGAAGCGTTACAGCACCTCGACGGCGGTCGATTTGGAGCACATCTCGCTCTTCCCGACCGACACCTACCGCGGCGTTAAGAACGGCCTGCGCAAAGATTTGGCCGAGGCTCTAGAGGCACTCCGCCCCGGTATTTTCCGCTTCCCGGGTGGCTGCATCATCGAGGGTACGACCCTCGAGACGCGCTACCAATGGAAAAATTCGGTCGGGCCGGTCGAGAATCGCCCCGCGAATCAGAATCGCTGGCACTACACCTTCCGCCACCGACTCTTCCCCGACTACTACCAATCCTACGGACTCGGTTTCTATGAGTTTTTCTGCTTCTCGGAGCAGATCGGTGCCGAGCCGCTGCCCGTCGTAAGTTGCGGCCTGGCTTGCCAATTCCAGAACGACAGCACGGCCCACTGTTCGATGGAGGAGCTGCAAACCTACATCGACGATGCGCTGGATCTGATTGAATTTGCCAACGGCGACCCCTCGACCCCCTGGGGCAAGGTGCGCGCCGAGATGGGCCACCCCGAGCCCTTCAACCTCAAATACCTCGGCATCGGCAACGAGCAGTGGGGCGAGGAGTTCATCGTACGCTTCGAGCCCTTCGTGCAGGCAGTGCGCGCAAAATACCCCGAGATTCAGATTGTAGGCACCTCGGGGCCCTCGGCCGGGGGTGAGCGTTTCGACTACCTTTGGAAGGAGATGCGCCGCCTGGAGGTCGATTTGGTCGATGAGCACTACTACGCCAACGAGGCCTTCTTCACGAACAATGCCGACCGCTACGACAACTACCCACGCACTGGTCCGAAGGTCTTTGCCGGCGAGTATGCGTGCCACGGTGCCAACGGCAAGAAGTTCAACCACTTCAACGCTTCGCTCCTCGAGGCGGCCTTTATGACGGGTCTGGAGCGCAACGCCGATGTGGTCAGAATGGCCACCTTTGCACCCCTCCTGGCGCACGTCGAGGGGTGGCAGTGGCGCCCCGACCTCGTATGGTTCGACAACCTTCGGATGATGCGCTCTTCGAGCTACTACGTGCAGCAACTCTACGCCACGAATCGCGGCACGGCCTCGCTCCCCATCACCCTCGACGGCGCACCGGCTGCCGGAAAGGAGCTGCAGCGCGGCCTCTACGCCTCGGCGGTCATCGACGAGGAGCAACGTTGTTACATCGTCAAGGTGGCCAACCTGGCCGAGGAGGCACAGCCGATCGAGATTGTATTGGAGGGGCTGAAACGCAACACAAAGCTCGCCGCCGTTGCCGAGCGCACGATTCTTGTAACCGACGACCCGATGGCTGAGAATACGCTCGATAATCCCACACGCATTGCGCCCTACACCGAGCTGGTGCCGATGACGGGGAGAGCGCTCAACACCGTGCAGGCTGCACGCAGCTTCGCGGTCTATAAAATTGCGATTCAATAAACCCCATAAAAACGATACGATATGCTGAAAATCGGAGACAAGATGCCCGACTTCGAGGTGGTCAATCAAAACGGCGAGGTAGTTCGCTCGGCCGACCTGCTGGGCAAGAAGACCATCATCTATTTCTACCCCAAGGACAACACCTCGGGCTGCACGGCCGAGGCCTGCAACCTGCGCGACAACCACGAGGCGCTCATCGCACGCGGTTGGAACGTAGTGGGCGTAAGCAAGGACAGTGCCGCCTCACACCAACGCTTCATTGCCAAGTACGACCTCCCCTTCACGCTCCTGGCCGACACCTCGACCGAGATGATCCAAGCCTTCGGTGCCTGGGGCGAGAAGAAGCTCTACGGCAAGCCCTATATGGGTACCCTGCGCCGCACCTACCTCTTCGACGAGGCGGGAATCCTGCAGGAGATTATCGAGAAGGTCGATACGAAGAACCACGCCGCCCAAATTCTGGGATAGCTCCTACACGCAAATAAAGCGACAAACAAGAGGGGTGACTGCCGAAGCAGCCACCCCTTCTCGTTTACGGTGTAACATAAACTACTCCACCGCCGTCATCCACAAGCCGTGCAGGTTGCAGTACTCGTAAACGGCCACCACCTTTGCATCGCCCACAAAGACCTCCACCTCGGGTTTTTCGGCGAGGGGCAGGTAGATGCCGCCCTTGTCGGTCTCGACATAGACGAAGGCGATGTGGTGCTCGGGGAGCATCGGGTGAGCCACGCTGCCCACCTCGACCTTGATGCGATGCTCATCGAGGCGCGTTACAACGGGAACGTGCTTCTCGCCCGAAGCATCGACCGTGTTGGGTACAAGCTCCTGCATCTTCTCACCGCAGCAAACGACGGGAACTTTCGAATCAACCAATTTAACAATCACGTTGCCGCAATGGGCACATTTATAAAATTTCGTTGCCATAGTAGTATTGTTTTAAGTGTGATATTCGCTGTTTTCTATGCAAATATAATACAAGAATGGGCGCGTGTCAAATTGTATTTTTTGATGGCACTATAGAGAAAATCGATAGTCGCGGCCGGAGTGCCCAGAGAGTTGGTTTTCTCGCGAAAAAAGGCTATCTTTGTGACGATGAAAAAGGCAATAGACAGCTTTGTAGCACTCGGCAACCGACTCCGAGCGCTCCCCGATGAGGTGATAGCACGTGCCGTGGCGGAGAACCCTTGGTTCACCCCCGCATCGATTCGTGCTGCGATCGAGGCGCTGCGTTGCGAGATGCTCGAGAGCGAAAAGCTCACAACGTGGCTTGCCCCCTACGCCGTACCCGTTCGCGAGCCGAAAGAGGTGCTCGTGATTATGGCCGGAAACATTCCGCTAGTGGGCTTCTTCGACCTGCTGTGTGTTGTTGTGAGCGGCCACCGCTGCCTGGTGAAACCCTCGTCGAAAGATCGCACCTTGACCGAATATGTGGTCAGCCTTTTGCACGAGATCGACCCCGATTGCCCCGTCACCATTACCGACGGCTCCGCGATGCCCGATGCGGTGATTGCCACGGGCAGCGACAACACGAATCGCTACTTCCGCGAGCGCTACCGCACGATTCCAGCCCTGCTGCGCGGATCGCGTTTTTCGGTCGCCATACTGACGGGCGAGGAGCGCGAGGAGGAGCTGCGCGGCTTGGAGGAAGACATCTGGCTGCACAATGGTTTGGGGTGCCGCAATGTCTCGATGTTGTGGCTCAAACGCGGGGTGGATTTTCCGAAAATCAGACCTCAAGCAACCGACGAGAAGTACCGCAACAACTACCTGCAGACAAGAGCTTTGCTTTCGATGACAGGCGAAGAGTTCATCGACCTCGACGGTGCAGTTGCCATCTGTAAAGAGGAGTTTCCGGCAGCCCTTTCGGCCATAGCTTACAGCTACTACGACACGGAGCAGGAGATCACCGCGTGGCTCGAAAAACACGACAGCGAGCTGCAATGCATCGTAGCGCGCGAGGGGGTCATCCGCCACCCGCGCAGAGTCGATTTCGGCCGTGCCCAGCACCCCGCACTCACGGACTATCCCGACGCGGTGGATGTTATTGCATTTCTGGAAAGAATTGCCTAAATTTGTAAAAACTAAAACCTTTAATACGATGTCAATGGTATTCCGCTTTCGCATGCTGAGCGACGAAAACGATCGTTTTGTGCGCGACTACGAAATTATGTACGATGCTACGCTGCTCGATTTCCACGAGTTCCTGCTCGAGGCGCTCGAATACGAGCCCTGCATGGCCTCCTTCTTCACGGCCGACAACCGCTGGGAGAAGCAGCACGAATTCACGCTGATGGATATGGCCGACGGCTCGGAGGATGCTCCCCAGCCGATGGAGAGCGTGCGCCTGGGACAGATCATCCACCGCCTGCGCGACCGTCTGATCTACCTCTTCGACATGTTTGGCGAGCGCGCCTACTACCTCGAGCTGACGGGCGCCTACGAGGCCGAAGCCGGTGCCAGCTATCCGCGCGAGATCTACGCCGTGGCCGATGTCCCCGACCAGTACGATCCCACAAAGACGGGTGCTGACGGCGACGACGGTTCGATCTTCGACGACGTGATGAGCGAATTCTCGGACTTCGAGGGCGACGACAGCTACGACGATGAGTATTAAGCGATTGGTGGTGATTGTCGGCCCGACAGGCTGCGGCAAAACGGATTTGAGCATCCGCCTTGCCGACCATTTTTGTGCGCCGATTATCTCGACCGACTCGCGTCAATTCTATCGAGGCATCCCGATCGGCACGGCACAACCCACCCCCGAGGAGCTTGCGCGCGCCGAGCACCACTTCATTGCCGACCGCGAGGTGACCGACGAGGTGAACTGTGGCCGCTACGAGGTGATGGCACTGGAGCGTCTTGAGGAGCTTTTCAAGGAGCACGACACGGTCATCGCCGTCGGAGGCTCGGGACTCTATGTCAAGGCGCTCTGCGAGGGGATGGACGACCTGCCCGAGGCCGACGAGGAGCTGCGTAAGCGGCTTGCCGAGCAACTCAAGACAGAGGGGCTGGAGGTAATGGCTGATCGCTTGAAACAGCTCGACCCCGACTACTACGCCGAGGTCGATCTGCTAAATCCAGCCCGCGTGATGCGCGCCCTGGAGGTCTGCCTGCAGACGGGAAAGCCCTACTCGGCACAGCGCACGGGAAGACGCCGCGAGCGTCCCTTCCAAATCATCAAAATCGGTGTTACAATGCCACGCGAGGAGCTATATGCGCGCATCGACCGCCGCGTGGAGCTGATGATGGAGGCGGGGCTGGAGTCCGAAGCGCGCGCGATGCTACCCCACCGTCGGGAGAATGCTCTGCAGACGGTCGGCTACAAGGAGCTATTCGAATTCTTTGATGGCAAAATCTCGCGCGAGGAGGCCGTGGCCCTGATTCAGCGCAACTCGCGCCGCTACGCCAAACGACAGCTCACCTGGTTTCGGCGCGACGAGGAGGTCACTTGGTTCCACCCTCTGGCCGACGAAGAGATCCTCGCCCACATCGAAAAGGCCTAAACCAACCACAAAAAAAACAAAAAAGGAGAAAGCAAATGCTTTCTCCTTTTTTGGTACTCGGAACGGGAAT
>JAUMXM010000056.1 GCA_030529085.1 Rikenellaceae bacterium | reverse complement strand
GCGTTCGGAATGACACTTTTATGTCATCCCGAGTGAGCCGCAGGCGACGAGGGAACTACCTTGTTCCGTTTTCGGGTGAGTAGCAGGGAATAGGGTAGATTCCTCCGCTACGCGTTCGGAATGACACTTTTATGTCATCCCGAGTGAGCCGCAGGCGACGAGGGAGCTACCCTATTCTCTTTTCGGGCGTGTAGCTGGGAATAGCGTAGATTCCTCCGCTACGCGTTCGCCCTGATGGGCTGTACTTGGCGTACTGCCCATTCAAGGCGGAGAAGGAGCGGTGAAATATGCCGCCTACAATTCAAAATCACCCGATGCGCTGGCGCACCACCTCAAAGATGATGACCGCAGCAGCGGCCGAGACGTTGAGCGAGGCGATGTGACCAATCATGGGGATGGCAATCTGCTCGTCGCAGAGCTTGAGCACGGCGGGCGAGATGCCGGTATCCTCGGCACCCATCACAATAACGGTGGGCTTCGTGAAGTCGGCATCGTAGAGGAGCTTGCGGCTCTTCTCGGTGGCTGCAACAATCTGGAAACCCTGCTGCTGGAGCTGCTGGAGGGTCATGCGGATCGAGCCGACACGGGTCACAGGAATCGAGGTGAGAGCACCTGCCGAGGAGCGAATCGCCTCGGCATTGACGGGGGCGGAGTTCTTCAGCGGGGTAATCAGACCATGGGCTCCGGCACACTCGGCCGAGCGGGCGATGGCTCCGAAGTTGCGGACATCGGTCACGCCGTCGAAGGCGATAATCAGGGGGGTCTCATCCTCGGGGACACGCTCAAGGATATCCTCCAGCGTCGCGTAGGCGATCAGGGCCGTCTGTGCCACGACGCCCTGGTGGTTGCCCTTGGTCAGGCGGTTGAGCTTCTCGACGGGCACCTCCTGGTAGCGCAGGTGGTGACGTGCGATGAGGTCTTTGAGCTCCTGCATCAGGGGTCCTTCGGCACCCTTGCGGATGTAGAGCTTCTCGATCTCGCGACGAGCCTCGATGGCCTCGGCCACGGGACGGATTCCAAAAATCAGGTTTTCAGCCATATTGTAAATGCAAAATATTTATACTCAAACTTCAAAAAAATTCCCCTCGACAACCCATTTTGTCTTTTAGGCGAGCAGATTTTGTGCCGACCGAAGTCGCGCAACATAGTCACATACGAAGAGTATGCTCCTATCTTGCGCGGCGAGAAGGTGCAAAATATGCCGCATAAAAGGCAAAATCAGCCTTCGGTTATTTCGAGCTCATAGGAAGCCTTCTCCCACTCATGCATCAGATGATCGTACTGCTCCTTAAGGGCGTTGTAGGCCTTGTAGTCGGCCTCGACATAGTCGGAGGCGGTGGCAAACTTCTGATCGAAGGCGGCAATCTCACCCTCGACGGCAGCCAGCTGCTCCTCGATCTGCTCGACATTTTTTCGCAGGCGACGGATGAGCTTCTCCTGCTCCTTCTTCTGCTCGTAGCTCAACTTACCCGAGCTATCCTTCGCGGCAGCGGCCTGGGGTTTATCCTGGCGCTCAATCTCCTGCAACGACTCCAACTTGCGCTTCTCGAGGAAGTAGTAGATGCCTCCCAGGTACTCCTGCACGGCACCGTCGCGGAACTCGTAGATCTTATCGACCATGCCGTCGAGGAACTCGCGGTCGTGCGAGACCACCACCACCGTACCGTCGTACTTGAGGATCGCCTCCTTCAGGATATCCTTCGAGCGCATATCCATGTGGTTCGTAGGCTCGTCGAGTACCAGCAGGTTGCGCGGCTCGAGCATCATACGGGCCATCGCCAGGCGGCTGCGCTCACCACCCGAGAGGACCTTGACCTTCTTGTCGATATCCTCGCCTCGGAAGAGGAAGGCACCCAGAATATCGCGCAGACGGGTGCGTATATCCCCCACCGCCACGCGGTCGAGGGTGTCGAAGACGGTAAATTCGCCGTCCATCAAGTCGTCTTGATTCTGGGCATAGTAGCCGATATTGACATTCGCACCGAGGCGAATCGACCCCTCGGTGGGGTTGAGCTGCCCGATGAGCATGCGGGCCAGCGTGGTCTTACCCTCGCCATTGCGACCCACCAGGGCGATGCGGTCGCCCTTCTCGATCGTAAAGTCGGCCCCCGAGAAGACATGCTTCGCGCCAAACGACATACCGGCCTCCTTGATCTCGGCCACAATCTGCCCCGAGCGGGGTGCAGGGGGAAATTTGATATTGAGGTGGGCGTTGTCCTCCTCCTCGATTTCGAGGCGGTCGAGACGCTCGAGCTGCTTGATGCGCGACTGCACCTGGTTCGACTTCGTGGGCTTGTAGCGAAACTTCTCGATAAACTCCTCGGTCTTCTCGATCATGCGCTGCTGGTTCTCGTAGGCGGCCTTCTGCTGCTCACGACGCTCGCGGCGCAGCTCGACATACTTCGAGTAGGGAACCTTGTAGTCGGTCACCTTGCCGAGCGAAAGCTCGATTGTGCGGGTTGTCACATTGTCCAGAAAGGCCCTGTCGTGCGAGATGAGGAGCACAGCTCCCGGGTAGTTCTTCAGATACTCCTCCAACCACTGGATCGACTCGATGTCGAGGTGGTTCGTCGGCTCGTCGAGCAGGAACATCGAGGGGCGGCGCAGGAGGAGCTTGGCCAGCTCGATGCGCATGCGCCAGCCTCCCGAGAACTCGGCCGTCGGGCGGTTGAAGTCGCTGCGCTTGAAGCCCAGACCCAGCAGGGTCTTCTCGATATCCGCCTCACGCGTATCGCCACCCAGAATCGTGTAGTGGTCCTGCGCCTCGTTCAGGCGGTGCAAGAGCGTGGCGTAGCCCTCGCTCTCGTAGTCCTCGCGCGTAGCAATCTCAGCCGTAAGGCGCTCAATCTCGGCCTCGAGGCGTAAGACCTCCTCAAAGGCCTTGCCCGTCTCCTCGACCAGCGACGTGGTGTCGTGGACACGCATCGTCTGCGGCAGGTAGCCGAGCGTACAATCGCTGTTGATGGTCACAGCACCCGACGTGGGCTGCTGTTCGCCCATAATCAGGCGCAGAAGGGTCGTCTTTCCCGCTCCGTTGCGCCCCACAAGACCGATACGATCCTTGGGGTTGATCAGAAACGAGATATTGTCAAACAACGTCCAGCCACCGTAGCTGACCGTGAGGTTATCGAGTGAAATCATTCGGGTTAAGCGTGTAACATCTTACTAATTTCGGCTTCGGGATCAGCCGCCTTGAAGACCGACGATCCGGCCACCAGCACATTGGCCCCCGCCTCGTAGAGCAGGTGGGCATTCGCGGAGGAGATACCGCCATCGACCTCGATCAAAAGCTCCGGATTCAACACCTCGGCCATCGTACGCAGTTCGCGGATACGATCGAGGCTCTCGGGGATAAACTTCTGGCCGCCAAAGCCCGGCTCGACACTCATCACCAGCACCATATCGACCAGGTGGAGAATCGGTCGGAGGTTCTCGACCGTGGTTTTGGGCTTAATCGAGATACCCACCTTCGCCCCACTTTCGCGGATGAGTTGGATGCAGTGTTCAATATCCTGCGTCGCCTCGAGGTGGAAGGTGATCCAATCGGCCCCATCGTGGGCAAAGCGAGCGATATAACGCTCGGGCATTGTAATCATGAGGTGGACATCGACCACCTTCTGCGTAGCACGGCGCACGGCACGCAGCACAGGAAAACCGAACGAAAGGTTGGGGACAAAGTGTCCATCCATCACATCGACGTGAATCCACGCCGCCTCGCTGCGATCGACCATCATCACATCGCGCTCCAAATGGCCAAAATCGGCCGCCAATACCGAAGGTGCTATAATCCGCTCCATAGCTTGATTTATTTCTTGCAAAGATAACAAATTTCGTCGAAAAACCACTATCTTTGTCTATTATGAATATAGGTATTCTCATTCTGCTGATAGTTTTGGCCCTGGTGGCCGTTGTAGCGACGATGCTCACCGTCACCGCACGCCGCGATGCGCAGCTCCTGCGCGCGGAGCGAAGCCGCCTGGAGGGCGAAATAGGCGTTGCCCGCCAAACCCAACAAACCGAGGCAGAGCGTCGTCAGCAGGCCGAACAGCAACTCTCGGCCCTGCGTGCCGCCTCCGAGAAGGAGATCGAGAACCTCAAAGCGCGTGCCGAGGAGGTCAAAATCGAGGAGCGCAAGCGCCGCGAGGAGGAGATCGAGCACCTCAAGAGCCACTTCAAGAGCCTCTCGGCCGAGATCCTGAGCGAGCAATCGAAGCAGTTCCGCGAGACCAACAAGGAGTCGATGGATGTACTCCTGAAGCCCTTCCGCGACAACATCACC
This sequence comes from Rikenellaceae bacterium, assembly GCA_030529085.1. GTDB lineage: Bacteria > Bacteroidota > Bacteroidia > Bacteroidales > Rikenellaceae > Alistipes. The sequence goes on along the minus strand of JAUMXM010000056.1, from coordinate 4,863 downwards.
GAGTTTCGCCAGCGCGTGGAAGTGATCTACTCGCACGAGAACGAGCAGCGTGGCGAGCTGAAGAACGAACTGCAGCACCTCCTGGAGCTCAACCGCCGCATCACGACCGAGACCACCAACCTCACAAATGCCCTCAAGGGCAACTCGAAGGTGCAGGGCGACTGGGGCGAGACGATGCTCGAGGCAATTCTCGACTCCTCGTCGCTGGTCAAGGGGATCCACTACTCGACCCAACAAAACCTCAAAGATACCGAGGGCAACAACCTGCGCCCCGATGTGATTCTGCAGCTCCCCGAACAGAAGCAGATCGTCATCGACTCGAAGGTCTCGCTGACGGCCTACGTCGATTACACGAATGCCGAGAGCGAAGCGGAGCGCAACCAGCACCTCACGGCCCACGTTGCCTCGGTGCGCAAGCACGTGCGCGAGCTGGGCAACAAGGAGTACCAGAAGCTCCTCAACTCGCCCGATATGGTGGTGATGTTCGTGGCCAACGAGCCCGCTTTCCTCGAGGCCCTGAAGGCCGACCCGACCCTCTGGTCGGAGGCCTACGACAAGAAGGTGCTCATCTCCTCGCCCACGAACCTCTTTGCGCTGCTCAAGATGGTGGCCGACCTCTGGAAGTACGACGCACAGGATAAGAATACGAAGCGCATCGCCGATTGCGGCCTGAAGCTCTACGAGCAGGCCGTGGCCCTCACCGCCTCGCTCGAGCAGGTGGGCGCCTCGCTCAGCAAGGCACAGGCAGCCTACAACGATGCCCACAAGCGACTCACGTCGGGCAATAATAATATCGTGCGCGTGGGTGAGCAGCTCAAGAAGACCGCCCGTCTGCAATCCAAAAAGGAGTTCTCGGCAGCCCTCTCCGAGGCCGTCGAAGAAAACGAGGAGGAATAAAGAGCGAATTTAGGCGGATAACGATCGTTATCCAAAGCAACGAGCAGTATCGTAGTTGAAAGAGGACTTTCACTCGATGCTGCTTTGCTTTAGCCCCCCCTTAATCCCCTTTAGCAACCTTTCCACCACAACAAAAAAAGAGGGTGATTCCGTTTGGAATCACCCTCTCTCTTGTTATGCAATGGAGCGGTTTAGAACTCCATCTTCGAGCGGCGTACATAGCTGTTGTAACGCCACTTGGCATTCTCCTCGGCAGCCTCGAAGAGCTCCTTGGCCTCGGTCGGGAAGGCCTTCATGAGCGACGTGTAACGTACCTCGCGCATCAGGAAGTCCTGGAACTTCGACCAATCGGGCTCCTTCGAATCGAGCACGAACGGGTTCTTACCCTCTGCCTCCAGATCGGGATTGTAGTGGTAGAGGTGCCAGTAACCGCAAGCAACGGCATCCTTACCGATCTGCTGCGTACGGGTCATACCACCCTTAATACCGTGGTTGATACAGGGAGCGTAAGCAATCACGAGCGACGGACCCTGGTAAGCCTCGGCCTCCTTCAGCACGTTGAAGAGCTGAGCCTGCGAAGCACCGATCGAAACCTGTGCTACATAGACATAACCGTAGGTCATAGCCATTGCGCCCAGATCCTTCTTGCGGATACGCTTACCGCTCGAAGCGAACTTGGCAACAGCACCGATCGGCGTCGACTTCGACGACTGACCACCCGTATTCGAGTAAACCTCGGTATCAACTACCAGGATGTTTACATCCATACCCGAAGCCAGCACGTGGTCAACACCACCGTAACCGATGTCGTAGCCCCAGCCGTCACCACCGATGATCCACTGCGACTTCTTCACCAGCCAATCCTTCATCTCGAGGATCTTCTTGCAGGTGTCGCACTCGCAAGCCTCCAACAGGGGCAGCAGCTTGGCCGTAGCCTCGGTCGACTTGGTCGACGAGTAGCGGCACTCGATCCAATTCTTCATGGCAGCCTTCAGCTCATCCGAACACTTGTCGCACTCCTGAGCCTCGACCATATAAGCCTCAACGCGGTCGCGGAGCTTCTCGATACCTACGTGCATACCCAGACCGAACTCGGCGTTGTCCTCGAAGAGCGAGTTAGCCCAAGCGGGACCCTGACCCTTCTCGTTGGTGCAGTAAGGCGTCGACGGAGCCGAACCCGAGTAGATCGAGGTACAACCCGTAGCGTTGGCAACCATCATCTTGTCACCGAAGAGCTGCGTGATAGCCTTGATGTAGGGGGTCTCACCGCAACCGGCGCAAGCACCCGAGAACTCGAAGAGCGGCTGTGCGAACTGGAGGTTCTTCACCGACTTCGTCTTGTCGATATCGTTCTTCTGGCTGACACCCTTGAGGCACTTCTCCCAGTTCTCAACCTCACCGAGCTGCGAATCAAGCGGCTTCATTACGAGCGACTTAACCTTCGAGGGGCAGACATCCACACAGTTGTTGCAACCCGTACAATCGAGCGGCGACACCTGGATGCGGAACTTGTAAGCCTTCGTCTCGCCCAGACCCTGCTTGAAGGCCAGACCCGTAGCGGCAGCCTCCTCCTCCGTAGCGAGGAAGGGACGGATTGCAGCGTGGGGGCAGACATAAGCACACTGGTTACACTGGATACAGGTCTCGATATTCCACTCGGGAACATTCACGGCAATACCGCGCTTCTCCCAAGCAGCCGTACCGTTGTCCCACGTACCGTCCTCACGACCCTTGAAGGCCGAAACGGGCAGCAGGTCACCCTTCAGGGCGTTGATCGGATCAACCACCTTCTGTACGAACTCCGGACGAGCCGAATCAACAGCAACGGCAGCCTCCTTGACAACGATGTCGGCCCACTCGGCGGGTACCTCCACCTTCTCGACAGCCGAACCACCGGCATCGACAGCGGCGTAGTTCATATTCACGATATCCTCGCCCTTCTTACCGTAGGACTTCAGGATGGCGTGCTTCATCTCCTCAACAGCCTTCTCGAAGGGGATCACAGCAGCGATCTTGAAGAATGCCGACTGCATAATGGTGTTCGTGCGCGAACCCAGACCCAGCTCGGCAGCGATCTTCGTAGCGTTGATGATGTAGAAGTTGATCTTGTTCTTGGCCAGATATACCTTCATGTGGTCGGGCAGCGTGCGGCAGGTCGTCTCGGCATCGTGCGTCGAGTTGAGCAGGAACGAGCCACCCACCTTCAGGCCCTTCAGCACATCGTACTTGTCGACATACGACGGAACGTGGCAAGCCACGAAGTCGGGCGTCGTCACCAGGTAGGGCGAGGTAATCGGGTTATCACCGAAACGGAGGTGCGACGAGGTGTAACCACCCGACTTCTTCGAGTCATACGAGAAGTAGGCCTGGCAATACTTGTCGGTCGAACCACCGATAATCTTGATCGAGTTCTTGTTGGCACCCACCGTACCATCGGCACCCAGACCGAAGAAGAGACCCTCGAACGTGCCGGGCTTGGCCATCGAAATCTCCTCGCCTACGGGCAGCGAGAGGTTCGTCACATCGTCGACGATACCTACGGTGAAGTGATCCTTGGGCTCTGCAAGCTCCATATTCTCGAATACGGCCAGCATCTGTGCGGGGGTCGTATCCTTCGACGAGAGACCATAGCGGCCACCGATGATCGCGGGCTGAATCTTCTTGCCGTAGAACATCGACTTCACGTCGAGGTAGAGAGGCTCACCCTCGGCACCCGGCTCCTTCGTGCGATCGAGCACGCAAACCTTCTTAACCGAAGCGGGAACCACGTTGAAGAAGTACTTCTCCGAGAAGGGACGGTAGAGGTGAACGGTGATCAGACCCACCTTCTTGCCCTTGGCGCGCAGGTAGTCGATCGTCTCCTTGATCGTCTCGGTAACCGAACCCATGGCCACGATTACGTTCTCGGCCTCGGGATCACCGTAGTAAACGAAGGGAGCATACTCACGACCCGTGATGGCCGAAATCTCCTTCATCGTCTCGGCAACCATATCGGGCACTGCATCGTAGAAGGGGTTGCAAGCCTCACGAGCCTGGAAATAGATGTCGGGGTTCTGAGCCGTACCGCGCGTTACGGGGTGCTCGGGGTTGAGCGCAGCAGCGCGGAACTTCTTCAGCGCCTCGCGATCGAGCATAGCGGTCAGCTTGGCCTCGTCGATGATCTCAACCTTCTGGATCTCGTGCGAGGTACGGAAACCGTCAAAGAAGTGCAGGAAGGGGATGCGGGCCTTCAGAGCTACGATGTGAGCCACACCGGCCAGGTCCATAACCTCCTGTACCGACGAGGTGGCCAGCATAGCGAAGCCGGTCTGACGAGCGGCCATCACATCCTGGTGGTCACCGAAGATCGACAGAGCGTGCGATGCCAATGCGCGAGCCGACACGTGGAAGACACCCGGGAGAAGCTCACCGGCGATCTTGTACATGTTGGGGATCATCAGCAGCAGACCCTGCGAGGCGGTGAAGGTCGAGGTCAGAGCACCCGACTGCAGCGAGCCGTGAACGGCACCGGCAGCACCGGCCTCCGACTGCATCTCAACGACCTTAACGGTCTCACCGAAGATGTTCTTGCGACCCTGCGCAGCCCACTCGTCGACATACTCAGCCATGGTCGACGACGGGGTGATGGGATAGATAGCGGCAACCTCCGAGAACATGTAAGCCACGTGAGCTGCTGCATAGTTACCATCACAAGTGATAAATTTCTTTTCTGCCATTTTAGAAAAAATTTAGAGTTTATGTGTGTTTGTTTAGATTTTGTTCGCAATCGAGCCAAAATACACATAGTGCGTCACAAAGATAACAAAATCCAACGAAAAAACAAACGTCGGATTCTTTTATTTTCGACCGAAACTATTTTTTTTGCTCCCCGAAGCTTCGAGAGGCGAGCAAGCCGCTCCAAGACGAAAGGCGACGGAGTCCTCCCCCATCGCCCTTTGCGCTTTTCTCTTTCCGTCATTGCGAGCG
>JAUMXM010000026.1 GCA_030529085.1 Rikenellaceae bacterium | reverse complement strand
CTCTCTCCTCTTACTCCTCGATGCGGGTAATCTTGGCACCGATGGCGTTCAGACGCTTCTCGATATCCTTGTAGCCGCGGTCGATCTGGTCGATGTTCTGGATCACCGAGGTTCCCTCGGCCGACATCGCCGCAATGAGCAGGGCTACACCGGCACGAATATCGGGCGAGGACATGCGCGTAGCGCGCAGACGCTGGTTCTGGTCGTGGCCGATGACCATCGCACGGTGGGGATCGCAGAGCACAATCTGGGCACCCATCGTAATGAGTCGATCGACAAAGAAGAGGCGGCTCTCAAACATCTTTTGATGAATCAGCACGGCACCCTTGGCCTGCGTAGCTGCCACCAGGAAGATCGAGAGCAGGTCGGGCGTGAGTCCCGGCCAGGGGGCATCGGCAATGGTCATAATCGAGCCATCCATAAAGGTCTCGATGCTGTAGTGGTCCTGCTGCGGGATGTAGATATCGTCACCGCGCTGCTCGAAGCGGATACCCAGACGGGCAAATTGCGCCGGGATGATACCCAGGTTCTCGAACGAGACATCCTTGATTGTCAGCTCCGAGCGGTTCATCGCCGCCATACCGATAAAGGAGCCGATCTCGATCATATCGGGCAGCATCGTATGCTCGGTGCCACCCAGCTCATCGACACCGTCGATCGTGAGCAGGTTCGAGCCGATACCCTCGATACGGGCACCCATGCGGACCAACATGCGGCAGAGCTGCTGCAGGTAGGGCTCGCAGGCGGCGTTGTAGATCGTCGTGCGCCCCTTGGCCATCACGGCAGCCATCACAATATTGGCCGTACCGGTCACCGAGGCCTCGTCCAAGAGCATATAGGTACCCTTCAAGCCCCCCTTCGCCTCGACCGAGTAGAACTCGGCATTGGGGTCGAAGTTGAGCTGCGCACCCAACTTCTGGAAGCCCAGGAAGTGGGTGTCGAGACGACGACGGCCGATCTTATCACCGCCCGGCTTGGGGATGAAACCCACACCGAAGCGGGCCAGCATCGGGCCCACCAACATCACCGAGCCGCGCAGCTTGGTGCCACGCAGGCGGTAATCCTCCGAGCGAAGGTAGTCGAAGTCGATATCGCGCGCCGTGAAGGCGTAGCTCTCCTCGCCGAGCTGCTCGACCACAACGCCCATGCGGCGCAGCAGCTCGATCAGGTTCAGGATGTCGAGAATCGCAGGCACGTTGTGCACCACGACACGTTCGCGGGTCAAAAGAACGGCACAAAGAATTTGCAGAGCCTCATTTTTGGCTCCCTGGGGAGTAATCGATCCCGATAGGCGGTGTCCGCCCTCGACCTTAAATACTGCCATAGCTCGTTTTTTTAGTGGGTTAGGCTGTTTTGGCCCCAAAAGTGGGGCACTCTCTGTACAAAGATAGTAAAGAAATGAGGCTTTTTGGGCCGAATTTGAAATAAATTCACGAAAAATTTTTGCGAATTAGTTTTTTGTTGTACTTTTGCAATCCGTAAAAAAGTCTAAAACAATAAAAACGATACAGCTATGGCAATGAAGAGAACTTATCAGCCCTCGCGTCGTAAGCGTGTTAACAAGCACGGTTTCCGCGCTCGTATGGCTACGGCCAACGGCCGCAAGGTACTTGCTGCACGTCGCGCAAAGGGCCGCAAGAAGCTGACCGTATCGGATGAGTCGACCTTCAAGTACTAATCCGAAACGCACTTCCTGCAAAGAAATAGGACCGGCCAAGCCGGTCTTTTTCTTTTTTAGGCTTTTGGCGGGCATCTTTTTCCGCTCCTTGCCACACAGCTTGGTCACATACGCCAAGTATGCTCCCAAGCTGCGCGGACGGCGTGCGCGAAAAAAGCTGTTCCACCAAAAGGGCTAAAAAAATGCAACGTCGGAAAGCCGACCAAACCACAACCCCGCAATCGCCATGATTTCCATTCGTCGAGCAACCACCGCGGATATAACCCTCATTCGCACGTTGGCCGAGGAGGTCTTTCCGGCCACCTACTCGCCGCTCCTTCCCGAGGGGCAGGTCGACTACATGATGCAATGGATGTACTCCGAGGAGAGTCTGCAGCGCCAGATGGCCGAGGGACACACCTATTATATAGCATCCATCGACGGGGTTCCCTGCGGTTATCTCTCGGTCGAAGAGCAGCGCAAAACGCTCTTCCACCTCCAAAAAATCTATATCCTGCCCACCTACCAGGGGCGCGGCATCGGAGAGGCGCTCTTTCGGCAGGCCGTAGCCCACGTGCAACGATTCGGCACACTGCCCGCCACCATGGAACTCAATGTCAATCGCGAAAATCGCGCTGTGGGTTTCTACCTACGGATGGGGATGCATCGCGCCCGCACGGTCGATGTCGAGATTGGTGAGGGATTCTACATGAAAGACTACATCATGGCCTTGGAAGTCGAAAAATAACAAAACAGCGAGGAGAATCTCCTCGCTGTTTTTACGTTACGTCATTGCGAGCGACCCAAAGGGCGCGTGGCAATCTGAACACCCGCTACGACCGCCGTATCGCTCGGCGAGATAGCCACGTCGCTTGCAGCTCCTCGCTATGACGGCCACTGACCAATCCTGCGCTACTCCTTAAAGAGATCCTCCTCGCCGCGCTCCACCTTGCCGTGCAGGGCTGCCAGCTCGGCGATGACGGGCGAGATAAACTCCAGCGTGTCGGTCACGGCCTTCTTGCCACCCTCGCCCTTGATGCGGTAGAGCATCGTGGCATAGAGGGCGCGGAAGCAGAGCTCCGTATCGCTCATACCCGGGTTACCGATCACGGCGCGCAACTTCGGCAGCTCGGGAGCCAGACGGGCGTAGGTCGTGCGATAGTGGGCACCTAAGGGGAGGTTTTGCAGGCGCAGATGCAGGTCGTGCAGATCGGCAATCAGGTGCAGGGTATGCTCCAGGTGGCCCTTCTCCTCCTTACCCTCCTGACGCAGGAGGTTGGCAATATCCATGTACCAAATCAGGAAGGCCGACTTCTGCTGCTCGTCGAGCTCCTTGCGCGGAGCAATGAGGGTCGTGTAGATCGCCTCGGGGCTGAACTGCAAGGCGCGCAGTATATCCTCCAACTGCCAGAGGTAGAGGATGTATTCGGCAATATTCTCTTTGCGCTTGGTGATCGCTATATCCATCGTAAAATCTTATTTAATCCACACTTGGGGGCTTTCGTGATGCTTCTGGAAGTACTCCTGCACCTTGAGCAGGTTGCGCGACTGAAGCACCATGTTCTTCGTCTCGGAGAGGATCGTCAGGTAGAGCATCGAGGCACGCGTGCCGGTCTCCTGGCGATCGATGCGCGAAAGCTCGGCAATCATCGTATCCGAAATGCGGCCAAAGAGGTCGTCACGCATCTCGAGCACCGACTCCAACTCCGTAAAGTCGCCCTCGACCAACATGCGGTTGATCGAGCGGTTGATCTCCTCCACCCCATCGTTGATGGCCATCAGGTCGCGCGTCTCATCCTGCGAGAAACCCTCGTGACAGTTGTCGATATGGTCGAAGGCGGGGCGCGCGATGTGCAACAGCGCCTTGGTCACCTCGTTGACATAATCGACCACCTGGATATAGTAGTGCGCAGCATAGATGTCGACCTGCTGCAACTTCTTGAGGGTCGGCATGAGCGTATATTTGCGGTCGCGCGAGTGGTAGAAGAGGCTGTTGGCCTCCTTGACCATCGCCTGCAACTCGCCGCGATTCTCCTTCATCGTGGCAATCATCGTACGGTCGTAGATCTTCGTAACACGCAACATGGTATGCTGCACCTCCTCGCGAAGCGAGCTGATCACATCCTCCGAAGTCTCGGACTTGGCCGCAGTCTGCTCGTCGGCAGGCTTCCGCTTGAAGTTGCTATGGATGAGCATCCAACCACAGAGCACCGTCACCACCACAAAGGCGATCGTGCCACCATAGATCAGGATCAGCCCCACAGCGAAGGCGATGATAAAGCCACCCAAAGCCGTCACAAACCAACCCATGATCACCGTCATCACACCCGAAATACGGTAGACGGCACTCTCACGACCCCAGGCACGATCGGCCAGCGACGAGCCCATCGCCACCATGAAGCATACATAGGTGGTCGAGAGGGGCAACTTGAGCGACGTAGCCAGGGCGATGAGCATCGCCGAGGTGGTCAGGTTGACCGTGGCACGAATCATATCGAAGGGGGCACCGCTGTGCTCAATATCTTCGAACTCGAAGCGACGTGCCACCGAACGACGAACCGACAGGGGCACAACACGCTCGGTGAAGGCGTTGAGCTGCATGGCCGCACGGACAATTGTGCGCGAGAAGACCGACGAGGAGGCCTGCGTGTCGCCCTCGTCCTGCGAGGCGAGCTTGAGCTCGGTCTGCGAGACATGCATCGCCTTCTTCGAGGTCCAGAGCGTCAGGAGCATCACACCACCGGCAATAAGCAGGAAGGTCATATTGGCGGGGATATTCTCGGCCAAGGCCCCCATCAACATCTGGTTGTCGCCCGTAGCGTGGGCGATGCGGTAGGCATCGAATGAGGCAACCGGCACACCGATGAAGTTCACCAAGTCATTACCGGCAAAGGCCAGAGCCAGGGCAAAGGTACCCGAGAGGATCGTGATGCGCAGAATATTCACCTTGAAGAGCTGCACGAAGCGCAAAATGGCGGCACACACCAGCCAGCAGATCAGCAACGCGAGCAGCAGGTTCTCGTTGATCCACAGAATGAAGGGATGGCCCGCGAGGAGGGTCTTCAGACCCTTGAAAAGGGCAAAATAGACAATCGCCGTGAGCGAGGCACCACACCACAAAGCACCGAAGCGGCGCAACATGGCCGTGTAGCGGAACGAGAAGATTGTGCGCGAGATGTACATCACGATCGTACCGCAGGTAAAGGCAATAACGACCGAGAGGAGGATCGCCGAGACGATACCGAGCGCACGCGAGGTGTTGATGAAGGTGCCGAGCGAGGCGATCGAGAGCGACTCATCGCCGGCAATCTTGAAGATCGAAACCGCAATGGCCGAGCCCAACAGACAGAAAATCAACGACACAGTGGTCGATGTTGGCAGGCCGAGCGAGTTGTAGAGATCCAAGAGGATGATGTTGGCAAACATCACGCCCAGGTAGAGGATCATCACCTCGTGAAAGGTAAAGAGTCCGGGGTTGAACATACCGCTGCGCGCCACCTCCATCATACCGCTGGAGGTCAGCACACCGAGGATGATACCCGCCGAAGCCACCGTAAGAATGGTGCGCATCGAGGCTGCACGTGAGCCGATGGCCGAGTTCAAGAAGTTAACTGCATCATTCGAGACTCCCACAAAAAGGCCCGAGACGGCCAGGATTCCGAGAATGACGACAATCACTGTATAAATTTCACTCATGGAGTATTGGGTTATCGCTTTTCAGACAAAAGCATAGTACGCACAAAGATACATCAAAGAACAAGAACCCAAAGGGTTACAAATAAATGTTAACGAAAAATTAACATTACGCAACCCACCCTTTCTGCCCCTTGGCCGTTATTCCCAGAACGAACAAAACCCCGAAGCTTTCGCCTCGGGGTTTCTCGTTTGTCGAAAATGACAATTACTTAATACGCTCGTAGTACTCGCGGGTGCGGGTATCCACGCGGATCTTGTCGCCCGTGTTGATGAACAGGGGAACCTTGATCGTAGCGCCGGTGTTTACCGTAGCGGGCTTGAGCGAGTTGGTCGAAGCCGTATCACCCTTGATACCCGGCTCGGTGTAGGTCACCTCCATGTCGACGATCGGGGGAAGCTCGGCCGAGAGAACGCTCTCCTTCTCGGTGTGGAACATCACCTCAACGATCTGGCCGTCGGCCATCAGGTCGTAGTTGTTGATCAGCGACTTCTCGATGTTGATCTCCTCGAAGGTCTCCGTGTGCATGAAGTGTGCACCCAGGTCATCCTCGTAGGTGAACTGGTAGGGGCGACGCTCAACGCGCACCTGCTCGAGCTTGTGGCTCACCGACGAGAAGGTGTTCTCCAGAACGCGACCATTCTCGAGGTTCTTGAGCTTCGAACGAACGAAAGCGGGGCCCTTACCGGGCTTGCAGTGCTGGAAATCGACTACAAGGAAGGTCTTGCCGTCCATCTCGATGCACATACCGATCTTGATATCAGCAGCAGTAATTTGCATAGTTGTATGGTTTTTATTTAGTTATTGTTTCTTGTTTTGAGGGTGCAAATATAGTAAAAATTCTCTTTGCAAGCAAAAAAGGGTAAATATCAGCACTTTTTATTCTTCGTTGACCGCTGCGGCCACCTGCTCGGCGATGCGTTTCATCGTCGCTTTGGTGGGGTGCCCTCCCTGCAGATTGGCCGACCCCTTGATGTTGCTCAACACCACATTCTGCACCTCGTAGTGGGCTGTGATGGCGGCGATGGCCTCCGCCTCCTCGGTCGAGAAGCAGTCGTTCTGGATGTTGATGATGCGCGCCGTGGGGTGCTGACCCTTCAGGTAGTCGAGCATATAGGCAAAGGCGGGGTAGAAGCACTTGAGATCCTCGTTGCTCCACCCTGCATACTTGATTGTGCCGCTCGGGGCCCCTGCGTAGTGGTCGTTCGTGCCGCCCAGGATGAGAATCACCTCGGGGCTACACTTCGAGGCGGCCAAATCCTGCTTCATACGGGTGATGAACGAGGTTGCCGTCTCATCGCCCGTGGGGTTGGTATCGGTTTTGTAGCCCGTATTGCAGATGGGCGAGCCGCTATAGCTGCTGTTGATGAGCAGCGTGCAGTTGTGGGCCGTCATCAGGATGTGCCACCAGGTGTCGGATACCGCGTTCACGTCATTCTTCGAGGAGTTTTTGCCGTCGACCCCATCGATGGCGTACCAGGTCAGATACCCCTCGGGAATCCAGCCGCCATAGGTGGTGTAAGAGTCACCGAGCAGGGCCAAGGATTTGTTGTTGAGCGTGAAGGGCTCTACGATGGGTGCTTCGGGCTCGGGTGTCGGCTCCACAACCTCGTCGCCGCCCGACGAGCAGGCCACCGCCAGGCAGAGCAGCAGGGCCCAGAGGGTGCGCGGCAGGAGGAAGAGGAATCGGTTCATAGGCATTTTAGAGTTCAATGGTTTTGCATTTCAGCCCCTTTTCGCGGATCGCCTCCAGTGTGCGGGGCAGGGCGTAGCGCATATTGCGGAAGGCCTTCTCGCTGTCGTGGAAGACGACGATGGCCCCCGGCTCGAGGTGCTTGACCACGTTGCGCAGACACCCCTTGGGCGAGAGGTGGCGGTTGTAGTCGCGCGAAACCACATCCCACATAACGAGCTTGTAGCGTTGCCCCAGGAAGCGGGCCTGGGCGGGGGTGATCTGCGCGTAAGGGGGTCGGAAGAGTTCGCTGTGGACCAGGTCGTTGGCGAAGTCGACATCCTCGACATAGCGCTCCAGACTCATACCCCACCCCTTCTGGTGCGAATAGGTGTGGTTGCCCACCTTATGGCCCGCATCGAGAATCTTCTGATAGAGGTCGGGGTACATCTCGACATTCTTGCCCAGCACGAAGAAGGTCGCTTTGGCATCGTATTTGGCCAATGTAGCCAGGACCCACTCCGTCACGCCGGGTGTCGGGCCGTCGTCGAAGGTGAGGAAGATAGCCTCCTTATCTTCGATCTCCCACACCAGATCGGGCAGCCAGCGGCGCAATATTTTAGGGGGTTTCAGACGCATAACGGTGCAAAGATAGGTAAAAAACGATGCAAAACGGCAACTCGACACAAGAATCGGTCGCAAGAGCGCTACAACGGGAGGTGCTCCTCGACTGTTCTACGCAGATGCTCCGCATTGAGATGGGTGTATATTTCTGTGGTTAAGATACTTTCGTGGCCCAGCAACTCCTGCACCTGACGAATTCCGGCACCCCCCTCAATGAGGTGGGTAGCGAAGGAGTGGCGCAAGGTGTGCGGCGAGACATGCTTCTCGATGCCGGCCCGCTCGGCGGCCTGCTTCAAGATGGTGAAAACCATCACACGTGTAAGCTGTTTACCGCGGTTGTTCAGGAAGAGGATATCCTTGTTGGCATCCTCCTTTTTGCGCATATCGAGGTAGAGATGCACCCGTTCACGCGCCAAGGGGCTCACGGGGACCAGGCGCTGCTTGTCGCCCTTGCCCGTAACACGAATATACCCCTCGCCGAAAAAGAGGTCGCTCATGCGCAAAGCGATGAGCTCCGAAACGCGCAATCCACACGAGTAGAGCAGCTCCAACATCGCCCGATCGCGACGTCCCTTGAGGGTATCGACCTCGATCGAGGCGATCAGATCATCGATCTCCTCGGTCGAGAGCACATCGGGTAGCGAACGCCCCACCTTGGGGGCCGAGATCTGCTCGGCAGGCGAGGTCTCGATCTTATCGAAGAGGAGCAGAAAATTGAAAAAGCTCTTCACCCCACTCAGGTTGCGCGCCTGCGACGACTTCTCGCGCCCCTCCTCAAAGAGCCACTCGAGGTAGCGCTCGACCATCACACGCTCGACCTTGGTTGGCGGAACATCGTAACACCGAAGGATGAAGTGCACGAACTGCTTCAGGTCGCGCAGATAGGCATCGACCGTGTTGGGCGAAAGGCGCTTTTCGACCTCGATATAGGTGCGGTAGCGTTTCGTCGCCTTTTTCCAGCTTTCCAACTCTTGAGCCATCGTAATCCAATTTTTTATTCGTAACTTTGTCTGCACAAAAGTAGTAAAAAATTTTACATAATATAGTCAACTCGGCTTGAAAACCTACAAAGGGCGCGGCATTGTGCTCCATACGCTCAAATATGGCGATTCGTCGCTCGTTGTCCAGCTGCTGACCGATGTCGGCGGACGGCGCAGCTACATGGTGCAGGGGGTTCGCAGCCGCTCGGGGCGCGGCTCGAAGCTGGCCCTCTTTCAACCGGCGTTCCCCGTTGAGTTCGAGGGGCTTGAGCCCTCACAAAGCCAACAGATGCACCGCTTCAAGGAGGTGCGCGGAGGCTTTCTTTTGCAGGGCATCCCCTTCGATGTGCGCAAATCGACCATGGCTATCTTCATCGCCGAGGTGATCTACCGCCTGGTCAAGGAGAGCGAACAAAACGAGTCGCTCTTCGACTTTGTCTGGAACTCGGTCGCCGCCCTCGACTCGATGCAGGAGGGTGTGGCCAACTTCCACCTCTGGTTTTTGGTCAAACTGAGCCGACTGGTGGGCTTTCAACCCGGCAACGAACACCGTGCAGGGGATTGGTTCGACATCAAAGAGGGACTCTACGTGCCGCTACGCCCCCTCCATCCGCTCCACTTCGCCCCCGAGGAGGCCTCCCTGATGAGCCACCTGATGCAGCTCAGCGTCCTCGAGTTGGGCGATTTGGCACTCAATCGCCACCAACGCGTGGCCTTCCTCAATGCCATGCTCACCTACTTCGGCTACCACCTCGACGCAATCCACACCGTGCAATCGGTCCGCATCCTGCAGGAGGTATTCTAACCACCCAATTCTAAAAAATTAAGGAGAACTAAAGTTCCCCTTAAAGAGCCATCCTCATTACCGACTTCTCGGCCAAAAATGGGAATTTAGGTATTTTTGCGTATTGTCGTTTCGAGAAAAAGTAATGACCTTTGTACGTTCTATATTTTGAAATTTCGCAAAAAAACAATCGCTATGAAGAAATTTTTACTGGTTATTTTTCTCTTCTCGGCCTTCGCTGTAAGCGCTCAGACGATGACCCAGGAGGAGCAAGCTGCGCAGATCGCACGCCTCACCGAAGAGGTTAACACCCTGAAACAGAAGGGTAACACATGGGATAAGATACTGAACGCCATGCCGAAGGTTTCGGGATATGTAATGGGCCGCTACACCTACGACGGCGACGCTTCGACGTTCCGTCTGCGCCGTGTTCGCGTATCGCTGACCGGCAACCTCTCGCCCAAAATCGACTATAAGTTCCAGGCCGAATTGTCCAGCTTCAAGCTCCTCGACGCCTATTTCAACTACAAGCCTTTCGACGAGCTGAAGATCAAAGCGGGTCAGTTCAAGGTCCCCTTCACGATCGAGAATACGGATTTCTCGCCCACGAAGATGATCCTGATCGACTACCCGATGGTGATTGATCGTCTGGTGGGCAACTCGGAGGAGATCGGCGAGACGACCCTCAAGACGACGGGCCGCGAGCTCGGTATCGACATCCACGGTTCGATCGGCGACGGCATCCTGAACTACGACCTGGCTGTATTCAACGGCAACGGCCTCAACACGACCGACAACAACAAGTCGAAAGATGTGGTGGGTCGCCTGATTTTCAGCCCGATCGAGAATCTGAAGATCTCGGGCTCCTACTATTGGGGTGAGTTCGACGAGAATTTCTACGCTCGTGAGCGCTACTCGGTAGGCGCCGTCTACGACAACCAGAAGCTGATCGTTCGCGCCGAGTATATCGGTGGCAAGACCGGCTTCGATGGCTACGAGGTGGACCAGGAGGGTTGGTATGCCCTGGCCGGCTACCGCTTCTGCGAGGGTAAGTGGTCGGTAGCAGCGCGCTACGACACCTTCACCGACGATACCGACATCCGTTCGCTCACCGAGCAGACCAACTACACGATTGGTGGCGCTTGGAAGCCCGCAAAGTATTTCCGCCTCCAGGCCAACTACGTACACAAGGATATGGTCGGTGACCACCGCAACGTAGTGATGATGCAGGCCACCGTATCGTTCTAAGCCGACAACGAATCCGCAAACAAATTAAACACGCAATACTATGAGTAATTTCTGGAAGAAACTCCTTATCGAGGATTGGGTCGTTGTGATGCTCTCGGTGCCTCTGCTGCTGCTCTGCTCGTTTGGCGAGTACCTGCCCACGATTTCGATTCCCTCGAACATGATGGTCGGCTCGGCTTGGGGCCAGATGGCCATGCTCTTCATCATTGCCATTGCCACGCTCTATGCCGGTAACAAACTCCTGAGCCGCCCGATGGATGGCATGACGCGCTCGTTCATTGTTGTCTTCATCATCGCCGCCCTGGCTATGTGGATCGGCTCGAACAAGTATATCAAGAGCGAGCTGGGTCTCGAGCCGGTATTCTTCTCGGTGATCTTCGGTCTCTTTATCCGCAACGCCTTCCACGTTCCCGAGTGGATGAAGCCCGCAATTCAGGGTGAGTTCTACATCAAGATCGGTGTAGTCTGCCTCGGTGCTACGATCATGATCGGCGACGTGATGAAGTCGGGTATTGCGGGTCTGATTCAGGCCTGCATCGTGGTGACCATCGTATGGCTCTTTGCCTACATCGTGGCTCGCCGCTTCTTCAAGGTGGAGCGCGCTACGGCGATGACCATGTCGAGTGGTCTGACGATCTGCGGCGCCTCGGCAGCCATCGCAACGGCCGGTGTAGCCGGTGCCGACAAGAAGAGCCTTTCGTACATCGTATCGGTGGTACTCATCATCGCTGTGCCGATGATCTACCTGATGCCCTGGTTGGCCAATATGATTGTTCCGCTGCTGACCGACAATATCGAGATTCAGCAGGAGATCACCGGCGCCTGGATTGGTGGTACGGTCGACACGACGAGTGGTGTTGCCGCCTCGTCGGAGATGGCCGGCGACCTGGCCAACAGCACGGCTATCATCGTGAAGGCTACGCAGAACGTACTGATCGGCGTGGTTGCCTTCTTCATCGCCCTCTACCTCTCGACGAAGGGTGACGACGGCCAGGGCCAGCGCCCCTCGCTCAAGATCGTTTGGGACAAGTTCCCGAAGTTCGTCTTGATGTTCGTCGTGGCTTCGCTTGTCTTCTCGCTCTTGAAGGAGGCCGACATGCTGACGCTCAATGCCAAGGGTAAGATGATCGAGACGTCGCTTGCCAAGACTCTCTCGACCCTCTTCTTCTCGCTGGCCTTCGTCTGCATCGGTCTTGATACCCGCCTCAAGGATATCATCTCGAAGGAGAATCGCAACGTGCTCTATGCCTTCCTTACGGCGCAGACCTTCAACATCGTGGCTACGTTCCTCGTGGCTTGGCTGATGTTCGGTGTCGTAAAACCGGTATTGGGCTGGTAAGCATACAACCCCTCCAAAAGAAAGCGCACTCCGGGAGTCGGGGTGCGCTTTCTTTTAATTAAAGATTAAAAATTAAGAATTGATTGAAAATTGATGCCAATTTGATTTTTGAGGGGGTGCAGGGTTCTCTCTCGACGCCGAGGCGCGAAACTCTTTTTGCACAAGAGCCAAAAAAAAGTTATATTTGCAGAAATAGCGGCACACGCTTCGCTTGGTAATCAAAAAAAAGAGCATATATCTATGAAGATTTTTCGTTTCTTGGTGGTCGTGGCTCTTGCCCTGACCCTTTGCACCTCCTGCAAATCGTTCCATACCCTTTCCGGCAACAAGAAGGTGGCCCAAGGTCGCCCCTACGAGTTGATCGTGGTGGCCACACAGCCCGTATGGACAGGGCCGCTGGGCGACTCGCTGCGCAATATTCTTGCCGCACCGATCCCCTACCTGCCCCAAATCGAGCCGGAGTTCGACGTGCTGCGCACCGTGCCCGACGGCTTCAAGAACATCGTGGCCGAGCACCGCAACATCCTCAAAGTGTTGGTCGACGCGAAAGTACAAGAGGCTGCCGTCGCCGTGGAGTATGACCTGACGGCCGCTCCGCAGATTGTCCTCACGCTGCAAGGTCCCTCCGAGGAGGCGCTCATCGCCTACCTCGCCGAGCACGGTCAGAAGGTGGTCGATGTGATCAAGATGGCCGAGCGCGACCGCGCCGTAGCCTTTGCCGAGAAGTTTGGCGTCGAGGGTATCGAGAAGAAGATTCGCACGATGTTCGGCATCGAGATGAGCGTCCCGAAGGGCTACAATCTGGCCGCCGAGAGCGAGGATTTCCTCTGGGCGCGCTACGAGTACCCCGAGGCGAGCCAGGGCTTTGTTCTCTACAGCTACCCCTATGCCGGCTCTTCGCAACTCACGCCCCAAGCCCTGACCGAGGCGCGCAACCGCTTCGTGATGCGCATCCCGGGCCCTTCGGATGGCTCCTACATGATTACCTCGCCCGTCTTCGAGCCCGAGTGTCGCACCTTTGGCTTGGAGGGTCGCCCCTGGGTCGAGATGCGCGGCTTTTGGGATGTCGAAGGTGATTTTATGGGAGGTCCCTTTGTGAGCTACACGACCCTCGATAAGGCCAACAACCGCCTCATCACGCTCGATTGCTACGTCTACGCCCCGAAGCTCCCGCCCCACAAGCGCAACCTGCTGCACGGCTTGGAGCACCTGCTCCACACCATCTCCTTCCCGGCCGACAAAGCGACCGAAGGGGCTCAATAGCAACCAAAAACGCCTCGTATGAACGATCTGCTCTCCTTCATCCTGGTCCTGCTCTACGGAGTCTCGATTCTCGGCGTAATCGTGGTGATTATCTCCGAGAATCGCAATCCGCTCAAGAGTGTTCCGTGGCTGATTGTGCTGCTTCTTGCGCCGATCGTAGGGCTGATCTGCTACTTCTTCTTTGGGCAGAACCTCTCGAAGCGTCGCGCCCTCTCGCGCCGTGAGCGCAAGAAGGCCGAGAACTACCTCGAAGAGAGTGCCTCGATCGATCGCCCCGAAGTCCCGGCGCGCTTTCAGGCCCTGAAACGCCACCTGATCAACTGCGGACACGCCGTGCCCCTCTACGGGTCGCGCTACACCCTCTACCGCGCAGGCATGGAGAAGATGGAGGCGCTGCTGCACGATATTCGTCGCGCGCATCACCACATCCACATCCAATACTACATCATCGAGAACGACCGCGCAGGTGCCATGCTGCGCGAAGCGCTCATCGAACGAGCCCACGCAGGGGTCAAGATACGCCTGCTCTACGACGATGTGGGCTCGCGCAGCGTGCGCAAGCGATTCTTTGACGAGCTCGAGGCTTTAGGGGCCGAAATCTACCCCTTCCTGCATGTCAAATTTCCCCGTTTTACGAGCAAGGTCAACTACCGCAACCACCGCAAAGTGGTCGTCATCGACGGTCGTGTGGGTTACTTCGGCGGCATGAATATCGCCGATCGCTACCTCTACGGCTCGAAGTTGGGCCCCTGGCGCGACACCCATTTCCGTGTCGAGGGGAGCATCGTTGCCGGACTGCAAAACATCTTCCTCAACGATTGGTACGCCACCACGCAGCTGCGTCCGACCGACGAGGAGCTCTACAGCTACAAGGAGCTGCACGCAGCCGAGGATGTGGCACAACTGCTCGCCAGCGGCCCCTTCGGCCATTGGCGCGTCTTGCTGCAGGCGACCTGCATGGCGGTCCTGCGTGCTCGCCAACGCATCTGGATCCAAACCCCCTACTTCCTCCCCTCCGAGACCCTCAACAACGCCCTGCAGACGGCCGCCCTGGCCGGCATCGATGTGCATCTGATGCTCCCCGAGCGGAGCGACGCGAAGATGGTAGACCTGGCCGTCCACTCCTATATCGACGATATGATACGCGCCGGCGTGAAGGTGAGCTTCTATATGGGGGGCTTTCTCCATGCCAAGACGATGATCATCGACGACGAGCTGGCCATCATCGGCTCATCGAACCTCGACTTCCGCTCCTTCGAGCACAACTTCGAGATCAACGGCTTCTGCTACAACAAACCGCTCACGGCCGAGCTGGCGGCCGCCTTCGAGGAGGATAGCCGACGCTGCCACCAACTCTCGCCCGCCGAGTGGTTCCGTCGCAAGCGGATGCGCCGCTTCGCCGAATCGGTGATGCGACTCTTCTCGCCACTGCTCTAAAAAAACGAAGCCCACTCCTTGCGAGTGGGCTTCATTGTCTCTTTTTAGGAGTTACTTGGCATAAAAGGTATAACGCTTTCCCGCCTTGGTCATCGCATCGTACTCGAAGTATTCGGGCAGGGCCACCGTCGGGGCTGGGGCCTCGGGCGAAATCTTCGGCTCAAGGATGGGCTGAAGCATCAGCAGGGGGTTGTCGGTCGGCTCGGTAGCCTCAGCCAGAGCACCCCCCTCGATCGGGGTCGAGGTGCGCAGGCGCAAGATACCGCCCAGGGTCGAGCGGATTGTCACCTCCGCAATCTTACCCTCGCGCCACACGAGGCGCTCCACCACAAAACCACCTCTGCAGCGCAACCCCTCGACCTCACCTTCTCGCCACACATCGGGCAGGGCGGGCAAGAGATGCACCGCACCCGAGTGGCTCTGCACCAACATCTCGGCAATACCGGCAGCACAGCCGAAGTTGCCGTCGATCTGGAAGGGCGGGTGGGCATCGAAGAGGTTGGGATAGGTGCCGCCATCCTGCCCCGTCTCGGCCGTCGTAGGCTGAATCTGCTCGGTGATGAGCTTATAGGCGCGGTTACCATCCAGAAGGCGTGCCCAGCAGCAGACCTTCCAACCCATCGACCAACCCGTCGAGGGGTCGCCGCGGTGTTCGAGGGTTTGGCGCGCCGCCGCCATCAGGCGGGGATTCTCGAGGGTAATCTGGCGACCCGGGAAGAGACCCCAAAGGTGCGAAATGTGGCGGTGGTGGTCGTCAGGGTTGTCCCAATCCTCCAACCACTCCTGCAGCTGACCGTAGCGACCCACCTGCATCGGGGGGAGCGAGGCTGCGATCATCTCGAGCGAATCGATGAAGGGTTGCTCCTCGCCCAACTCACGCGCCGCAAAGGCGGTGTTGTGCATCAGGTCGCTCACCAGCTGGTTGTCCATCGTCGTACCCATCACCACCGAGAAGGCGCGCTTGCCGTCGACCTCGGGGCGATTTTCGGGCGAGAAGGAGGGCGCAACGAGGCGGTAGCCCGTCGCGGGGTCGGTCACCAAGAAGTCGAAATAGAAGGTGGCCGCCTCCTTCATGATCGGGTAGATCTCGGCCAGGTACTCTTTATCGCCCGAAATCTGGTACTTATCCCACATATCCTGACAGAGCCAGGCGTTGCAGGTGGGCCAGATGCCGTAGGTGGGGCCATCGACAGCACCCACCGAACGCCAAATGTCGGTATTGTGGTGCATCGTCCAGCCGCGCGCGCCATACATGGCAGCCGCCTCGCGACCCGTCTCGGAGACCTCGCGCGTGAGGCGCAAGAGCGGCTCGTGGCACTCCTCAAGGGCGGTAATCTCGGCCGGCCAATAGTTCATCTCGAGGTTGATGTTCGAGGTATATTTGCCATCCCAGGGGGCACGACGGCGGTAGTTCCAGATGCCTTGCAGGTTGGCCGCCTGACCGCCGGGCTGCGACGAGGAGATCAACAGGTAGCGACCAAATTGGAAGTAGAGGGCTGCCAGCTGGGGGTCGAACGTGGTCGAGAACTCCTCGACACGGCGGTCGGTCGTCTTCGCGGCCTGGGCGTTGCTACCCAGGTCGAGCTTCACGCGGCGGAACTGCTCGCGGTAGCGTTTCGTATGGGCGGCAAGCCCCTTGTCGTAGCCCTTCAGGCGTTTTGCGAGCGGCGCCAAAGCCGCCTCGTAGCTATCGCCCGAGAGATCCTTGTAATTGACAAAGTTGGTCCCCATCGAGATGTAGAGCGTCACACGATCGGCCCCCTCGACACGCAGCAGCGAGTCGGCCACAGCCGTCAGCGAGCCACCCTCGGGAACGATCTTTGTCAGGGCCGTGAAGCGCACCTTGCCCTCGATTGTTTCGTGGTCGTCGGCCTTGCCGTCGAGACGCAGCAGGTTGCCCTCGGTCGAGCGCGAGAGGTGGTCGGTATAGGGGGTCGAATAGCGGGCATCGAAGCTGATGGCACCCTTTTCCGAGGCGGTCAGGCGCACCACAATCAGATCCTCGTCGAACGAAGCAAAGGCCTCGCGCTCGTAACGGATGCCCCCCACCTCGAAGCGGGTGGTGGTCACCGCGCGGTCGATATCCAGCTCGCGGTAGTAGGCAGTAGGCTCCTCCTCGAAGCCGAAGTCGAGGTGCAACGAGCCCACCGTCTGGTAGGGCATGCCGTTAATCCCCTTGGCGCTGATGTAGCGGCCGCAGAGCTCCTGCGCCTTGAGATTCTCGCCGGCAAAGAGGAACTGGCGAATCGAGTCAAGCCCCTCGCGGTTGTAGGGGTTGACATTGTTGTGGGGCGAGCCGCCCCAAACGGTCTCCTCGTTGAGCTGCAGCTCCTCGCCCGAGACACCGCCATAGACCATGGCACCCAGGCGACCGTTACCAATCGGCAGGGCCTCGACCCACAGCTCGGCGGGGCGATCGTAGTGGAGTTTGAGATTGGATGTTTCGGTTTCGCAGGGGGCGCAGGCGGTCACCGCGAGCAGCAAAAGGGGGATAAGTCGTTTCATAGTTTTAGGCTTAATTTACTACAAAGATAACCAAAAAAGGGAGAGCACAAGTCGATTTTTTCCCATTTTTACCACCGTAAGCAGAAAAATTCGTATCTTCGGGTGAAAATTTACCGACTATGGAGAGCTGGAAGCGAGTTTTTGGGATTGACTCCGAGGAGCAATTCGAGCGCGAAGCGCTGGCGATGTTTCGTCGGCAGGCGGTCGATTGTGCCCCCTATGCCGAGTACCTCGCGCTGATGGGGTGCAACCCGAAGCGCGTCACTTGCATCGAGGAGATCCCCTTTCTGCCGATCCGTCTCTTCAAGCACCGCGAAATCTACTGCGGAGCCGAAAAACCCGAAGTCGTCTTCACCTCGAGTGCCACAACGGGGATGACCCCCTCGCGCCACCCGATGGCCTCGCTCGCCCTCTACGAGGAGGCCTTCACGGAGGCCTTTCGCCGCTTCTACGGCGAGCCGGCGCAGTGGAGCCTCTACGCCCTGCTGCCCAACTACCTGCAACGCGAGGGGTCGTCGCTGGTCTATATGGCCGATCGGCTGATTCGTGCCTGCGGCTCGGGGGGATTCTACCTCGACCAACATGAGCAGCTCATCGCCGATATGGCGAGCGACCCGAAGCCGAAAATCCTGCTCGGCGTGAGCTACGCCCTTTGGGATCTGGTCGAGCGCCACGCCCCGAAGCTCACAAGTACGATCGTCATGGAGACGGGCGGCATGAAGGGACACCGCGAGGAGCTGCCCAAGGAGGCCTTCCACCGCATCCTCTGCGAGGGATTCGGCGTCGAGGCGATCCACTCCGAGTATGGGATGGCCGAGCTCACCTCGCAGGCCTACTCGAAGGGGCAAAACCGCTTCTACTGCCCCCCCTGGATGCGCGTCTTGGTGCGCGACGTGAACGACCCGATGGCCATCAGCGATGCAAAGGGGCGCGGCGGGCTGAATATCATCGACCTGGCAAACTACTACTCCTGCGCCTTCCTGCAGACCGAGGATGTGGGTATTCGCCACAGCGACGGCTCGTTCGAAATTGAGGGAAGAATCGACCACAGCGAGATACGTGGATGTAATTTATTGGTGCAATAACTATGCAAGAGATTGATTTTGTGATACTTTGGGTGGATGGAAACGACCCCGCCTGGCGCATCGACTTCGAGGCTGCACGCCGCGACGAGGGGATGGATTGCTCGCCGATTCGCTACCGCGATTGGGGAACGTTGCGCTATTGGTTTCGCGCCGTGGAGCGTTTCGCCCCCTGGGTGCGCAAGATCCACTTCATCACCTGGGGACACCTTCCCGAGTGGCTCGATACGACCCATCCGAAGCTCCACATCGTGCGCCACGAGGAGTATATTCCCAAAAAGTGGCTCCCGACCTTCAATTCGAATGTCATCGAGCTGAATCTGCACCGCATCGCCGACCTTGCAGAGCACTTCGTACTCTTCAACGACGACACCTTCCTCACGAGGCCCTGCCGCAAGGAGGATTTCTTCCGCGAGGGGCTGCCCTGCGATATGGCGCGCCTGAGCATCGTGCGCCCCTCTTCGGTGGCACAGACCGTGCTCAACAACCTCGAACTGATCAACAGCACCCATTCGCGCAAGGCGCTCAACAACCACCTTATGAAGTGGCTTGCACCCTGCTATGGGCTTGATAACATCCTGAAGACCATCTCGTTGCTTCCCTGGAGCTTCTTCCCCGGATTCCACGATCCCCACCAACCGCAACCCTACCGCAAGGGGGACTTCGTACGCGCCTGGGAGCTCTGGGGCGAGGCGTTGGAGCGCGCCTGCGGCAACCACTTCCGCGCCGCAAGCGACCTCTCGCATTGGCTCATTCGCTACGATGTGTTGTGTCGCGGCGAGTTTGTGCCGCGCGGCAACGACGGGGCCTTGCTCAACCTCGACGATCGTTCGCTCGACGAGGTCTGCAAGGCGATGGCGGAGGGTCGCTACCGTCAGGTCTGCCTCAACGACAGCGTGGAGGTGGCCGACTTCGGCCGCTCGGTGGCGCGCATCAGCGAGGCCTTCGAGCAGCTCTTACCCGAAAAATCGAACTATGAGCACTAAAATCTCGGTCGTCATTCCCCTCTACAACAAGGCTGCGACCATCGCCGATGCCCTTCGCTCGGTGGTGGCACAACGCTATGCGCCCCACGAAATTATCGTTGTGGATGATGGCTCGACAGATGATTCGGCCGCGGTGGTCGAGCAGCTCGGCATCGCAGGGCTGCAACTCATCCGCCAAGCAAACGGAGGGGTGAGCCGTGCCCGAAATCGGGGTGTGGAGGCCGCTACGGGCGAGTTGGTGGCCTTTCTCGACGGCGACGACTGCTGGGAGGAGGGGTTCCTGGGCGAGATTGCATCACTTGCTGCCGACTACCCTGCGGCGGGGCTCTACTGCACCGCGTTTCACATCGTAGCCGACGGCCGGCTGACCCCCGCACCCTGCCCCTCGGAGCGAGGCATAGTGAGCGACTTTTTTGGCTCTTCGGCCCATCGCTACATCGCCATCCCCTCGGCCTCGGCCGTGCGGCGCGAAGCCTTTATCGCCGTGGGCGGATTCCCCGCAGGGATGAAGATCGGCGAAGATCTCTACCTCTGGATTCTCTTGGCGCGCCGCTATGCGGTGGCCTTCTCGCCCCTCCGCGCCGTGCGCTACAGCCGCGAGGCGGAGAATCGCTCGACAACGATCTACACCCCCGAGAAGAGTCCCTATTCATTCGAGGAGCTCTACGACCCGACGGCCCCCCTCGACGAGCGCGAGTTTGTGGCACGTGCCGCCCTCGGCAAAGCGCTGATTTTGGTGGCCAAGGGGGATGATGAGGCGGCACGAAGCGCCATCGACACCTTCTCCTACACAAAAACTTACAGCCGCACACTACTGAAGGTCAAGGCGTTGCTACGACTTCCCAAGCGGTGGCGACAACCCCTCCTGAACGGCTACAACCGCCTGGCGTGGCTGATTGCAAAAAAAGGACTCTGACCAAGCAGAGTCCTTTTTGCATTTAATTCTCGAAGAGTAGCAACCCCTCGCGCTCGTCGAGCGTAATGGGGCGTGTGCGCTCCACATCGCCCGCCAGGATGCGCTTCGAGAGGTCGTTGATCACCTCGCGCTGAATCGTACGCTTGACGGGGCGCGCACCAAAGAGGGGGTCGTAACCCAGCTCGGCGATGCGATCGCGCGCCGCCTCGGTGTAGCGAAGCGTGATGCCGTTCTGTGCCAGCAGGCGCTGCACGCCACCAAGTTGCAGATCGACAATGCGGCGAATGTGGTCGCGCGAAAGGGGCTCGAAGAGGACAATCTCATCGACACGATTCAGGAACTCGGGCTTGAGGTGCTGCTTGAGCAGCTCGACCACTGCATCGCGCGTCTCGGCCAGCAACATCGGGTTCAACCCCTCGCCATCGTACCCCTTGGCCAGGCGCTCCTGGATCAGATGCGAGCCCATGTTCGAGGTCATAATAATAATCGTGTTGCGGAAATCGACCGTGCGACCCTTGTTGTCGGTCAGGCGACCATCGTCCAAGACCTGCAAGAGGATGTTGAAGACATCGGGGTGGGCCTTTTCGATCTCGTCGAGCAGCACCACCGAGTAGGGCTTGCGGCGCACCGCCTCGGTCAGCTGACCACCCTCGTCGTAACCGACATATCCCGGAGGGGCTCCCACAAGGCGTGAGACGGCGTGGCGCTCCTGGTACTCGCTCATGTCGATGCGGGTCATCATCTTCTCGTCGTTGAACAAGAACTCGGCCAGGGCCTTGGCCAGCTCCGTCTTACCGACACCCGTCGTGCCGAGGAAGATGAAGGAGCCGATGGGGCGCTTCGGGTCGCTCAAGCCGGCACGCGAACGGCGCACGGCATCCGCGATGGCGGCAATGGCCTCCTCCTGCCCCACCACGCGGCGGTGGAGCTCATCCTCGAGGTGGAGCAGCTTTTCGCGCTCCGAGGCCAACATACGCTGCACGGGTATTCCCGTCCAACGCGATACCACCTCTGCAACGTCCTCCGAATCGACCTCCTCCTTGATCAGGCGATCATCCTCGGCCACAGCACTATAGGCCTTGTCAAGCTCGGCAATCTGCTGCTCGGCCTCGCGAATCTTGCCGTAGCGAATCTCCGCCACACGACCGTAGTCGCCCTGACGCTCCGCCTCGTCGGCCTCGGTCTTGAGCTTCTCGATCTGCTCCTTGAGCCCCTGAATCTGCTGCTGCATATCGCGCTGGTGCTGCCAGGTGGCACGCATCTCGTTCTCGCGCGCCTTCTGCTCGTCGATCTCCTTCGTGAGCTGCTCGATGCGCTCCTTGTCCCCCTCGCGGCGAATCGCCTCGCGCTCGATTTCGAGCTGACGCACACGGCGATCGAGCGTGTCGATCTCCTCGGGCACGGAGTTCATCTCAAGGCGCAGGCGCGAGGCGGCCTCGTCGATCAGGTCGATCGCCTTGTCGGGCAGGTGGCGCGAGGTGATGTAGCGGGTCGAGAGCTCGACGGCAGCGATAATCGCCTCATCCTTGATACGCACGCGGTGGTGGCTCTCGTAGCGCTCCTTCAGGCCGCGCAAAATCGAGATGGCATCCTCGGTCGTCGGCTCATCGACCATCACCTGCTGGAAGCGGCGCTCGAGAGCCTTGTCCTGCTCGAAGTACTTCTGGAACTCGTCGAGGGTCGTGGCGCCAATCGTGCGCAGCTCACCACGCGCTAGGGCGGGTTTTAAGATGTTGGCGGCATCCATCGCACCCGAGGATTTACCGGCACCAACCAAGGTGTGAATCTCGTCGATGAAGAGCAGAATCTCACCCTCGGAGGCGATCACCTCCTCGACAACGGCCTTGAGACGCTCCTCGAACTCGCCCTGGTACTTCGCACCCGCAATCAAGGCACCCATATCGAGCGAGAAGAGCTGCTTGGAGCGGATATTTTCGGGAACATCGCCGTCGATAATGCGGCGGGCAATACCCTCGGCAATAGCCGTCTTACCCACACCTGCCTCGCCGACCAGGATCGGGTTGTTCTTCGTGCGGCGCGAGAGGATCTGCAAGACGCGGCGAATCTCCTCATCGCGGCCGATAACGGGGTCAAGCTTGCCCTGGCGCGCCATCTCATTGAGGTTGATGGCATATTTGCCCAGCGCGTCGAACTCCTTCGAGGCGGTCTGCGAATCGACCGTAGCGCCGCGACGGAAGGTGCGAACAGCCTCCACAAGCTCCTTTTCGAGAGCACCCTGGCGCTTCAGAATCTCGGCTGCCGGCGTGCGCTCGGCCACCAGACCCAAGAGCAGGTGCTCGACCGAGGCATACTTATCGCCAAAGGGCTTCGTGAAGTCGAGGGCGCGCTGCACCACACGCGAAAGGTCGGGCGCGAGGTAGTTCTCGCCACCCTCGACACGCGGCAGGCGCTCGATAGCCCCCTTCACCTCCTCTTGTAACGAACGCAGATTGACCCCCACGCGCCCCAAGAGGAACGAGGAGAGCGAGTCGGGAGTCGCAATCAGCACACCGAGCAGGTGAATCGGCTCGACAGCCTGCTGGTGGTGCTCGTGCGCAAGGGAGACGGCACCCTGCAACGCCTCCTGCGCCTTAATGGTCAATGTGTTGATGTTCATAATGCTATTTGTTTTTAGTCTGTTTTCATGTTCACTACATCGCTCCCCCACGCAAAAGATTTGCCACAGCGTGCAAGGGTGACGCTTTGGCGGAAAGGGGTGAAAAAATGTCCTTTTTTGACAGACCGAGTATGCCAAAAGGTGACTAAATGGCAAAAAAAATCCGCCCCGAAGGACGGATTATGCATGAATCGAATCGGCCGACTACTCGTTGTAGACCTCCTCGCGCGGCCACATCTGATCCAGATTGGCCGTGCCGAGCAACATCAGAGCCATCGCGACCGAGGCCTGCTCCTGGTACTCGGGGATGCTCTTGCGGTAGGTGTCGCGCTCCGTGTGCCAGATCTCGCCATAGTCGAAGCCGTAGCCCTTCGGATCGTTCCACTCGTTCATCTGCACCGCAGGAACCCCCTTTACGGCAAACGACGAAGCATCGGTACCACCCGTGCGGGTCGGCACCTTGCGCGTGCGAAGCGTGTCGATCGTAAAGCCGTAGTCGGGATAGCATTCGCGCAGCGGCTCGGCGAGCTTCTCGTATTGTTTCACCAACGAGCGGGGCACCGAGAATCCCGTGTAGGGCATCGGGCCGCCATCGCGGTTGAAGAGGTTCGAAATCTTGGGCAGGAGCTCCTCGTGCTGCTCGACCCAGGCCGACGAGCCCCACAAGCCAAACTCCTCGCCGGCATAGAGGATGAAGAGGATCGTACGCGCAGGCTTCGCCTCGGCAGCGGCCAACAGACGCGCCGCCTCCATGACCACCGAGACACCCGAGCCGCAATCGACACCTCCGGTCGCTACATCGTAGGAGTCGAGGTGGGCACCCACAACGACATACTCGTCGGGATACTTCGCACCCTCGATGCGTGCCACCACGTTGTGGTAGGGAATCGGTCCGGGGCGGAAGTGGTTGCGGATATCGAATTCGAGCTCCACATCGCGACGCTGCTCGGCCAGCGTACGAATGCGGTTATACTGCTCCTCGCTAAGCAGGATGGTCGGCGTCGTGGGGAGCTGATCGAAATCGATGCCGCCACGCACAGCCGTTGTGTCGTAGAGGGCACGGATGGGGAGCTTGGCAGCCTGCACAAAGCCCAAGACACCGGCCTGGACCATCTCGTCGTAGAAAAGAGCCGGTGTCTTCTCGTCCAGCGGCTTGCGCTCGCCCTCCTTACCACGCAGGGCGTAGTTGTGCTTCTCGGCCTCAGCGTTGGCCTCGATGATGGCACGACGCTGGGCCGCAGCCTTCTCGCCACGTGCCAAGGTCCAACCTGCCGAGGTTCCGTTTACCAGGACCCAGGCACCCTTCAGGCGCCCCTTCATGCGGTCGAATTGGCGCTGCGAGCGGGGCTCGACAACCACATGGCCCTTCTGCGGGCCTCGCGTACCGACCGAATAGGAGGGGGTCGCAAAGTGAAGCGTAGCGCTCTCCTCGCCCGACTGGTGACCCCACCATCCGGCGCGGTTGAAGCCCAGGCGCATCTCACCGGCAGGCTCCAGGTCGACCTCCAAACCCCAACGGCGGAAACAATCGGCAGCCCACTGCTCGGCGGTCTCTCCGGCTGCCGAGCCGGTAGGACGGCCACCTATGCGGTTGACCAACATATCGAGGTGGTGCATGGTTTGGTTATCGGTAGTGCCGAGTTCGACGATGCGGCGTGCGGTATTCGGTTGCGCCACAGCCACAGCGGTCGCGAGCAGCAGCGTGAGGGTGGTAAAGAGGTGTTTCATAGCGTTGTAGTTGATAGGGAGGTTAAAAAAAGAAGGTTACCATGCCAGCAAGCTGATCGGGTAACCTTCTCAATGATAAGGGGTCTTCGCCTATTTGGTCGTAACCTTGCGAGCCTCCTTGATGCGGGCCTTCTTACCGGTGAGCTTACGCAGGTAGAAGATACGTGCGCGACGTACAACACCGATCTTGTTGACCTCGATCTTCTCGATGTGAGGCGAGTAGAGGGGGAAGATACGCTCAACACCCACGCCGTTCGAAACCTTGCGGATGGTGAACATCTTGGTCTTGCCCGAGCCCTTGATCTGGATTACCACACCGCGGAAGCTCTGGAGACGCTCCTTGTTACCCTCGACGATCTTGTAAGTTACGGTGATCGTGTCACCGGCCTTGAACGAAGGCACGTCAGCATCGGTCTTCGCCCACATCTGCTCGTTCACGAGCTTGATGATTGCATCTTTGTTCATTGTTGCAACTAGTTTTTTATAATTTCGCATCCAACATTCCCGCTGTGCCGAGCCTACCATACGGGGACTTTCCTACCCCATAATCCTGCGACCGAAGCCGCCTTATTCCGCAACCGAAGCCGTTTGTTTCCAGCAACCGAAGCCGCCTTCTTCCCACGACCGAAGCCGCCTTTTTTGACCCGCGCACCCAATGAAAGAGGTTGATCTACGCCCACTTGGGGTTGCAAAATTACAATGCAAAAATCAAAAAAACAACATTCGGGAGAAAAATGTGGGGTTTTGGGGAGAAAAAGGGGTGAAAAAAGGGAGCCGCAGACCCTCAGCCTGCGACTCCGTTCTATTACTCACACGCTCTGACGGTTACTCGAGCGAACGATACTTGAAGTTCTTGAAGGTGGCGTAGCCCTCGCCGGCACAGAAGAGACCCGGCAATACGCTCTGGAACTCGTAGAGGGTGTTGTGATCGTAGCCGTTGATCATCATGCCCCACGTCTCGCGGTGCCACTCAACGCCATCGAAGCTGTACTCACCCGTGACGATGTGGTTGTCGTTTCGGAGGCGCAGCCACATCTTCTCGGCCGTCTTGCCGCGACCCGACTCGCCACCCTTGCGGTAGCGCATGCGGCGCTCCTTGTTGAAGCCCGTACCCTGGAAGAAGTCGCTGTTGTAGACCAAAAGCAGACCCGCTGTCACGTCGCCGTGCAGCTCGATCTCGGCCTCGATCTCGTAGGCATGCTCACCCGCCACGAACATCATCGGCGAGGAGTCGGCAGCACGCGTGCCCTTACCCTGGAGGGTCAAAACGCCCTCCTCGACCTTCACACGCTCGGGATCATACGACTTGTAGAACTTCCACTCCAGACCCAGGCGGAACTCGCCGATGTGGGCCTTGCGGTCGATCTTCTCGCCGAGCGGCAGCGGAGCCTCGATCGGCTTGGCCACATCCTCGACCACGGGGTGGAACCATCCATCCTCACCCAGCACAACAGGCTCCATTAGGGTCTGACGTCCGAGGTTCGTGAAGCCATTCTCGTAGGCGTGGTAGACCACCCACCAATCACCCTCGGGGGTGTCGATGAGCGAGCCGTGACCCTTCGACCACCAACGGTCGGCAGCATCGTAGGTGTGTACCAGGGGGTTGAAGGGGGAGTTCTCCCAGGGGCCGTTGATCGACTTGGAGCGCGCTACGACCACCATGTGGCTCGTCGGAGGACCCGCCGTACCACCCTCGGCATTGAGGTAGTAGTAGTAGTCGCCAATCTTGCGGAGCTTCGGGCCCTCGAGGCACATGCCCTCCGTGAGCCACTCCTCGGGGTAGAACCACCCCTGATAGACCGTCTCAAGGGTCTCGGGGATGATGGCCAGACCATCGTCCGTGAGGCGCACACGCTTACCGGCCGACATAAAGAGCCAGCGCGAGCCATCCTCGCCCACCACGTGGCAGGGGTCGATGTTGCCCACCTTCAGGTCGATCGGATCGCTCCAGGGACCATAGGGCGACTCGGCCCAGGTGACAAAGTTCATGCGGCCCTTCGGGTGTGCCACCGTGAAGTAGATGTAGTACTTATCGCCGTACTTGCAGATGTCGGGGGCCCAAATCGAGCCGAGGTAGGTCTTGAGTGCAAAGCTGATCGGCTCCCAATTCACTAGGTCGGTAGAGTGGAAGACCGTCAGACCCGGCTGGTAGTCGAAAGCCGAGTGGGTCATGTAGTAATCCTCGCCCTCGCGCATAATCGTCGGGTCGGGATAGTCACCACCCAACACGGGGTTGGTGTAGGTGGCCGTCGGAGTCGGCTCCGAGGTGCAGGCCACCGCACACAGCGCCACAGCCAACAGAATAAAGAGTTTTTTCATCGGTTAGAAGTTTTAGGTTGTCGCTATCGGTTGAAAGAATCGGGCAGAGGCTCTCAAAACCCCTACCCGGCTCTTTTGTTTTTCGTTTTATTTCAGACCGCGATTCTTCAGCAACGCGTCGATCTTCGGCTCACGACCACGGAACGAGGTGTACATCACCATACCGTCGTCGATACCGCCCGGCGTGAGGACATAGTCGCGGAAACGCTTGGCCACCTCCTGGTTGAAGATGTCGCCCGTCTCGGTGAAGGCCTCGAAGGCATCAGCGTCGAGCACCTCGGCCCACATGTAGCTGTAGTAGCCGGCCGTATAACCGCCACCCATCGTGTGGCTGAAGTTGGTCATGCGGTAGCGGGGCAGGATCTGCGAGGGGATGCCGCGCGCGGCGAGCTTCTCGGCCTCGAAATCCATCACATTGAGCTTCTCGGGAATCTCAGTCAGCACGTGGAGATCCATATCGCTGAGCGAAGCTGCCAGGTACTCGACCGTAGCAAAGCCCTGACCATACTGGGCACTCTCGACGATCTTCTCGACCAGCTCCATCGGGATCACCTCACCCGTCTCGTAGTGCTTGGCGTAGACCTTGAGCACCTCGGGCTCGAAGGCCCAATGCTCGTTGATCTGCGAGGGGAGCTCCACGAAGTCGCGCTCGACACCCGAGGCGCCGTTGTAGCGCACATCGCGCATGAAGCTGTGGAGGGCGTGGCCGAACTCGTGGAAGAGGGTCTCGACGTTGTCGATGCTCTGCAGCGCGGGGCCGTCACCCGTCGGGGCGGTCATGTTGCAGCAGTTCACCACGATCGGGATGATGCGCTCGTCACCCTCGTAGCTCTGACCACGGAACGAGGTGCACCAAGCACCGGCGCGCTTCGACTCGCGGGGGAAGTTGTCCGAATAGAAGATGGCGATCGTCGTGCCGTCGGCATCGATCACCTCGTAGGCCTTGGCCGTGGGCTCGTAGGCGGGAACCTCAGCCGTGATCTCCTTGAAGGTCAGGCCATAGAGCTTGCCTGCCACGTGGAAGATACCCTGCATCACGTTGCCAATCTCGAGGTAGGCGCGAATCTCCTGCTCATCGACGGCATACTTGGCCTGCTTGGCCTTGTCCAGGTAGTACATATAGTCCCAGCCGGCGGGCTCGAACGAGTGACCCTCCTTGCGAATCTCGGCACGGATGTCGTTGAGCTCCTCCTTGGCCTTCGCCACGGCGGGGCCCCACACCTGGTCCAAGAGGTTGTAGACAGCCTCGGGCTTTTTGGCCATGCGCTGCTCGAGAGCCAGCTCGGCGTAGTTGTTGTAACCCATCAACTTAGCCTTCTCCAGGCGCAAGGCTACGATCTCGGCGCAAATCGCCTTGTTGTCGTAATCGTTGCCCACATTACCACGGTTGTAGTAGGCGTTGTAGACCTTCTCGCGCAGATCGCGGTTCGAGCAGTACTGCAGCACGGGGTTGCAGCTCGGACGCTGCATGTTGAACATCCACTTGCCCGGCTGACCCTGCTCCTCGGCCATCTTGGCAGCCGCCGCGATGTTACCCTCGGGCAGACCCGCCAGCTCCTCGATCGACTCCACCACCACGAAGGTGTTGTTGGTCTCGTAGAGCAGGTTCTGCGTGAAGTTGAGCTGCAACATCGAGAGTTGGGTGTTGAGCTCGCGCAGACGCGCCTTATCCTCGTCCGAAAGCTCGGCACCGCTGCGCACGAAGCCCTCGTAGCGATTCTTCAGCACCTTCTGCTCCTCTTTCGTCAGTTCCAGCTCCTCGCGCTGATCGTAGACCGCCTTGACACGGGCAAAGAGGTCGGGATTGAGGCTGATATCGTCGCTGTGGGCCGAGAAGAGGGGCGAAAGCTCCTTCTCCAAGGCGCGCGTAGCCTCGCTCGAGTTGCTCGACGAGATGGGGCTGAAGGTACCGCGCACCTTGCGCAGCAGCTCGCCACTGCGATCCATCGCTGCGATCGTATTCTCGAAGGTCGGAGCCTCGGGATTGTTGATGATGGCCTCGATCTCGGCCTTCTGCTCCTCCATACCGCGCAGCATCGCCTCGCGGTAGTGGTCAATCGTAATCTCAGCAAAGGGGGCAATGCCGAAGGGGGCATCGAACTCCTCGAAGAGGGGATTCTTCTGCTCGGCACAGCCACACAGGGTGATAGCCATTGCCATAGCTAACAGTCGTTTCATAAAAGTTGGAAATGTTTTGAATTAGTAACTCGTTTGTACAAAGATACTAATAGATTGGGAAAAAGACAAAAAAAAGAAGGAAACCGTCGAGCAGAACGCTCGTTCGATTTCCTCACCAACCTAAAACTACTAACCTAAAATGAACCTTAAAACTTCGCTGCAAAGATAAGGCCTTTCGGGAAAGTGTGCAAGCTTTTTAATAAAAAATTTTCATAATTTTTGAAGATTTTTTATTAATAGGCTATAACTCGCTGATTATCAATAGCTGTTTATTTTACAAATTTTGCCACTGCTTCGGCCACGCGCTCGCCATCGAGCCCCGCGGAGATGATTCCGCCGGCATAGCCGGCACCCTCGCCTGTGGGGAAGAGGCCCTCGATTTCGGGGTGCATGAGTGTCTCGCCATCGCGCGGAATACGTACGGGGGTCGAGGTACGCGACTCAACGCCCACCACCACCGCCTCGTTCGTCACGAAGCCGCGTAGTTTGCGTCCGAAGGTCGAAAGACCGGCACGAAGCCCATCGGCGATGAACGAGGGCATCCAAAGATCCATGCGCGAGGGGGTGATGCCGGGGATATAGGAGGTGGCAGGGAGCGATTTCGAAGCCTTGCCCGCCACAAAGTCGGCCACACGCTGTGCCGGAGCCACCTGACGGTCGCCACCCTCACGGCGCGCTTGCTCCTCGAAGAGCTGCTGGAACTTCAAACCGGCCAGCGGGCCCCACGCCTCGACCAGGTGGGCATAATCCTCGGCGCGCACCTCGGTCACAAGGCCCGAATTGGCGTAGGGCGAGGTGCGACCGCTGGGCGACATACCGTTGACCACCGAGTGGGCAGCATCGGTCATGGCAGGAACGATAAAGCCGCCAGGGCACATGCAGAAGGAGTAGACGCCGCGCCCCTGCTCCTGGCTCACAAGCGAGTAGGAGGCCGCCGGCAACCACTCGCCGCGCTCGGGCTGATGGTATTGGATGCGGTCGATGAGGGCCTGCGGATGCTCGATGCGGACACCCATCGCGAAGGCCTTTGCCTCCAAGCGCACTCCACGCGCGTGTAATAAGGTATAGATATCGCGCGCCGAGTGGCCCGTAGCCAGCACCACAGCAGCACCCTCGATGCGCTCATCGCCGCACACCACACCGCGCATACGGCCCCCCTCGACAATGAAGTCGCTCACACGACGCTCGAAGAGCACCTCGCCACCCGCCTCGCGGATCGTCTGGCAGATGTTGCGGATGATGTAGGGAAGCTTATCGGTACCGATGTGGGGGTGTGCCTCGAAGAGAATCTCGGGGTTGGCACCGTGGAAAACCAGCGTCTGGAGCGCCTTGTTGTAATCGCCACGCTTCTTGCTACGTGTGAAGAGCTTGCCATCGGAGAAGGTACCTGCACCACCCTCGCCAAAGGCGTAGTTCGAGTCGGGATCGACCCCCTCACCACGGTTGATGCGGGCAATATCGACCTTGCGCGCCGAGACCTCGCGGCCGCGCTCCAAGAGAATCGGCCTGAAACCCAGCTCGATAAGATGCAGAGCGGCAAACAATCCCGCCGGACCCGAGCCTACGACCACCACCTCGGTCTTCCCCACGCAGGAGGGGTAATCGAAGTGAATGGGGCCGGGTTGCTCCTCCTGATCGACGTAGATTTCGAGCGAGAGGTTGACCAACGGCTGGTGACGACGGGCATCGATCGAACGCTTCACGACACGCACCAAGGCGATATCGCGGTCGGAGATACCCAGACGGCGTGCCGCCAGGGCGGTGTAGAGCTTCGCATCGGCTGCCTCGCGGGGCTTGAGTTGCAGGGTCAGTTTTGTCGGCATAGGATTTCTTACTTCTTCGGACAAAGGTACTTAAAAAAGAGGAAAGAGACAACT
>JAUMXM010000055.1 GCA_030529085.1 Rikenellaceae bacterium | reverse complement strand
ATTTTTAGCACAAATTGTTGTTTTACAACAACGTTTTTGCTATCTTTGTCTGAATTTTAGACAGAAAGCTATGGCTGACAATTTCAAAACGCATAAAATTTATGCCAACTACCCGATGGACGCCCTCCATCTGCGCGAGTTGGAGAGCGACATCAACGCTCTGGATGTAAACCTGGGTGACATGGTAATCGTAGATTGCGCCGGTATGAGCTACATCTGCTCTTCGGGTCTGCGTGTCTTCCTCTCGCTCAACAAGAATGTGACTGCCAAGGGTGGCAAGCTCATCATCCGCAACCTGGAGCCGCTCGTAAAGGGGGTATTCGACATGTCGGGCTTCAGCCAGATCTTCAACATCGAATAAGTTTCAGTTGACGCACATGGATGGCACGGACACTGTCTGCAAGCAGCGTCTGTGCCCTCTTTTTTCGAAGATACGAACGCTATGCGCAATTTCAGACTCCTAATACTTGTCTTGTGGCTGCTCGCCTTGGCGGGTTGCAGCGATGCGACACGCTATGATGAGCCGGCTGACCTGAACGGTGAGCGCATCGGCATTATCCATGGATCGCTCACCGCCGAAGAGGTTACCGACCACTTCCCCTCTTCGACGGTTCAAATCTACGAAAAACCCATGGCCCTCTTTCTCGATATCGAGGTGGGCCACTGCGAAGCTGCCATCATGGAGCAGGCCTCCGCAGCCGAGGTATTGAGCCGCAACAGCGACTACACGGCGCTGGGGACTATCACATTGGCCGACGAAGAGCTGCCGCTCAGCATCATCGTGCCCCGCACGATGATTGCCACCGAGGGCTATGAGGAGCTCGAGGATGCCGGGTGGTGGCAGACATTCGGAGATCGCCTCCACCGCAACCTCCTTTCGGAAGATGCCTGGCAGCTGATCTTCGGAGGTCTCTGCACGACGGTCATCATCTTCGTCTTCGCCGCCCTGCTGGCACTCCTGCTCGGAGCGCTACTGGCCTACCTGGCTATCAACCACCGCTGGCCATGGCTCTACAGACCCCTCAACTGGTTTGTCTTCACGATTCACGACGTGCCGTCGGTCGTGTTGATGATGTTCTTCTACTACGTCCTCTTCGCAGGACAGATGAACGGCATCGTGGTTTCGATCATCGCGCTGGGTGTCTACACCTCCGGCTCGCTGGCAAAAATCTTCAAGATTCACATCCTGCAAGTTGGCAAGGAGCAGATGGAGGCGGGACGCATGCTCGGCTTCAGTTCGCGCCAATGTTATCGCTACATCATCCTGCCCCAGGCTACCAAGACGATGTTGCCGCTCGTTGTGGCCGAGCTCAAGGTGCAACTTCGAGCCACCTCGTATGCCGGTTACATCGCCCAGAAAGACCTCGTGAAGGCGGTCGATGCCATTCGCGGCCTCACATTCGATGCCTTTGTGCCGCTGCTCCTCGTCTCGATTCTCTACCTGATACTTTCGTGGCTCATCGCACACTGCATGGAGTTGTTGTACCATAAACTTTTCCACCATGATTGAGGTTCGTAATCTTTGCAAGGCGTACAAGGATCGCAAGGTTTTGAATGGCATATCGTGCACGATAGCCGAACGCGAATCGATCTGCCTGATTGGCCCAACGGGATGTGGTAAGAGCACCCTGCTGCGCTGCCTGGCAGGCTTGGAGCTGCCCGATAGCGGAAGCATCACATGGCGCTCGGGCGACCAGCCCCGCATCGGCATGGTCTTTCAGCGATTCAACCTCTTCCCGCACCTGAACGTGCTTCACAACCTCACCCTGGCTCCGATCAACCTGCTCGGCATGTCGCGTCAAGAGGCCGAGGAGGCTGCATTGCGACAACTCGAGGGTGTAGGATTGGGCTCGAAAGCAAAATTCTTCCCCCACGAGCTCTCGATCGGGCAACAACAGCGCGTAGCCATTGCCCGCAGCCTGATGATGAAGCCCCAGATATTACTGCTCGACGAGCCGCTTTCGGCCCTCGACCCGATCGCTACGGGTGAGGTGATGGACGTCCTGCGCAAACTCAAGAAGGAGATCTCGCTTGTGATGATCACCCATCAGCTGACTGCAGCTGCCGAGCTTGCCGACCGCATCCTCTTTCTCGACGAGGGGCGTATTGGCGAGCAGGGCACGCCCGACGAGGTGCTGACCAACCCCGTGCAGCCCGCCACAAAGCGCTTTTTGAGCCACCTGAAGAACCTCCATTACGAGATCGCATCGCCCCAATTCGACCGTCCGGAGCTCAATGCCCGCATCGAACAATATTGCAACCGCTTCGGTTTGGGTGGTCAGGCCTTTCGCTTTGTGCAGTTGGCCCTCGAGGAGACCCTCAACCTCATTCCGCTGGAGAAGGGTGCTCAGCTGGTGCTCTCGAAGGCGGCCGAGGAGGTGCGCATGACGCTCGAGATACGCATCCACGACACAGGAACCCCCTGCTTCGAAGAGAGCACCTGCCGCGACGAGCTGAGCCTAAGCCTCCTGCAGGGTCTTTGCGACGTGCTGGAGGAGCGCATCGAGGCTCAGGAGCGTGTACTCCACCTGGAGCTCAACCAAGAACGATTGTTGTTACGATAACCCCCTTTTCGACCCATGAAGTTGAAAATCCTCATCACCGCCCTGCTGCTCACCGCTATGAGCCATGCCGAGGCACAGCGCATCCTCTTTACCCCTCAGTGGACTCCACAGAGCCAATTTGCCGGCTACTACGTGGCCCAGGAGATGGGCTTCTACGAAGAGGCGGGCGTCGAGGTTGTCATCGAACACTCCTCGGCGTCGGATTTGGCCTTCAATCGCCTGAAGCGCGGCCAGAGCAACGCAATCACGATGCACCTCTTCGATGCAATCTACCACATCGAAAAGGGGCATGGTCTGGTCAACATTCTCCAGACGGCGCAGCGTTCGGGCCATGTGGTGGTGGCTCGCCACGACAAGATCAAGCAGCTGGAGGATCTGCGCGGTTGCCGTGTCGGCATCTGGCGCTCGAGTTTTGGACAACTGGCCCAACTCATGGACCTCGACCACGACCTGCACATCGAGTGGATCCCCTTCGTGCAGAGCATCAACCTCTACATCTCGGGGGCGATCGATGCCACGATGGCGATGATCTACAACGAGGTCTTTTGGATCCTCTCGTCGGGCTTCGAGGATAAGAAGATCATCCCGCTATCGGAGCTGGGCTACAACTACCCCGAGGAGGGTCTCTATATTTCGCGCAGCTACTATGAGCGCTACCCCGATAAGGCGCGCGCCTTTGCCGAGGCTTCGCGTCGTGGTTGGGAGTGGGCCCACGAGCACCCCGAGGAGACCCTCGAAATTGTCCTCCGCGTAATGCAACGCGAAGGGGTACCCGTAAGTCGTCTTCACCAGGAGTGGATGTTGCGCGAGGTGCTCAAGATGCAGATTCCGACGGGGGAGAAGCTCCCCTATTTTGGCCTCGATGCCAAGCAGGTTGACGCCCTCAACGCCCTGCTTCTGAAGCATAACCGCATAAGCAAACCGATCAGTGTCGCACAAATTCAAGGTCGATAACCATGATGCAGCTCGTTAAACATCGCCTGATTCGCTCCTTCTCGACGCGCCTGACGTTGGTCATCCTCTTGGTGGCCGCGTCGCTCTTCATATTGGCTTTTTGGGGCAACAACCGTTTGGCTCGCCGCTATGTCGAGCGGGAGTCGATCGAACATGTTCAATCGACCCTCGATAACACGATCCTGCGCATCGACAATGTGTTGCAATCGGTCGAATTGGCCGTGCACAACCTCGCCTGGACCATCATGGACGAGTTGGACAACCCCGACTATATGTACTCGGTAACGCGCCACATCATCCAGAGCAACCACTTTGTTTCGGGTTCGGCTGTTGCCTTCGAGCCTTACTACTACGAGGATAAGGGCTCCTTCTTCGCCCCCTACGCCTACCGCGAGGGGGACCAGATCAAGAGCAAACAGCTCGGCACGAAGGATTACGACTACCACTACATGGATTGGTATCAGATTCCGCGCCTGCTCAACAAACCCTACTGGAGCGAGCCCTACTACGACGAGGGTGGTGGCAACATGATCATGACCACCTACTCCTATCCGCTCTACGACGAGCAGAATCACCTGATCGCAATCTTCACGGCCGACCTCTCACTCGAGTGGTTTGCCGAGCAGGTCAATGCCATTCGCCCCTATCCGAACAGCTACAACATCATGATTGGTCGCGGCGGAACGTTCCTGGTTCACCGTCGTCACGATGCCATTCTGAACGAAACGATGTTCTCCTCGGCACGCACGAGCAACGACTCGGCGATGATCGCCACGGCTCACCGCATGGTCGATGGCAAGCGAGGCTTGGAGGCATTCAACCGCAATGGCGAGCACTTCTACCTCTGCTATGCACCGGTTGCGGCTACGGGCTGGTCGGTGGCTGTTGCCTGCCTCCACTCCGACATCTTTGCCGGTGTGAATGCCATGCGCAAATTCTTCTTCTGGATCGCTGCGGTGGGTCTGCTGTTGCTCTCCCTGCTCTGTTTCCTGACCATTCGTCGCATGACGCGGCCGCTGACCGATTTCGCACAGTCGGCACGCGAGATTGCCCAAGGAAACTTCTCGGCCGAGCTCCCCGCCATCCATAGCAAGGACGAGATGCGCACCCTGCACGACTCGTTCCACTACATGCAGCAGTCGCTGCGCAGCTACATCAACGAGCTGCAGCTCACGACAGCCAACAAGGAGCGCATCGAGAGCGAGCTGCGCATCGCCCGCTCGATTCAGCTGGGCATGGTGCCGAAGCTCTTTCCCCCCTTCCCCGAGCGCGAGGATGTCGATCTGTATGCTACGCTGATTCCCGCCCGCGAGGTGGGTGGCGACCTCTACGACTTCTTTATCGAGAACGAACAGCTCCACTTCATCATCGGCGATGTCTCGGGCAAGGGAGTTCCCGCCTCGTTGGTGATGGCCGTCACCTGCCGCCTCTTCCGAACTGTGGCTTCGCATATCCACACCCCCGAGGGGATTGTCTCGATGCTCAACGAGGCGCTCGCCGAGTCGAACGAGTCGAACATGTTCTGCACCGCCTTTGTCGGCATCCTGGACCTCAAGAGCGGCGATCTGCGCTACTGCAATGCGGGCCACAATCCGCCGATGGTGGTTACCCTGCAGGGCGATGTCGAGCCGCTTGCCGTGCGACCCAACTTGGCGCTGGGCGTATGGCCCGGCTTCAGCTACGAGGGGCAGCAGTGCCACCTGGAGCAGGGCACCTCGCTCTTCATGTACACGGACGGTGTCACCGAGGCGGAGAATAGTGCCCATACGCTCTTTGGCGACGAGGGTCTGCTTGCGAGCCTGAAGCGCAACCCCTCGCAGTCGCCCCGCATGGTTGTCGAGCAGGTGCTGCGCGACCTGAACAGCCACGCTGCAGGTGCCGACCAGAGCGACGACATCACGATTTTGTGCTGCAATGTGAGCCTGCAGCCTACCGAGGATCCGCGCAAGCACCTTGTCCTGCGCAACGATATTTCGGAGATTGGTCGCATGGCGACCTTCCTCGAGGAGCTGGGCGAGGAGCTGCAACTCACGCCCGAAGTGCAGTTCAACCTCCATTTGGCGTTGGAGGAGGCTGTTTCGAATGTGATTATGTATGCCTTCCCCGAGGGGGAAGAGCATGAATTCCTGCTCACCGTGCGCCTTATCGACAATCGCCTGATTTTCAAGATTATCGACGACGGCAAGGCCTTCGACCCGACGCGCCAGCCCGATGCCGATGTGACCCTTTCGCTCGAGGAGCGTCCCATTGGCGGCTTGGGCATCTTCCTCATTCGTCGCATCATGCAGGCTGTGGAGTATCGCCGTGTGAACGAGAAGAACATCCTGACGATGGTCAAGGTGCTGGATATGCCGCAGGAGTCAACAAACGCATAAAACAACAAAAACAGAACAATATGGAGATCAAGATT
Source organism: Rikenellaceae bacterium (assembly GCA_030529085.1). GTDB lineage: Bacteria > Bacteroidota > Bacteroidia > Bacteroidales > Rikenellaceae > Alistipes. The sequence continues at coordinate 3,914 of JAUMXM010000055.1, read as the reverse complement.
TCACAAGATCAGGGTGCCGCTATCGTGCAGATTGTCGGTCGCCTCGATACGGTCACGGCGCCCGAGTTGGACCAGGCCGTAAAACCCCTTATCGAGCCGGGTGCTGCTGTGGTATTCGACTGCGCGAATATGGAGTATGTCAGCTCGTCGGGCTTGCGCGTGGTGCTCTCGACCCACAAGCAGCTTGCGGCCCTCGGAGGTCGCTTTGCGGTGCGCAACCTCAACCGCGAGGTGCGCTCGGTCTTCGATCTGACGGGCTTTTCGCGCCTGCTGACGATCGAGTAATCGCCACACTGCCCCAACGCAAAGCGGGCTGCCCGATCGGGCAGCCCGCTTTTGTCTGCGGTCAATACGGCCGTTACGGTTGCTTGCGTACGGCGCGCACCTTCAATTTATTCGTACGATCCTCGGTCTGCTTCACACCCGAATAGGCGTTGTTGACAAAGGTCATCGAGTAGGCGTAACCGCTGGCAATCGTTGCGTTGGGGTCTTCATCGGCCGTCGAGGTCCAATAGGTGCCGTTGAGGGGGCTGATCGGGGTCGCTTCGGTACCCGTGCCCACCTCCTTTAACTTGGGCGCCTCATCCTTCGAGGGGAGATACCACTCGATCACATCGTTACCCGCCGAATCTTCGTGCAGGATGGCTTTCGTGGTCACAGTAGTTTTTCCATCGGCTGTAATAGAGGTTTTCAGCTCGCGCATACGGTTACGGGTCAGCGCAATATAGGCCGCGTAGTACTCGGGGTTACTACTATCCGCTCCGTCAATCACCTTACGCCAACCATTTCCATTTCCGCCGGCTGCGGGGGTACCAAGAGTCTCATCGAGCTGCGCTTCAAGGTCTGCAATATCGGTCGAACCGGTATAATTATACAAGGCCTGCGTATTTTCCAAACCATCCGTTAAATTCGCTTTGTCCTTTACACTGTTCAATGCGCCATAATTCAAGACAATCGATTTGGTGATATTAATATCTTGCAATTTATTCACCGTTACAAAGCCAGCTGCAGCTTGACTCATGTCGGGCAACACCTCATCCATCAACGAACCCGTAAAAAGGAGTTTCAAGAAAAGATACAATTGCTCGTACCATTTAAGATCATCCCATTTTTCAACATCATCTCGAATTTCTGTATTTGTATACGTCACCACTCGGTTGTAGCTAAAGCCATAGGGGTGTGTGTCGGCATCTTCGAAGCGCTCGACACCGACTTTATCGTTCCAATAGGGGCAGAGCTGCTTGAAGCGACCCTCTCCGAGAACCACCTCACGCGAACTGCCGTTCTGGGTCACCTTAGCCGTCAGCGTCAGCGTACCGTTGCGGTCGGTCGTACCGTTGTTCTCGTCGAGGAAGAGATAGATGGTGCCGCTGCTACCACTCGCAAGGGTCAGCGTCTCTGTGCCCAGAATATTTCCATTGGTTTGCACCGGGGTTTCAACGCCATTCACCAGGCTTCCCTTTGTATACGTCTTGTTACCATCTTCATCAATCGTATAGGCCAACTCCCACAGCTCGTCGGTAAAGTAGCCCTTTTGCTGCATCTCGGTCAACGAGGTCTTCAGAAAGATCGACTGCTTATCCTCGCCGGCCGTATTCGAGCCATCATCGGCCCACGAAGCTTTAGCCGTCACATTGGAGATGGTGATACCCTCACCGGCATAGTCGTCCAGACCCGAAAGGTCGTAGGCCATATCGACACGCACATAGTGGGCATCGGCATCGGGCGGGGTGGGAATCGTAATCTGGAGCGTCTCGGCCACAATATTGAGGTGGTAGATGGTCGTCTTGCCGGCCTCCCAACTATGGCCGCTCAGCGGAGCCTTGGTAGCATGGGTTGTACCCGTGATAAGCTCGGTGTAGCTGATCTCGATCTGCGGACCTGCATCTTTGGTACCATTGAGTTCTTGGGGCGCCACGAACATCGTCAGGTTGTTCTCGTTGCTCGTAATGAAGTTACCCTCGGCCAAACCGTAGGTATCGACATTGGGGGCACCATTGACGGTGTAGATGGGGGTATAGGTCACCTCCTCGGTCGAGGCGGAGCTCCAGGTGCCGTTCACGGCGTCGTAGGTAAAAGTAATGGCGCCTCCCTTGACACCCGTCACCTTGAGCGAGTTGATGCGCGTGGCAATCATCTTACCCACCTTGAACTGCACAGCTCCCAGCAGGTGTTGGAAGTCGAGTCCCACCACCTCGCTGCTCGGGCAGGCGATATTGGTGTTTACCGCCGCCATAACATCGCGCTGCGCGGTAATATCCTCGGGAATCTCGTAGGTCAAGGTCACACTGCCGTTGTAGCTCGCAGGGACACAGAAGGTGGCATCGGCATCGGCAGCCTCGACAGGGGCGATAGCTACAAAATCCATCGTACCCTCGGCGGGCCAATAGTAGGTTGTGGCGGTCGTACCCTCGCCGGTCACCTCGACACCGGCCGCATCGCGATCGAAGTAGCTCATCCAGGTGCTCCCCGCCTTGTAGTAACCACCCACAAGGCAACTCCAACCGCCCTTGCCGGCAATCTGCGCACCGCGTGTTTGGGGTCGGCTGCTCGGCATCGCGGGCATACCCTCCTTGATTTCGCCCGTCACGCGCAGCAGTCCATCGGGGGCCTCGCTGTAGATTGTGGGGCTCTCGATCTCGGCGGCACGGGTCTTGTCGGGTGCCCACGCAGGTTGCACGTAGGAGGGGTTGAACCCGATAATTGCGCCTGTCGACGGCTCGACAGATTCGGTCTCGTCGGCCGTACAGCCACCCAGCAGGGTGGCCACTGCGAGGAGTGCTCCATAGACCCACTTTTGTGTAGTTAAACCTTTCATGGTACTATCTTTTTTCGTTTTCTTCGATTGGTAGACAAGGCACGCCGCCTTGTCATTGGTGAGTGTAAGGGGAGATCCAACCCCTTACACCCTAACATTTCTCTTAACCTAAGAGAAAGAGATGGAATTACTGAACAGGGGTCTGAGGATGATCGTACTCATAAGGATCCCACTCCTCAACAGCATCAACCTTGAACATAATCGGGTTCAGCTCACCCGAAATCGTAGCATTCAGGTCGTATGCATAACCGGCAGCGAAGGGAATAGCAACCGTCGACGTATAATCCTTCTTCCAGAGAACTACCTGCGACTTACCCTTGTAAGCAACTACCGAGAAGGTAATCGTGTACTCCTTGTTGTTGGGGATAATCAGACGCTCGTAATTCGACTCCAACTCAGCACGGGGAGCAAAGCGCGAAGCATCAGCAACCTTATCATCGGCAACTACATTACCGAACTCCAAAGCCACAGTACCCTCGGTAGCTTCCCACTTTTTCTCTGCAATGGTGTAAACACCCGAAGCGTCGGGATTGGTAATCTTTACATTCGAAACGGCGATCTCAACATCCTCGGCCGGAGCATAACCATTCACAGCCGTGAACTTCACCTTCGAAAGGAGGTGGTTGAAGGTAAAACCAACGGGAGCCTGATTGGCAACAGCCTTCTCCACAGCGGCCTCTGCATAGAGCAGGTCGCTCTGATCAGCCGTGTAGGAAATCGTCTTGGGCATGTCATTGTCATCCACTGCAACCGTACCATTCTTCACAGCAGCAAACTTGTAAGCCATATCGGCATACCAGTACTGAACATACTGCGAATCATAGTACCACGTGCCAGTCGTACCGATACCACCCTCAATAGCCGCTTTCTGGACCTTAACACCATTGAAGATGTTCGTCACATTCGTACCATCCGATACGGTACCATACACGAGGAAATCTGCGATCGACCCCGTCGTTATCGAAGCCTCATCGATGGCACGCGTCGAGTTCTCGATAAATGCCTTACCGAAACCGATAGCCTGCTGCTTCTCGACAGCCTTCGAGACGGTCTCGTCCTTCGAGCATGCGGTCATCAGCGCCGCAGCTGCGAATGC
>JAUMXM010000054.1 GCA_030529085.1 Rikenellaceae bacterium | reverse complement strand
CACAGGGGCCTGCAATAATGCGAATCTTCTCCATAGCTATTTTGTTCCTATTTCAGGGTGGCAAGAAAATCTTCGGCCTTGGCCAAATCCTCGGGCGTATCGATGCCGATGGTCTCGATATCGGTCACACCGACACCGATCTTGTAACCATTCTCCAGCCAACGCAGCTGCTCCAGCGACTCGCACTTCTCGAGGGTCGATTGGGGCAACGACGTGACCGCCTGCAGCACCTCGGTACGGAAGGCGTAGATGCCGATATGCTTGTAGAAGGTGTGGTTTCTGAGCCACTCCTCGCGGGGTACATTTCTGAGATAGGGGATCACCGAACGCGAGAAGTAGAGGGCCTGATGTGCCGCATCGACCACCACCTTGGGCGAGTTGGGGTTCTCCAACGCCGCCAGGCCGTCAGCCTCCGAGAAGGGCTTGACAAGGGTGGCAATATCGGTCTTGGGATCCTCGAAGCAGGCCTTCAACGCCTCGAGCTGGGCAGCGCGGATAAAGGGCTCGTCGCCCTGCACGTTGACCACCACATCATATGTACTCCCCTGCTTACAGTAGGCCTCCCAGCAACGATCCGTGCCGCTGCGGTGCTCGGTAGAGGTCATCTCCACCTTGCCACCAAAGGCCTTCACCGCCTCGTAGATGCGCTCGTCGTCGGTAGCCACCACGGCATCATCCAAGATCCCGCACACCTGCTCGTAGACGCGCTGAATCATCGGCTTGCCCCCAAGCATAGCGAGCGGCTTGCCCGGGAAGCGGGTCGAGGCGTAACGCGCCGGAATGATTGCAATGAATTTCATCTTGATACCTATATTATATGAGGGCTAATTGCAGCACCTCGTCGTTCGTGCGTACATAGTGGAAGGTGAGACCCTCGATGTAGTCGGCCTTGATCTCGGCAATATCCTTGCGATTCTCCTCCGAGAGCAGAATCTCGGTAATGCCGGCACGTTTGGCCGCCAGGACCTTCTCCTTCACACCACCCACAGGCAGCACACGGCCGCGCAGGGTCGTCTCACCCGTCATGGCAATGCGCTCCTTAACCTTGCGGTCGGTGAAGGTCGAGACGATCGAGGTCACCATCGTAACACCTGCCGAGGGGCCATCCTTCGGAATGGCACCTTCGGGAACGTGGATGTTGATGTCGAACTTCTCGAAGAGGGTCGGATCGATATTCAGCTCCTTGTAGTGGGCCTTGGTCCACTCGTAGGCAATCGTAGCCGACTCCTTCATCACATCGCCCAGGTTACCCGTCAGGCTGATAAGGCCCTTACCGGGCGTGAGGCACGACTCGATGTAGAGGATGTCGCCACCCACCTCGGTCCAGGCAAGGCCCGTCACGACACCCGTCATGCCGCCCACCTCGTACTCATCCTTGAGGAACTTGGGCATGCCCAGCACGCGCTCGACCTCGGCGGCCGAAATCGAGGGGTCGTACTCCTCCTCGAAGGCAATCTGCTTGGCACGCGAACGAGCCAACTTGGCCAGCTGCTTGTCGAGCGAACGGACACCCGCCTCGCGCGTATAGCCGGCAATAATCTGCTCGACAACGGGGGCCTCGAGGGTCATCTGCTCGGCTTGGATACCGTGTGCCTCGCGCTGCTTTTGGAGCAGGTGCTCGCGGGCAATCGAGATCTTCTCCTCCATCAAATAACCCGGGATGTTGATCATCTCCATACGGTCACGCAGGGCGGGAGCGATGTTCTGAATATTGTTGGCCGTAGCGATAAAGAGCACCTTCGAGAGGTCGTACTCCATATCGATATAGTTGTCGTGGAAGGTGGTGTTCTGCTCGGGATCCAACACCTCGAGCAGGGCACTCGAGGGGTCGCCGTGGTTCGAAACGGTGAGCTTATCCACCTCGTCGAGGATAATCACAGGGTTCGACGAGCCACAACGCTTGATGGTCTGGATGATGCGGCCCGGCATGGCACCGATGTAGGTGCGGCGGTGACCGCGAATCTCCGACTCGTCGTGCAGACCGCCGAGCGAGATGCGACCAAACTTGCGTCCCAAGGCGGCAGCCACCGACTTGCCGAGCGAGGTTTTACCCACACCCGGAGGGCCATAGAGGCAGAGAATCGGCGACTTGAGATCGCCCTTGAGCTTGATGACGGCCAGGTGCTCCAGGATGCGGTCCTTGACCTCCTCGAGGCCGAAGTGATCGCGATCGAGCTGCGCGCGGGCAGCCTTCAGGTCGAGGTTATCCTCGGTCGTATCGTTCCAGGGAAGCTCCAAGAGCAGCTCCAGGTAGGTAATCTGCACCGTATATTCGGCCACGGCGGGGTTGATGCGGCCCAGCTTCTGCAACTCTTTGCGGAACTGCTCCTCGACCTCCTTCGGCCAATTCTTCTTGGCAGCCTCCTCCTCCAGACGTTGCAGGTCGGCATCGTTCGTGTCGCCCAGCTCCTCCTGGATCGTGCGCATCTGCTGCTGCAGGTAGTAGTCGCGCTGCTGCTTATCGATCTCGCGCTTAACACGCTCCTGGATGTCGTTCTTGAGCTCGGCCAGCTGCTGCTCGCGGATTAGAATCTCGAGCAACTTGCGCGAGCGAGCCAAGAGACCGGGGGCCTCCAAAAGGGCCTGACGATCCTCGTCGGCCAGCTCCAGATTCGAGCAGATGAAGTTGATGATGCCGCGCTTCGAATCGATGTTCTTGATGGCAAAGGCGGCCTCCTTGGGCATCGAGGGCGAGATGTTGATAATCGAGAGGGCCGTATCGCGGATCGAATCGACCAGAGCCTCGAACTCGACGTTATTTTCGTCGGGCGAGGAGTCGCGCAGGGGGCTGACACGCGCCGTCAGGTAGGGCTGCGTCGAGACATATTCGTGGACCTCGATCTTCTGCAAGCCGTTCAGGATGACGGTCAGGTTGCCGTTGGGCATCTCCAAAATTTTGATGATGCGGGCCGCCGTACCCACGCGGTACATATCGGCCGGCGTGGGGTCGTCCACATCGCTTTCGCGCTGCAAGACGGCACCCAGCATGCCCCCCTCGGCATTGACGGCACGCACCAAGGCAATCGACTTGTCGCGGCCCACCGTGATGGGGGTAATGGAGCCCGGGAACAAAACCGACGAGCGCAAAGTGAGAATGGGCATCGTCTCGGGAATCTCGACCTCCTCCTGGGGCTCATCCTCGCCCGTCACAATCGGGATCACCCGATGACGGCCGTCGGCAAGTTCCGTAACGAGGGTCGCCTCCTCCAATTCCATACTCTCGATTTTATCTTTCTTACTCATAGTTTTCAAAGCATATTACGGGGCAAAGGTAACAAAATTTCATATAAGAAAGGTATATTCTTCCCTAAATATACTATTTTTGCACGCGAATAGAAGTCCAAAAAGTTATGTCACTACTCATTCCTGCTACCTACATCAATCCCATCCCCGATCGTGAGGGCACAGAACGTGCCATTCGTCAGGTCAAGGATATGTTTCAGAACAATCTCTCGGCTCAATTGGCTCTGCTGCGCGTAACAGCTCCGCTGGCTGTACTCCACGACAGCGGTCTGAACGACGACCTGAACGGCACGGAACAGGCCGTAGCTTTTCAGGTGCGCCACGTGGATCAAAAGCGCGCCGAGGTGGTCCATTCGCTCGCAAAATGGAAGCGTTGGCGACTCGCCACGATGCAGATTCAGCCCGGACGAGGCATCTACACCGACATGAATGCGCTGCGCCCCGAGGAGGAGCTAGACAACCTCCACTCGATCTATGTCGATCAGTGGGATTGGGAGCAGGTAATCCGCCCCGAGGAGCGCACCGTATCGTTCCTGAAAAAGACCGTAAAGCGCATTTACGAGTCGATCAAAGTGACTGAAAACAAACTCTATACCGAATTTCCGCAAATTCAGCCCACCCTCCCCGACGAGATCCATTTCATCCACGCCGAGGAGCTCTTACAACGCTACCCGACACTCACCCCCAAGGAGCGCGAACGAGCCATCACCGAGGAGCATCGCGCCGTCTTTATCATCGGCATCGGCGCCCCCCTGAGCAATGGCCAACCCCACGATTCGCGAGCCTCCGACTACGACGATTGGTCCACGCCCAACGAGGCGGGCTACTGCGGGTTGAACGGCGATCTGCTGTTGTGGGATACGGTGCTCGGCCAGGCGGTCGAAATTTCGAGTATGGGTATTCGCGTCGATCCGACAGCGCTGCGCCATCAAACAGCCCTGCGCGGCGAGGAGCAGAAGCTCTCGCTCCCCTTCCACAAGGCACTCCTCGACGGGAAACTGCCCCTGACCGTCGGCGGCGGTATCGGGCAGTCGCGCCTGTGTATGTTTTTGCTGCGCAAAGCCCATATCGGCGAGGTGCAGTGCTCGATCTGGCCCGACGAGATGGTCGAAGTGTGCAAAAAGCACGGTATAGAGCTCGCATAACAAGAAGTTTTCCGTAGGAATCTTCGCTTTTCGGCGAAAAATTGCTACCTTTGCCCCCCGAAACGAAAATTAACAAAAAACAATATACTTTTTTATGCAAATCGCAGACAAATACGCCCCCCAACAGTTGGAGGCAAAATGGTATCAATACTGGATCGACAAGGGTCTGTTCCACTCGGAGCCTGACCACCGTGAGCCCTACACGATTGTCATTCCGCCCCCCAACGTCACGGGTATGCTCCACATGGGTCACATGCTCAACAACACACTGCAGGATGTGCTGATTCGTCGCGCCCGTATGTCGGGCAAGAATGCCTGCTGGGTACCGGGTATGGACCACGCCTCGATCGCTACGGAGGCCAAGGTGGTTGCCATGCTCCACGAGCAGGGCATCGAGAAGGCCGACCTGACGCGCGAGGAGTTCCTCAAGCATGCCTGGGAGTGGAAGGAGAAGTATGGCGGTGTGATCCTCAAGCAGCTGCGCAAGCTGGGCGCTTCGTGCGACTGGGACCGCACCTGCTTCACGATGGACGACCCCCGCACCGAGAGCGTCATCCGCGTATTCTGCGATCTGTTCGAGAAGGGTAAAATCTACCGCGGTGTGCGCATGGTCAACTGGGATCCTTCGGCCAAGACGGCCCTTTCGGACGAGGAGGTTGTATTCAAGGAGTCGCACGGCAAGCTCTACTACCTGCGCTACAAGGTGGAGGGCTCGGAGGAGGCACTGATCGTGGCCACGACCCGTCCCGAGACGATCCTGGGCGATACGGCACTCTGCGTAAACCCCAACGACCCCCGCTACCAGCACCTGCCGGCCGATGCACGCGTGATCGTGCCCCTGGTAGGTCGCTCGATTCCCATTATCCGCGACGAGTATGTCGATATCGAGTTCGGTACGGGTGCCCTGAAGGTGACCCCTGCACACGATGTGAACGACTATATGCTGGGCGAAAAGTATGGCCTGGAGACGATCGACATCTTCAACGACGATGGTACGATCAACGACAAGGTGGGTATCTACGTCGGCATGGACCGCTTCGAGTTGCGCAAGCAGATCGAGCAGGATCTGGTGGCCGCCGAGCTGCTCGAGAAGACCGAGGACTACACCAACAACGTAGGTTACTCGGAGCGCACGGGCGTTGCCATCGAGCCGAAGCTCTCGATGCAGTGGTTCCTCTCGATGGAGGAGCTGGCCAAGCCCGCCACGAAGGCCGTCTTGGAGGATATCATCCGCTTCGTACCCGAGAAGTATAAGAACACCTACCGCCACTGGATGGAGAACATCAAGGATTGGTGTATCTCGCGTCAGCTCTGGTGGGGTCAGCGCATTCCGGCCTACTACCTGCCCAAGGGTGGCTATGTGGTAGCTCCGACGGCCGAGGAGGCGCTGGAGAAGGCCCGCATTAAGGCCGGCGACGAGACGCTCACGCTCGCCGACCTGCGCCAGGACGAGGATGTACTCGACACCTGGTTCTCGTCGTGGCTCTGGCCCATCTCGGTATTCGACGGCATCCGCAACCCCGAGAACGAGGAGATTAAGTACTACTACCCGACCAACGATCTGGTGACGGGTCCCGATATCATCTTCTTCTGGGTAGCCCGCATGATTATGGCCGGTTACGAGTACCGCTCGGCCGAGCCTTTCCGCAACGTCTACTTCACGGGTATCGTACGCGACAAGATTGGTCGCAAGATGTCGAAGCAGCTCGGCAACTCGCCCGATCCGCTCGACCTGATCGAGAAGTATGGTGCCGATGGTGTCCGCCTGGCGATGCTCATGTCCTCGTCGGCCGGTAACGATGTGATGTTCGATGAGGCGCTCTGCGAGCAGGGGCGCAACTTCGGCAACAAGATCTGGAACGCCTACCGCCTGGTGAATGGTTGGTCGGTAGCCGAGGAGGCACAGTCGGAGAACAACCGCCTGGCTGTAGCCTGGTTCGAGGAGGTGCTCTCGCGCACCCTCGCCGAGGTGGAGAGCGACTTCCGCCAGTACCGCATCTCGGAGGCCTGCACGACCCTCTACAAGCTCTTCTGGGACGAGTTCAGCGGCATGTACCTCGAGATGGTGAAGCCCGCCTACGGCCAGCCGATCGATGCCGAGACGATGGAGGCCACGAAGCGCTTCTTCGACGCCCTGATGCGCATGCTGCACCCCTTCATGCCCTTCGTAACGGAGGAGATCTGGCAGGATTTGGCTCCTCGCGCCGAGGGTGAGTCGATCTGCGTAGCTTCGATGCCCGCCGCCAAGGAGGTTGACGAGAAGCTCCTGGCTCGCTTCGAGTTGGTACGCGAGGTGATTTCGGCCGTACGTAACATTCGCAACCAGAAGAACCTTCCGCAGAAGGAGGCCCTGACGCTGCGCGTGATGACGGACGAGAACTACCCTGCCGAGTTTGCCCCCGTCATTACGAAGATGGCCAACCTGACCGCCATCGAGGCCACCGAGGAGAAGGACGCCGCAGCGGTAGCCTTCCTCGTGAAGACCACGCAGTACTTCGTACCGCTGGCCGGCATGATCGACACGGAGGCCGAGGTGAAGAAGCTCGGCGAGGATCTGGCCTACTACGAGGGTTTCCTCAAGAGCGTTATGGCCAAGCTCTCGAACGAGCGTTTCGTACAGAACGCCCCCGAGAAGGTGGTAGCCAACGAGCGTGCCAAGCAGGCCGATGCCGAGGCAAAGATTGCCGCCATCAAGGCTCAGCTCGAGGCGCTGAAATAGCACAAAAAAATCAGCCAATTCAAATTGGGGTGACGACACCGCGTCGCTCACCCCAATTTTTTAATACCGGAACATCACTTTGCAAATCACGATCTATACCGACGGCTCCTCGTTGGGCAATCCCGGGCCCGGTGGCTTTGGGTGTGTACTTCTGGCGGGGCCCTACCGCAAGGAGATTTCGCAGGGGTATCGCCTGACGACCAACAACCGCATGGAGCTGATGGCTGTCTGCGTAGCCCTCGAGGCCCTCAAACACGAAGGGTCGGAGGTGACCCTCTATTCGGATTCGAAGTATGTGATCGATGCCGTCACCAAAGGATGGGTCTACGGCTGGGAGCGCAAGCGATTTCAGGGCAAGAAGAACCCCGACCTCTGGATGCGTTTCCTGCGCATCTACCGCCGCCATCGGGTGCGCTTCATCTGGGTCAAGGGCCACGCCGACACGGTCGAGAACAACCGTTGCGACCAGCTCGCCGTAGCGGCCGCCAATGGTCAAATTCTCTACGAAGACAGCGGTTATCAGCCCGAATAGAGCGTCCCATTTGGAGATATAGAAAGATTTACTTATATTTGTTGGTTATCAAAAATCAGCTAACCCGCTATGTTTAAGACCTATCTTCGACTCTTGGGCTTTGCCCGTCCGATCGAGAAGTACGCCATACCTTACTTTTTCTACTCGCTACTCTACGCGGTGTTCAACTCGCTGACCTTCGTGCTGATCGTGCCAATCATGAACACGATGTTCGACCCGGACTACACCTTCGAGCGCGTCACGGAGCTGCCCCCCGTCGAATTCAACACCGAGTACCTGACCACCTTCTTCAACTTCATGTACTCGCAGGTCTATGCCGAGTACGACCGTCAGAAGGTGCTCATCATGTTGGCACTCTTCACGATCTTCATCAGCTTCCTGAGCAACCTCTTCCGCTACCTCGGAGCCTGGACCGTCGAGTCGATGCGCGCCCGCACGCTGCAGCGTATGCGCGATGATATGTTCTCGCGCGTGATGGATATGCATGTCGGCTACTTCAGCGACCAGCAGAAGGGCGACATCATCTCGCGCATCACGGCCGACGTGAATGTCGTGCAGTTCTGCATCACCAACACGTTGCTCGTGGCCTTCCGCGAGCCCTTCCTCATTATCGGCTATATCGCCATGATGATCATGCTCTCGTGGGAGCTCTCGATCTTCTCGGTGTTGTTCCTTCCGCTGGTGGCCCTCCTGATCGGCAGCATCGTGAAGCGTCTGCGTCATCCGGCACGCACCAACCAGCAGCGCCTGGGCGAGATGGTCTCGACCCTCGACGAGTCGCTGGCAGGCGTGAAGGTGATCAAGAGCTACAACGCAACGGATTATGTCAAGAAGACCTTCTTCAACATCAACAAGGATGTTGCCGAGCTGACCCTATCGATGGCGCGGCGCCAGCAGTTGGCCTCGCCCATGAGCGAATTCCTCGGCATCTCGGCCGTGGGTGTAGTCCTCGTATTCGGAGGCATTCTGGTGGGCAACGGCTCGCTCGACCCCGGCTCGTTTATCGCCTTTGTGGCCATCTTCTCGCAGATCACGCGCCCCGTGCGCCACTTTGTGGATCAGTTTGCCAACATCAACCAGGGTATTGCTGCCGGCGAGCGTATCTTTGAGTTGATCGACGCCCGTCCCGCCATCGGCGACAAGGCCGATGCCAAGCAGTTCGAGGGGTTGAAGCAGAGCATCGAGTTCCGCGATGTACACTTCTCGTACGACGGTCAGCGCGAGGTGATCGACGGCGTTTCGTTCGAGGTTAAGCGCGGCCAGACGGTGGCCCTCGTAGGCCCTTCGGGAGGCGGTAAATCGACCCTCTCGGAGCTTATCCCCCGCTTCTACGATCCGCAGGATGGTTCGATTCTGATCGACGGCAAGCCGTTGAGTACCTATACGTTGGAGTCGTTACGCACCCACATGAGCATCGTAGCCCAGGAGACGGTACTCTTCAACGACACGATCGAGGGCAACCTCCGCATGGGTAAGCCCAATGCGACGCACGAGGAGATCGTGGCTGCGGCCCGCATCGCCAACGCTCACGACTTCATCGAGCAGGCACCCGAGGGGTACAACACCAATATCGGCGATCGTGGCTCGAAGCTCTCGGGCGGTCAGCGTCAGCGACTCTCGATTGCGCGTGCCGTGCTGAAGAATCCTGAAATTCTGATCCTCGACGAGGCCACCTCGGCCCTCGATACCGAGAGCGAGAAGCTGGTACAAGAGGCCCTCAACAAGCTGCTCAAGGGGCGCACGTCGGTGGTTATCGCCCACCGCCTCTCGACCATCCAGGGTGCCGATAAGATCATCGTTGTAAGCGAGGGTAAGATTGCCGAAGAGGGTACGCACGAGGAGCTGGTTGCCAAGGGCGGCATCTATGCCCACCTGATTGAGATGCAGAGCTTTGCATAGTATTACAACATCCGATGCAGCCTTTCGGTTGCCCTTAACGGATAACTTTTCATAAAGCAGGGAGCTTCCAATTGCAAGTTTAACTTGCGAAACGGGAGCTCCCTGCTTTTTCGGGGGATTGCCTACGGCAACCGAAAAGCTACCAATCACAACGCACAAGCCTAATTTTTAATTTTTAATCTTTAATTTTTAATTCCCTTTTTGTATCTTTGTCCGATTATTGGGAAAATACAAAAAATCAGCATATATGAAATTCCAGGAGTACAAAGGTCTTGATCTGGCCAAAGTTGCCGATGAGGTGCTCGCCCGCTGGGACGAGGACAACACCTTCGAGAAGAGCCTCACCACCCGTGAGGGTCACCCTTCGTTTGTATTTTTTGAGGGTCCCCCCTCGG
>JAUMXM010000025.1 GCA_030529085.1 Rikenellaceae bacterium | reverse complement strand
AATCCGTTTGACCAGCCGGGTGTAGAGGCTTACAAGAAGAATATGTTTGCCCTGCTGGACAAGCCGGGTTACGAAGAGGCCTCGAAAGCCATCAAGGCCCGCCTCTAAGCTGCGATCGGCCGTTTAGACAAAAGCCCTGCTTTCACGAGCAGGGCTTTTTTGTATGCGGTTGGCTAAAGGGGACTAAAGGCGATAAGGGGAGCTAAAGGAAGCTAAAGGGACTTTAGTCCCACGACCGCTTTTTGATTTTAGAGGAGCAGATTTTGTCATGACGAAGTTCGGCCTGGATGGGACATACTGAGCGTATTTCCCATTCAGGCCGGACAAGGAAGGGCGAAAGGTGCCCTATAAAATCGAAAAGCTGTTATTTCTTTTTAATAAAATCAAACATCGTCTTCTTCACCTCCTCCACGACACCGTTGGCATAGATGATTTTCTCGGCTTTTTTGCGGGAGATGGTGTAGGTCGGGCCATTCTCAAAACCGGCTTTCTTGTACTCGATCTCCTTCTCGCCTACGCGGGTAACGCGACACTGGATATCCTGGCCGGGAGCAACGATGATGTCCCAACCGGAGTTGTTGGCATAGACCACGGGCTGCTGTGCAGGAGCTGCCTGGGGCGCAGGAGCAGGGGCAGCTTGAGGTACATGCTGCGGTTGCGGCGCAGGAGCAGGCTGTTGCATAGGTGCAGCTGCAGGAGCGGGTGCCTGGGGTGCAGGGGCAGGCTCATTAGCCGAAACAAGTTTAGTATCTACCGCATCCTCCGTATCGGAGAATACTCCCATTTTAGGAATCGGCGCTTCGTAGATACCTGCAGCATAGGCATCTTCACGCAAACGATAAAATGCACGAAACTCACCAACGCCATCACTACCTTTCATGGTAGCGGGATGATACCAGCTCTCAATCTTACCTCCTTTACGCGAACGAATACGAATCAAACCGCTCGCCATAGAGGTTGCAAATGAGCCGGCAGCGCTACCCGAGCTTTCATGCAAGCCCACCACGCGAATATTATGATAGGTTTTATTCTTTTTACCTCCGGTATGCACCTCTACCGTAGAGCTAAACCAGGGGATCGGTGTTTTCTTGTCCCACACCATTTTGTCACCCTTAGCATTTTTCACCACCTCGGCTGCAGCTAAATAGAGGTCTTGATCATAATTATCAAGGGCATTTTCACCACCAAAGGTGACAATCCAAGCATCATGCGACTCATTACGGGCAGGCAGATACCAGCCCGGGCCGAGCGACTTACACCAATCGTAAGCCGGGAACGAGCCGCCATGCTGGGCGATGTACTGCTCGATGGCCTGCATATTTTGGCGACCATCGTTGATCGAATAGGCGGCAGGCATCGTAGTTGCATCCTTATCATCACAGAAGCGCTCGCGGCAACTCTGCAACGAGGCGATGACCGCAGGCTGTCCGTCGGGGGCGAGTTTCACGACGATACCGCGCACCTGGCCGTTATCGTACAATTGACCCAGGCCCTGCGCCTCGGCCGTTGCGAGTGCCGCAAAGAGGAGCACCCATGTTACCAACATCTTTTTCATAGTCGTTTGGATTGATTTGCAACAAAGTTACAGAAAAAAATGGGCTTATTGGTCAAAAAAAGATAAAAAAAAGAGGAGCACGGCCCCTCTTTTTTGATTTGGATTCTCCGGAAGATTACTCCTCGTCGGCCTCTTTCATCGTGTGGTAGACGTTCGTTACATCGTCATCCTCCTCGAGTTTCTCAACGAGCTTCTCGATTGCCTCACGACCCTCGGCGTCGAGCTCCTTCGTGTCGGTCGGGATGTAGACACCCTCACCCGAGACGATCTCGTAGCTGTTGTCGTCGAGCCACTTCTGGATGTTACCGAAGTTCTCGTAGGCAGCATATACCGTGATGCCATCCTCCTCGGCGTAGAACTCGTCGACGCCCAGGTCGATCATCTCGAGCTCCAGCTCCTCGGCATCAACGCCCTCGGCGCGGAACTTGAAGACACACTTGTGCTCGAACATGAAGGCCACCGAGCCGCTGTTACCCAGCGTACCGCCGCACTTGTTGAAGTGCATGCGCACGTTGGCTACCGTACGGTTCGTGTTATCGGTTGCGGTCTCGACCAGGAAGGCGATACCGTGAGCGCCGTAGCCCTCGTATACGACCTCCTTATAGTCGGCCGAATCCTTCTCCGTAGCACGCTTGATGGCACGCTCCACATTCTCCTTGGGCATATTCTCTGCCTTGGCGTTCTGGATCAGCAGACGCAGGCGGGTGTTGGCCGAAGGATCGGGGCCGGCTGCCTTCACAGCGATTTCGATCTCCTTGCCCAGCTTCGTAAATACGCGGGCCATGTGACCCCAACGCTTCATTTTTCTCGCCTTGCGATACTCAAATGCTCTTCCCATCTGTATAGATTTTATTGTTATTTTTCTTTCGTGTCGCAAAATTACATATTTTAGATAAAAAAGAAAAAAAAGCAGAAAGAAAATGTTATCTTTGTAAAAACTAACACCTTCGCAACTATGAAAATTGGAGCAAGATTCGACCACTTCAACATCGACGTTCAGGACCTGGAGCGCAGCATTGCCTTCTACGACAAGGCGCTGGGGCTGAAAGAGATCAAACGCAAGGTTGCCGATGATGGCAGCTACGAAATCGTCTTCCTGGGCGATGGCATCACCGACTTCAAATTGGAGCTCACGTGGCTGCGCGACCACGCCGACCACCCCTTCGAGCTGGGCGAGAACGAGAGCCACCTCTGCCTCCGTGTCGAGGGGGACTATGAGGAGTTGCGCGAGTACTACCGCGAGATGGGGTGCCTCTGCTACGAGAACGAGAAGATGAACCTCTACTTCATCAACGACCCCGACGACTATTGGATCGAGATTCTGCCGCTGAGCCGAAAATAGTTCGGCGTGAAGTGCAACAAAAGAGAAGGAGATAGCCACGACATCGGCTATCTCCTTATTTTTTATGGTGCGACCGAAAAAAACTGCCGCGATTTACCGTTCCACGCGGCTCTTCGACTGGGTCACCATCCAGACACCCGTAAAGACCAGCAGGGCGGCAGCCGCCTTGGCAAAGCCGAAGCTGTCGAGGCCGAGGGCCACGCTGAACAACACCGCCACGACGGGCTGCACGTAGTTGTACATCGCCACCAGGGTCGGGCGGAGGTACTGCTGCCCGATCGGGACACAGAGGTAGGTGATGAAGGTCGCCCCCACCACGACGAACAGAGCCCCGAAAAGGGTCTGCGGAGGCAGCGACGCAAAGTCGGTGGCAGCCAACGGCTTATGGTAGATCACCAGCGCCACGATAGCGGCAAAGAGGAACATCCACTTCATCACCGTGAAGGGCGAATAGCGAACAATCACGGAGCGGAAGGCCGTGAGGTAGAACGAGAAGCTGATCGTGCTGATGATACAGAGGGTATTACCCACCAGGCTCGAAGCGACGGCCGTGGCACTCTGGCTCAAGAAGACCAACATCACCGCACCGGCACAACCGACCGCCACACCGCTCGCCTTGAGCCAGGTGATCGGCTCACGCAGGAAAAGCGCCGCGAGGATCATCGTCACGATCGGCACCAGGGTCGAGATGATCGAGGCATCGATGGGCGAGGTGAGCGACAAGCCCCACAGGTAGAGGAGCTGGTTGAACTGAATACCGAAAACAGAGGCCAGGAGCAGGAGCCCCAAATCGCGCTTCGAGACCCTTTCGCGGGGCATAAAGAGCGAGAAGGCCCAAAAGAGCATCGCAGCACCCACCATACGGCAGGCACTCAAGGCAAAGGGGTTGATTCCCTCGGGGTTCGAGGCCGACTGCAAGACCCCCTTGCAGATTGGCGCATTGATACCCCAAATCAGGTTGGCGACCCACAGTGCGCCATGGCCTTTGAGTTTTCTGCTATCCATCGTTATTGCTTGATTTTTCGGGGCAAAGGTAGCGCTTTTTTGCACAAAATTTGCGCCCCATGAATTTTTGTGAACAAAAAGAGCTATCATTGGGATTTGGCGCTTTCGAACGCCCTCTCGGGAGCCAACCTCTCGTTCTTCGTCTCGCTGACACGCAACGGCATCGCCTACGAGCAGCTATTCATGTTGCAGGTGGCAGCCGGAGCCCTCTGTTTCATCCCCTTAGCCCTCCTCTCGCCCCACACCTACCGCTTGGCGTGGCACGATCTGAAGCACATCTTTTTCGTCGCCCTCCTGGTCATCTACGGCTGGATGTTTCTCCTGGTCTGGGGTGCGAGCTACACCACCCCGATCGACGGGGCGATCATCGCCACCCTCGGCCCCGCCTTTACCCTCTTGGCCGATCGGCTCATCAACCGCCGCGTGCGGCTCAACGCGGGACGCATCGTGGGCATCTGTTGCGCCTTCGCAGGGGCGTGGTTGCTGGTTTTCGACAAGGGATTTGTTTTGGTGCACGGCTCACGCGGCTTTGGCAACCTATTGATTCTCTTCGCCGTACTCGCCACCGCCACCAATACAGTGCTCATCAAACCGCAACTCGAGCGACTCGGTGCTGCGACCATCATCGGGTGGTATTACTTCATCGGGCTGGTGGTCACCCTCCCCTTTTTCGGCCACCTGATCCACCCCGAGGAGCTGCTCCGACTGCCAAGCACCCTCTTTTGGGAGCTCCTCTACCTGTTGGTTTTAGGCACCGTCGGGCCTATGTGGCTCCTCTATCGGGGCACGGAGCGGCTCACGGCGGTACACACCGCCCTCTACCGCTACATCCAACCCCTCGTCGCAGGAACGCTGGGGTTTGTACGGCATCAAACAGCCTTCGACCGCACCAATCTGGCGGCTCTGGCGCTGATTTTCTTGGGAATTTTGGGGACGGTGATCGGCTATCGTCGCAGCCTGAAGCTCCTTAGCGAATCACTTGCACCTCGCCATTTTCACCAAAGGCGACGATGGCCGAAGGCTTCCCGGTCGGATGGCCCTGAAAGCGCGGATTGACCACATAATCAACCCCTTGCACGATCACCTGCTCCACCTCGGGAAGGGTGCGCGGCGTCTTCTCGCCCGAGAGGTTGGCCGAGGTCGAAACCAGGGGACGACCCAGGCGGCGCAGCAAGAGTTGGCAGAATTCGTGGTTCGGGATGCGCACACCGAGTGTACCCGTCTCGGGAATGAGGTTCTTGGCCACCCCCGTTGCCCCGGGCAGGATGGCCGTCAGGGGCGAGGTTGCCAACTCCATCACCTCGAAGGCGATGCCCGGCGCACGATTCACATAGCGCACAATGGCGTCGGTCGAGGGGCACAGCACAAGCATTGCGTGCTTATTTTCGCTCTGCTTCAGGGCGTAGATTTTGGCCACCGCCTCCTCGTTCGTGGCATCGCAGCCGATCCCCCACACCGTATCGGTCGGGTAGAGAATCAGGCCACCATTCTTGACCACCTCAACGGCCTCGGCAACCGCCTTTTTCAACGCCTCGGAGGGCTGATTTTGACGCATCGAACGCTCTTCGACGTGCTCCGCACGACGCTCTTCGCGGCGCTCACCGCGGGGCGTATATTGTTTCTTGGGCTTCATAGCTCTCTCTTTATTCGGTTTTCTTCGCCAGACCACGCTCGGCGGCAATCTGCTCCATCAAAGCGTAGGCCGCCTCATACTCGTTGGGAATCACCCCGTCGAGGATCGCATTCTTGATCTGCTCCTTCATCTCGCCGATGAGTTGGCAGGGGGGAATGCCGTAGGTCTGCATAATGATTTCGCCCGTAATTGGGGGCTGGAAGTTGCGGATGCGATCGCGCTCCTCCAAATCCTTCATCTTATGGCGAACAAGCTCAAAATTGGCCAGATAGCGCTGCACCTTCTCGTCGATACCCGAGGTGATGTCGGCCTCGCACAACATCATCAGTTTCTCGACATCGTCGCCCGCCTCGAAGAGCAGGCGGCGCACCGCCGAGTCGGTCACCAAATCCTCCGAGAGGATAATCGGGCGCAGGTGGAGGAAGACCATCTTCTGGACAAACTTCATCGGCTCGCCCAGAGGGAGTTTCAGGCGACGGAAAATCGCCGGCACCATCTTCGAGCCGAGCACCTCGTGGCCGTGGAACGAGAAGCCGATTTTCGGGTCGTAGCCCTTGCACTGCGGCTTGGCAATATCGTGCAACACGGCGGCCCAGCGCAGCCACAGATCGTTGGACTTACGCGCCACATTATCAAGCACCTGGAGGGTGTGCTTCAGGTTGTCTTTATGGGCGTGACGACCCCGTCGCTCCACCCCGCGCAGGGCGTGCAGTTCGGGGAAAATCAGCGCCAGGAGACCCGAGCGCTCCAAGAGGTTGAAGCCCATCGAGGGGACGGGCGAAAGGACAATTTTGTTCAGCTCGGTGATGATTCTCTCGCGCGAGACGATGCGAATGCGTTCGGCATTGCGACCAATGGCCTCGAAAGTCTCATCGTCGATCGTAAAGCCGAGTTGCGAGGCGAAGCGCACAGCGCGCATCATACGCAGCGGATCGTCCGAGAAGGTGATATCGGGGTCACACGGGGTGCGGATCAGGCAATCCTCCAAATCCTCCATACCCCCGAAGGGGTCGACCAGCTCGCCAAAGCGCTCCTCGGAGAGCGACCAGGCAAGGGCATTGATCGTAAAGTCGCGGCGGCGCTGATCATCTTCGAGCGTACCGGCCTCGACCTGCGGCTTGCGCGAATCGTGGGTGTAGCTCTCGCGGCGTGCTCCGACAAATTCGACCTCCACGCCATCGCGGGTGCGCAACATCGCCGTACCGAAGGTCTTGTAAACCGAAACCTTGGTACGCAACTCACGCCCCAGCGCCTCGGCCAGAGCGATGCCGCTCCCGACCACCACCACATCGACATCGGTCGAGGGGCGGCGCAGGAAGTGGTCGCGGACATAACCGCCTACCACATAGGCCTCTACGCCCTGCTTGGCAGCCAGGCGCGAAATCTGTTGAAATATGGGATGACTGAGCGGCACGCTATCGATTCTTAAGCTGTCGCTGGTAGAGTTGCACGGTGTTTTCCAGACCGTAGTAGAGGGCATCGGCAATCAGCGCGTGGCCGATCGAGACCTCGTCGGTCCAGGGGATGCGCTCGTGGTAGTAGGCCAGATTCTCGAGTGAGAGGTCGTGGCCCGCATTGAGCCCCAAGCCCTGACGGCGCGCCTCCTCGGCAGCCGCCACAAAGGGGGCAATCGCCTCCTCGCGCCCCTCGGGATAGAGACGGGCGTAGCTCTCGGTGTAGAGCTCCACGCGATCGGCACCACACGCCTTCGCGCCGGCCACCATCTTCGGATCGGGATCGACAAAGATCGAGACACGGATCCCCTTCTCGTGGAAACGGCGGGTCACCTCGGTCAGGAAGTCGCGGTTCGCGATTGTATCCCAGCCGGCATTCGAAGTGAGGGCATCGGGGGCGTCGGGCACCAGCGTCACCTGGGCCGGGACCACCTCCAGAACCAACTCCACAAAGCTCTCGATGGGGTTGCCCTCCACGTTGAGCTCCGTAGCGATCGCAGCCTTGAGTTGGCGTACATCCTCGTAGCGGATGTGGCGCGCATCGGGACGCGGATGAACCGTGATACCGTCGGCGCCAAAACGCTCGATATCCAGCGATGTTTTCAGAACATCGGGGCAATTTCCGCCTCGCGAATTGCGCAAGACGGCAATCTTATTGACATTTACACTTAACTTTGTCACAATTTCGTTATATTTGCACGGTAAAGTTACTCATTTTTTTGGTTTGCACGGATGAAAATCATACTTTTTTCCCGTCGAGGGCTCGCTTTTAGCACCGAAGAGCTGACAGCCCTGAAGGAGGTGATCGAAAAATACAACTTCGAGCTCGCTGTAAACGAGGAGTTTGCGACGATTCTCAACGAGAAAATCGGCTGGCAGATTCCCACCGAGCAGTGCTATGGCGCAACCATCGCTCCCGAGAGCAACGAGGCTGTTTTGGTCTGCTATGGCGGCGACGGCACGCTGCTCGAAGGGGTGCACCGCCTGGGCGATGCCCACATCCCCGTGTTGGGCATCAACGCCGGCCACCTCGGATTCCTGACCAGCGACACACGCCAAGGTATCGACCGCCTCTTTGCCGCCCTGAACGAAGGGAAGCTCTGCTTCGAGCGTCGCTCGCTGCTCAAAGTAGAGGGTGACTTTGGCGAGGAGAGCCACGCCCACCTGGCCCTCAACGAGTTCTCCGTGCAGCGCCACGGCGCCGGCATGCTCTCGGTCGAAATCTTTGTCGACGAACAGCTTGTGGCCACAAGCCACGGCGACGGCGTGATTGTCTCGACCCCCACCGGATCGACCGCCTATTCGCTCAGCGCCGGAGGCCCCGTCGTAGCCCCCTCGTGCGCCTGCTTTGTCATCACCCCCATCGCGCCTCACAACCTCACGATGCGCCCCGTGGTGATTCCCGATTCGAGCCGTATTCGCCTCAATATCAAGACCCGACGTTCGAAAGCATTCGCCACACTCGACAACCGCTCCTACGCCACGGCTCCCGAGGCGACCTTCACGATTTCGCGTGCCGAGGAGTCGATTTTTTTGGCCGCTCCGCACAATATATCTTTCTACGACACGTTACGCAATAAGATGATGTGGGGTGTCGATATTCGAAGCTAACCCGACTCGCAAACCAAACGAAGTGGATAAAAGCAAAGAAAGTTAGCCCTAAAAGGGCTGAATTTCAATTTTTATCGCTATATTTGCACCCTATTATGAATACCGCAAAACCGATACCGCAACACGTTGCCATCATCATGGACGGCAATGGCCGCTGGGCCAAACGACAGGGCAAGGAGCGCACCGAAGGCCACATCGCCGGTGTGGAGACGATTCGTCGTACCCTGCGCGCTGCAGCCAAGCAGGGGGTCAAGTACCTCACCTTCTACGCCTTCTCGACCGAAAACTGGGGTCGTCCCGAGGCCGAGGTGAATGCCCTAATGGAGCTCCTGTGTAAGAGTATCATTTGCGAGACGCCCGCTCTGAAGGAGCAGGGCGCACGTGTGCGCATCATCGGCGAGCGTTCGCGCTTCTCGGAAAAGGTGCAACACTACCTGACCCAAATCGAGCAGGATACGGCCGAGGGAGAGCGCATAACGATGGTGCTGGCCCTGAACTACTCCTCGCGCGATGAGTTGCGTCGTGCCATGCAGAGCATCGCCAACAAAGTGAAGGAGGGAACTCTCGCCGTCGAGTCGATCGACGAGAAGCTGATCTCGGACCACCTCGACACGGCCTTCATGCCCGACCCCGACCTGGTGATTCGCACCAGCGGCGAGCAGCGCCTGAGCAACTTCCTGATGTGGCAGGCCTCCTACGCCGAGTTCTACTTCCCCGAGGTGCTCTGGCCCGATTTTTCGGAGGAGGACTTCGCCGAGGCGCTCGAGGTTTATACCGCACGCGATCGCCGCTTTGGCAAGGTAAAGTAGAGAACAACGAAGATTGAAAAGAAGATTTTTTCGCTATAGATGAACTATTTGAGACACATAACAGCCCTTTTGTTGCTGCTCATGGCAGGCTCGATGACCCTGCAGGCACAAGAGAGCAAATCCGAAGAGGCCGCTGATACGACCAAGGTCGAGAAATATTTCGACGAAAATGCCCCGATGTACAAAGCAACGGGCAAGGAGCAGAAGCAATACTACATCCGCAAGGTCAACGTGCGCGGTCTGGAGCACCTCGACCCGAAGCTGGTGAAGGCCTCGGCCGGACTGATCGATGGTGACTCGATCCTCCTGCCGAGCAACTTTATTGCAAACGTCATCACGCGCCTTTGGAGTCAGCGCTACTTCGCCGACGTGAAGATGGGTGCCGAGATCGATGGCGACAGCCTCGATCTGGAGCTCTTCCTCAAGGAGCGCCCCCGCGTCTTCAACTGGGATTTCGAAGGCATCACGACGGGTAAAAAGAAGGACATCATGGAGAAGCTCCAGCTGCGTCGCAACAGCGAGCTCTCGGACTACATCTTGGACAAGAACACGAAGCTCATCAAGGAGTATTGGCGCGAGAAAGGTTTCCGCAACGCCAAGGTGAACTACCGCATCGAGCAGGACACCGTGCGCAGCCAATATGCCAACGTGATCTTCGAGATCGACCGTGGCGAGCGTGTCAAGGTGGGTAAAATCAACTTCAGCGGCAACGAGGAGTTCGACGACAAGCGCCTGCGCCGCACCTTCAAGAAGACCCACCAGAAGTCGATCAACTTCTTCAAGAGCCGCCGTCTGAAGGATGCCGAGTACGAGGAGGATAAGGAACTTCTGATTGACTTCTACAACTCGAAGGGCTACCGCAACGCCCACATCCTGAAGGATTCGATCTACGAGTATGAGCCCAACCGCCTGGCTATCGACCTCGACGTAAGCGAGGGTAACAAATACTACATCCGCGACATTTCGTGGGTCGGTAACTCGGTATATACGACCGAGCAGCTGCAGAACATGTTCGCCGTACAGAAGGGCGACACCTACGACAAGAAGTCGATGCACAAGCGTCTCGGTATCGGCAAGGAGGAGAACCCCGAGGATATGTCGATCAAGTCGCTCTACCAGAATGCCGGCTACCTGATGTCGCAAATCGAGCCCGCCGAGACCATCATCGGTGCCGACTCGATCGACCTGGAGCTCAAGATTTTCGAGGGTAAGCAGTTTACGATCAACGAGGTGGGCATCACGGGTAACGTGCGTGTCGACGACGAGGTGATTCGCCGCGAACTCTACACCCGTCCGGGCGAGCTCTACGACCGCTCGATGCTCATGCAGACGATCCGCATGCTCGGTACGATGGGCCACTTCAACCCCGAGGCCATCATGCCCGACATCAAGCCCGTATCGAACGAGTTGGTCGATGTGAATTGGCCCCTCGAGGAGCAGGCTTCGGACCAGTTTAACATCGCCGGTGGTTGGGGATCGGGTACCTTCGTAGGTTCGGTGGGTATCACCTTCAACAACCTCTCGATCAAAAACGCCTTCAAGAAGGGTGCTTGGCGCCCCTACCCGATGGGTCAGAACCAGCGTCTGTCGCTCAACGCACAGACCAACGGTACCTACTATAAGGCCTTCTCGTTCTCCTTCACCGACCCCTGGTTGGGAGGCAGAAAGCCCAACTCGTTCACCATTTCGGCCCACATCTCGGAGCAGAACAACGCCTACTACGTATGGCAAAAGTCGACGATGCACTTCCGCACCTACGGTCTGGCCGTCGGCCTGGGTAAGCGCCTCGAGTGGCCCGACCCCTACTTCACCTTCTACGGTGAGGCCAGTTACGAGCGCTACGACCTGAAGAACTGGTCGTCGTTCGTAATGACCAACGGTGACGCAAACCTCTTCTCGTTGAAGTTCGTCTTGAGCCGCAACTCGGTCGATCAGCCGATCTACCCGCGTCGCGGTTCCGACATCAGCCTCTCGGTGCAAGTCACACCCCCCTATTCGGCGTGGGATGGTAAGGACTACTCCAATCAGTCGATGAGCGATAGCGAGCGCTACAAGTGGATCGAGTTCCACAAGTGGCAGCTCAAGGGTCAGTGGTTCCAGGCCCTGACCGCAAACCAGAACCTGGTCCTCATGCTCAAGGCCGAGATGGGTTACCTGGGTAACTACAACAAACATAAGGTATCGCCCTTCGAGCGCTTCGAGGTCGGTGGTGACGGTATGTCGGGCTACAACATCTACGGTATCGACATCATCTCGATGCGCGGTTACGAGGATGGTGCTCTCGACCCGATCGACGACTACTACTCGGTGGCCTACAACAAATATACCGCCGAGCTGCGCTACCCCGTGATCCTGAAGCCTTCGTCGCAGATCTACGTGCTGGGCTTCCTCGAGGGTGGTAACGCCTTCAGCTCGTGGCGCGATATCTCGCCCTTCAAGATCAAGCGTTCGGCCGGTCTCGGTGTACGTCTCTACCTCCCGGTAGTGGGTATGCTCGGTATCGACTGGGGCTACGGATTCGATCCCCCGGCAGGCTCGACCAAGAAGAGTGGCTCGCAGTTCCACTTCGTGATGGGACAGCAGTTCTAACGAGCAAGTCAAGATTGGACGTTGGAAGATAGGAGTTAGAAGTTGACAACCGAAGACTAAAACAATAAAACCACAAAAGGTTACGTTTATTATATAGGTATGCTTCTTGCAACCCACAAATAAGAGAACGTACAAACCTAAAAAACGAACTGAAAGATGAAAAAGATGGTATTCACGATGGCGCTTATGCTGATGGGTGTAACCGCCATGGCTCAAAACTACATCGTAGTAAATAGCGAGAAGGTCTTCAAATCGATCGCAGCATACAACACGGCTATCACGGAATTGGAGAGCCTGGCAAAGCAGTATCAGTCGCAGGTAGACACGAAATACGAGGAGGTGGAGAATCTCTTCGAAACCTACCAGCAACAGAAGGCCTCACTCTCGCAATCGACGCGCCAGAGCTTCGAGAATGTAATCCTGCAGAAGGAGAAGGAGGCTCAGGAGCTCCAAGAGAAGCTCTTTGGCCAGGATGGACAACTCATGGCAACCCGCATTGCCAAGATCAAGCCCATCCAGGAGAAGGTTTTCGCCGCCATCGAGGCCTATGCCAAGCAGGTGGGCGCCGAGGTGGTGATCGACTCGTCGAACAACCCGACCCTGCTCTACAACGCCCCTTCGGTCGAGCGCACCGATGCCGTGATTGCCGCACTGAAATAGCGAGAAACGAACAAAACAGAAAACGAATAACATCAAATTAATTAACTGACTTTCAAAACAATGAAAAACGTATTTAAACTGACCCTCATGGTCGCTATGCTCTTCTCGACGACGACGCTCTTTGCTCAGAAGATTGGCCGCATCAACTCGCAGGAGGTGATCGTGGCTATGCCCGAGACGAAGGAGATGCAGACCAAATTGGACGCTGTAGCCAAGGATTGGCAGGAGAACCTGGAGACGATTCAGGTGGAGTTCAACAACAAGATGCAGGAGTTCCAGAAGAACCTCAACACGCTGTCGGATGCTGCTCGTCAGGTAAAGGAGAACGAGCTGAACAGCCTGCGTGAGCGCGCTACGCAGATGCAGCAGATGGCTCAGCAGGATATGGGCAAGCAGGAGCAGGAGTTGTTCGCACCGATCCTCGAGAAGGCTCAGGCCGCTATTGAGGCTGTATCGAAGGCCGGCGGTTATACGGCTATCTTCGAGACCGGTTCGCTGGTATACTTCGACGAGGCTACGATGACCGACATCACTGCCGCCGTTAAGAAGGAGCTGGGTATCACCGAGACCCCCGCTGCCAACTAATCTTTTCGGCTTTAACGTAAGAGCCCGACCCGAATACGGAGTCGGGCTCTTCGTTTTTGTTCCCACGCGAAACAACGTCCGATCGAAATAAAAAAACTCAAAAAATTCCCTCCTTTTTTTGGTCAAAGATTCTTCGTTTTTTACTACCTTTGTAAGGTCTATACGCGCACAAACCTAAGCTGTGCCATAACCCATTGATAGACAAATTGATACACGAAAAATAAATAAAACTAAATATGGGACTTTTTTCATTGACTCAGGAGTTGGCCATCGACCTTGGTACGGCCAACACGCTTATCATTTACAACGGCCAGGTCGTTGTTGACGAGCCGTCGATTGTAGCCGTCGACGCCCACTCGGGCGCGCTGAAGGCTGTCGGCAAGAAGGCGCAGCAGATGCACGAGAAGACCAACCCCGGCATCCGCACGATTCGCCCCGTCAAAGACGGTGTAATTTCCGATTTCCAGGCTACGGAGCTGATGCTGCGCAGCATGATCAAGATGGTTAAGACCTCGGGCAGCCTCTTCTCGCCTTCGCTCAAGATGGTGATCTGCATCCCGTCGGGTTCGACCAATGTCGAGATTCGTGCCGTGCGCGACTCGGCCGAGCGCGCCGGTGGCCGTGAGGTCTTCATGATCTACGAGCCGATGGCTGCAGCGCTGGGCTCGGGTATCGACGTCGAGGCTCCGGAGGGTAACCTCATTATCGACATCGGCGGTGGTACGTCGGAGATCGCCTGCATCTCGCTGGGTGGTATCGTATG
This sequence comes from Rikenellaceae bacterium, assembly GCA_030529085.1. Classification (GTDB taxonomy): domain Bacteria; phylum Bacteroidota; class Bacteroidia; order Bacteroidales; family Rikenellaceae; genus Alistipes. Next base: position 17,879 of record JAUMXM010000025.1, on the reverse strand, counting down.
CTCGGAGTCGATCGACGTTGCCGGTGATGTATTCACGACCGACATCCAGTCCTACGTGCGTCAGCAGCACAATATCCGCATCGGTGAGCGTACGGCTGAGGCCATCAAGAAGGCCATCGGTGCCGCTATTCCCGACATGGAGGAGGAGCCCGAGGACTTCGTGGTAACGGCCCCCAACATGCTCACGGCTCTGCCCCAGACCGTATCGCTCTCCTACAGCGAAATCGCCTATGCACTCGACAAATCGCTCACGAAGCTCGACGATGCCTTGATGAAGGTCTTGGAGGCCATGCCGCCCGAGCTCTACTCGGATGTGGTGAAGAACGGCATCTATCTGGCCGGTGGTGGTGCCCTGATCAAGGGTCTGGATCGCCGCCTGCACGAGAAGACAGGTATTCCGGTACACATCGCCGAGGATCCGTTGCGCGCCATCGTACGCGGTACGGGTATCGCGCTGAAAAACATGGATAACTTCTCGTTCCTTATCAAGGGCTAGTCCTCAACAAGATGAGTTGCGAGCCCGAAACGGCTCGCAACTCTTGTCTTAAAACCTATGCGTCGCCTCATCGAATTTATCCGCAGTACCTATGTCGTTGTGCTCTTCGTCTTGCTCGAGCTGACGGCCATCAGTTACTATGCCCGTGCTTCGGTCTACACCGAGGCCCGTCTGTTGGCGCGCTCGAACAGCCTCTTCGGAGGGCTTCATGCATTGGTGACCGATGTCGAGAACTTCTTCGGCCTGGGTCGCGAGAATCGCGCCCTGACAAGTCGTATCGCCGCCCTCGAGGAGGAGCTGGCCCGCTACCGCGAGGCCGATCGTCACGCTGCGTTGCGCGTAGAGCTGCGCACGATGGGCGACATGAAGTATCGCATGATGGAGGCCGCCGTGGTGAGCAACACCACGGGTCGTGCCCGCAACTACATCACCCTAAATCGCGGTGGAGCCGATGGTGTGACAAACGGCATGGGTGTTATCACGCCCGACGGTATGATTGCCGGCTATGTGGTGGACTACACCGAGCACTACGCCATCGCCGTCTCAATCCTCAACCCCATTTTCCGCGGTAGCGGCACCCCCGAGGGTACCAACTACCAGGGAGCCATCCGCTGGGATGGAGGCAACCCCCACTTTGTGACGCTGGAGGGTCTCTCGAAGTATGCCGATCCCAAAGTGGGACAGAAGATCTTCACGACGGGCTTCGAAAGCTACTTCCCCGAAGGACTCCTTATCGGTACCATCGAGAGTTTCGTGCTGGATGCTGTTGGTACGACCTACACGGTTCGTGTGCGCCTGGCTGCCGACCTTTCGGCGATGAACAACCTGATCATCATCGAGAATTCGGACCTCAGCGAGATCAGCGATCTGCAGCAAAGCGAAGTGATCAAATACCTCGAAGACAACTAATTATGCATCGCATACCCGCCTATATCATCCTCTTCCTGATGCTGGCTCTTATCCAGATCTTCCTGCTCAACAACTTGATGGCAGGGGCCTTTTTTTGCCCGCTGATCTACGTAGCCTTCATCATTCTGTTGCCGCTCGACACGCCGCCGATCGTCATGCTGGGATGTGCCCTAGCGATGGGCGTGACGATGGACACGACGATGGGCATTGCCGGTCTGAACACCGCAGCCACGCTGCCCATTGCCTTTTTCCGCCCCAACATATTAGGTTTGCTCTCGGCCCACGATGAGCACCGCGACGACGGCATCCCTTCGCCCAAGCGCATGGGTGTCAATCTCTTCTGGAGCTACCTGGTGGCGATGATCCTCATCCACCACACCCTCTTTTTTGTGTTGGAAGCCCTCTCGTGGGGTCATGTCGGTCGCACCCTGTTGCGCATACTCTGCAGCGGCGCCACCACCACCCTGCTCGCATGGCTCACGGCCCGTCTGTTCACCAATAAATACTCAACGCGCAAATGATGGATCGCAACGAAGGCTTTATGCGCATGCGCATCCTGCAGGTGATCGTGCTCTTCATCTTCACGCTGCTCATCGGTCGTGTCGCCTATATTCAGATCTTCAACGACGAATATACGCGCGGTGCAGCCCGCAACGTAATGCGCGTTGATGTGCAATACCCGCCCCGTGGCGAAATCTTCGACCGCAACGGTGAGTACCTGGCCCAAAACCGCGAATGTTACGACCTGATGGTGGTCTACCGCGATATGGACAAGGCCGGCTTCGACACGATGCGCCTGTGTCAAATTCTGAACATGGAGCCGCGTCGCTTGGTCCAGCGTCTGAAAGATGCTCGCGCCTATCCGCGCGCCCCGCAACGTGTCGCCAACTACGTATCGCAGGAGGAGAAGCTGCGCCTCGACTCGGAGAATCTGCGCGGTTTCTACACCGTGAGCCGCACCGTGCGCCACTATCCGCTCCACGTGGGAGGTAACCTGCTGGGCCACCTCTCGGAGGTGAGCCAGCGCTACCTGGATCTGAATCCCGAATACAGCAAGGGCGACTATGTCGGCATTGGCGGCCTGGAGTCGGCCTATGAGGAGGAGCTGCGAGGCACGAAGGGTGTGCGCATCATGGAGCGCGACCCGCGCGGAGCGATCAAGGGCTCCTACATGGACGGCATCTACGACTCGTTACCCGAGTCGGGTCAATACCTCATCAGCACGATCGACGCCCGCCTGCAGAAGCTGGGCGAGGAGCTACTCGAAGGCAAGGTGGGTGCAGCGGTGGCCATCGAACCCTCGACGGGCGAGATTCTGATGATGGTCTCCTCCCCCACGTTCGACCCCGAGGAGCTGGTGGGTCGCGAACGCGGCAACAACTACATGCGCCACCTGAACAACAAGCGCAACCCGATGTTCAACCGCGCAGTGAAGGGTCGATACCCTCCCGGATCGACCTTCAAGTTGGTGCAGGGGCTCATCGGCATGCAGGAGGGTGTTCTCCGTCCGGAGCATACGCACCCCTGCCACGAGGGTTACTCGGTGGGCAAGCTGCACGTGAATTGCCACCCCCACGCCTCACCGGCCGACCTGCGCTTTGCGGTGGCCACCTCGTGTAACGCCTACTTCTGCTATGTTTTCCGCGACATCCTCGAGAATCGCAAATATCCGACCTTGAAGGATGCCTACGATAAGTGGTACGACTATGTCGAGAGCTTCGGCTTCGGTCGCCGTCTCGACTCGGACTTCCTGGACGAGAATCGCGGCTATGTACCCACGCGCGAGCGCTACGACCGCGACTACCGCCGTTCGTGGAACGCCCTTACGATCCTCTCGCTCTCGATCGGCCAGGCTGAGTTGGGTTGCACACCGCTCCAGATGGCCAACCTGGCTGCCATTATCGCCAATCGCGGCTACTACTACATTCCCCACATCGTCAAGGCTGTCGAAGGGCGCGACTCGCTCGATCGCCGCTTCTACGAGAAGCAATACACGATGGTCGATCCGAAGCACTTCGAGCCGATTGTCGAGGGTATGTGGCAGGGTGTAAATGTGGGCGGCACCTCAACCATGGCACGCCTCGAGGGTTATGATGTCTGCGGCAAGACGGGTACGGCACAGAATCCGCGCGGCCGCGACCACTCGACCTTCCTTTCGTTCGCCCCGAAGGACAACCCGAAAATCGCCATCTCGGTCTATGTCGAGCATGGTGGCTTCGGTGCCTCGGCTGCACTGCCCATCGCCTCGCTTATCGAGGAGCTTTACCTCACGGACACGATTCGTCGTCCCGAGCTAGTGAAGCGTCTTAAAACTATGGAAATCAACTACAAACGCGCTTATGGCAACTAATCGTGCAGGCTCGCTCTTTGGGGGTGTCGATTTCACCACCATCATCCTTTACGTGCTGATTGTCTTGGCAGGTTGGGTCTCGATTGCGGCAGCCACCTTCGATGAGACGGTGCCCCAGCTCTTTTCCTTCGCCCACTTCTACATGAAGCAGCTGATGTGGATCGTCGTAGCCTTCATGGTGGGCCTTTTTGTCCTGCTGCTCGACAGCCGCTACTACCACATGTGGGCCTACCCGGCCTATATCGGAGGTCTCGCCGTACTGCTGCTGACGCTGGTCATCGGTCGCGAGATCAACGGTGCCAAGGCGTGGATTTCGTTCGGATCGTTCAATGTGCAACCTGTTGAGTTTGCGAAGATTGCGACGGCTCTTGCCATGGCACGTCTGATGAGCGAATACTCCTTCTCGATCACCCGCATCAACGACCTTGTGAAGGTTGGCGCCCTGCTCTGCACCCCGCTGCTGATCATCATCCTGCAGAACGACACCGGCTCGGGCCTGGTACTCGGCTCGTTCCTCTTCGTGCTCTACCGCGAGGGGTTGAACCAGTGGCTCTGCATCCTGGGTCTGCTCATCGCATCGCTCTTTATCGCGTCGTTTATGCTCTCGCCGATGACACTTCTCGTGGTGCTCATCCTGCTCAGCACCCTCTCCGAGGTTATGGTGAGCCGCCAGATTCGCTCGCGCATCATCCTCGTCGCCGGCATGTTTCTCGCAGCCTTTATCATCATGCTGCTCTCGAAATTCATCCTCGACGAGGGGTTGAGCCTCTACGTCTCGCTACTCATCGTCTCGCTCATCGCAGGCATCGCCCTGGCGATCTATAGCATCCGTAGCAGCCTCTCGCACGCCTTTGTTATCATCGTGCTCTTCATCGGGTCGGTAATCTTCCTGCTCTCGGTCGATCGCGTCTTCAACGCCCTCGAGCCCCACCAGCAGAAGCGCATCTTGAGCTTCATGGGCATCATCTACGAGCCTGCCGGCGCCGACTACAACGTCAACCAGTCGAAGATCGCCATCGGCTCGGGCGGTCTGTGGGGCAAGGGCTTCCTCAAGGGTACCCAGATCAAGTACGGCTATGTTCCCGAGCGCCATACCGACTTCATCTTCTGCACCGTGGGCGAGGAGTGGGGATTCCTGGGCACCTGCACGATTTTGGTGCTCTTCGCGCTGCTGATCCTACGCCTGATGCGCATGGGCGAACGGCAGGAGGAGCCCTTCGGGCGCATCTACTGCTATTGTGTCGCCTCCATTATGCTCTTCCACGTGCTGGTCAATGTGGGTATGACCATCGGTCTGATGCCCGTGATGGGTATTCCGCTCCCCTTCATGAGCTACGGAGGCTCGTCGCTGATCGCCTTCACGATCCTGCTCTTCATCGCCATCCGCCTCGACGCCTCGACCCGCCAATTCTCGATCAACCAACTCTAAGAGGGGGCGATAAGGGTGGCTAAGGGGAACTAAAGGTAGCTAAAGAAGACCCTATAATGACCTGTTTCCTACACTTTAGGCCGATCATACACCTATTTAAATACAATTTTGCCGAAAAGTTTCGTCTTTTCGGCTTTTTTTTTGCTATCTTTGCAACCTCTATATGTCTTAAAAACAAAGAGAAACAACATAAACAAAACTAAAACAAACAAAAAGATGAAAAAGATGATGATGGAGGCCTACGAGGCCCCGATGGTAGAGCTGCTCGACATCGCTGTTGAGCAGGGTTTTGCAACGAGCAATGGCGAGGGTAGCGAGATTGAGCCCGGCACGGGCGAAGATTGGCCTGATATGTAATTAAAAGATGAATCAAACCATGAAGATTTTTAAGACTTTCATGTGCCTTGCAGCAGCTGCAATGGCATTTACGGGTTGCGCTGACGAAGGTGCCGGTGTTGTCGACAACATGAACGTCGACATTAATTTCACGGCTACGGATGCATCGACCCGCACCTCGTTTGGTGAGCCTACCGAGAATAGCTACCCCACCTTGTGGACGGGCAATGAAACGGTCAAAATCGGCCTCAACAATGCTGGAAGTTCCTCCAAATCTGATGAAGCAAAGGTTACCGCTTCGGAGGATGGCAAGACGGCAACTTGGACGGCAAACATAACGGATGACGAAAGTGGCAGCTACACGCTTTACGCGCTTTGTCCGGCATCGGCTTACCTTTCGACCAAAGCCGATGGTTGGGGCGTAACGATCCCCGACACCCAGACCCCGACGGAGAATTCATGCGACGAGGCTGCCCAGATTATCGTATCGAAGAGCTCCACCACGACTGTCCTTCCCACTACCGTAGAGATGGATTTCTCGCATGTGACAGCATACGGTTGCTTCTCGCTGACCAACCTGGCATTGGGCGAGGCTAAAATCACCTCTGTAGCCCTGACCGCTGAGGTAGGTTTTGCAGGTCGTTGGGATTATGACTTCGCATCGGCTTCGATGACCGAGAACAGCACGTCCAATACGATCACCATCAACACGGATAAGACGGAGAACATTTGGTTCGCTTGTGCTCCGGGTAATCTGGCAGGCACCACGCTGACAGTGGTTGTTAATACGGATCAGGGCACCTTTACGAAGGAGATTGATATGCCCGATGGTTGCGAGTTTAAGTCCGGCTATATTGCCCGCTTTGCGGTTAATATGGAGGGTATCTCGATCGTTGGTCCTGTAAAGTATTCGAAATTGACCAACATCAGCGACTTGTCCATCGGCGACCAGGTTATCATCGCTGCAGCTGATTATGACTACGCTATCAGCACCACGCAGAACAGCAACAACCGAGCCCAGACGGCTATCACGAAGAGTGAGAATGGTTCCTACATCACCGATCCGAGCTCGTCTGTTCAGATCTTCACGGTTGAAGCCGGTACGGTTGCCGGTTCGTTTGCATTCTACACGGGTAGCGGTTATATCTATGCCGCAAGTTCGAGCAGCAACCATCTCAAAACCGAGGCAACTTTGAGCGCGAACAGCTCGTGGGCTATCACGATCACTGACGGCGAAGCCACCATGGAGGCCAAGGGTGGCAACACACGCAATACGCTGCAATATAATGCAAACAGTTCGTTATTCTCATGCTACGGAAGCGCGAGCCAGAAAGCAGTTGCAATCTATTACATCGCCAGTGTTGAGAAGACGGCTCTTGCGACGCCCGAAGTAACGGCAACGGTCGAGGGTACGACCATTACCGCAACGTGGGCTCAGATTGAAAATGCTGCCAGCTACACGGTAAGCTGCCGCAACACGACGACGGACGTAACCACCAGCAAGACGGTTACAGAGACTACATGCACATTCGAGGATCTCGAGTCGGGCATGGAGTATGAGGTTTCGGTAATCGCTGTACCCGAAGAGGGTAGCACGACCTACAAAAGTTCAGAGGCAGGAGTTGCAACGGTAACGATTGAGGGTGAGATCGAGTACACCACTATTGCTGAGATTCACGCAGCCGGTGTCGGAACCTACAATATCCAGAACGTAACGGTAGTGGCAGTAACTAACGACTCGTACGCCAACTCGATTGTTACGGATGGTACGGGCTATCTCTATGCCTATGGAAAATTGGGTCGAAGCGCAGGTGACATTGTCACGATGACCGGCGTAGGAATCACAAAATTTAACAATCAGTTCCAAATCAACGATTATTCTGAGATAACTGTTATCGAGGAGGGTACGACGATCAACCACCCGACTCCGGAAGTGATTTCGGCTGCCGATTACGACACGAAGTCGCAAACGGGCAACTTCGAGGTAGGTGACTATGTTCAGTTAGATGCCGAACTTACGATCAGCGGCAACTACCTAAACTTCACGGTTCCGGGTTCGACGCAGAAGGGTTCGTTGAAGGTTGACACCGACTACTCGGCCTTCGACGGTCAGTATGTAACTATCACCGGTTATGTACTTTACAGCGGTTCTTACTACACGCTCTTTGCTACGGGCGTGACCGAGGGTTCGAACTACCTTTACACGGATACAGCCTCGTTTGAGTGGGCTGCCACTGCAACGGATGCCAAGGTTGCCACGGTGAAGGCTGATCACACTTGGTCGGTAACCTCGAAACCTGAGTGGCTGACGGTAGCTACAGATGCCACAAGCGTGACGATGACTCCGAGCGTAAATGAGGTTACGGAGGCTCGTGAGGGTAAGGTTGTATTGACCGACGAATTGGGTGCAACATGGTCGATTGATGTTAAGCAGGCTGCCGCCACTGCTGCCGGTGAGGTTGTTGTAAACTTCATTAGCGGTGATGGTGCTGCTAAGTTTAGCAACAACTCGGCAGCTGGCACGAATAGCGCGACGAATGGGGCTATTACCATTCTTCACGAAAAAGGCACTAATACCAATGCTGTCCGATTAGATACTCCGCTTCGAGTATACCAAGGCGCAACACTTACGTTCTCTGGTGCAAATATCTCCAAGATTGAGTTTACCTATTCAGGCTCCTCTTACGCTAAGGGTTGGACGGTGGACACTGGTAATGGCACCATCTCTACGGATGGCCTTGTTGCTACCTACACCTGTGATGGCGAAGCAAATATCAAGTTCAGCGCAAGCGGACAGAATCGTCTCAGCAAGATTGTTGTTACCTATACCGAGTAATCCCACTCGATTTTCGATTTTTCAAACAACCACTCTCGCAAAGGGTGGTTGTTTTTTTGTGAGAGAAAGGGGAAAAGGGGGCTAAAGGTAGCTAAAGGGGAATTAAAAATTAAAGATTGGGGGAGAATGTCATCCCGAGCGAGCCGCAGGCGACGAGGGAACTACCCTATTTCCCTTTACAGCCGCAACAAGGAATAGAGTAGATTCCTCCGCTTTGCGTTCGGAATGACAGCGACACGTCATAGCGAGGAGCTGCAAGCGACGTGGCTATCTCGCCGAGCAGGGTGACGGTCGTGTGGCGTGTTCGGATTGCCACGCGCCCCGAAGGGCCGCTCGCGATGACGGAACAATGGCTCCAAGAGTCCACAGCAAAGGCAAAAGCGTCAGTCGCGGAGCGATTCTCGCAAAAAATGTGACAAAATGGCAGTCGGGGTGTGATTGGTACAACCTTTGTTATTATCTTTGCGAAACAGAAAACGAAACAAACAAAAGTATAATAACTAAAACATTCAACTACTATGCACGTAAAACCCCTTTCGGATCGGGTGCTCATCCTCCCGAATCCCGCAGAAGAGAAGACCGCAGGTGGTCTCTACATCCCCGACACGGCCAAGGAGAAGCCCCTGGCAGGTAAAGTGGTAGCCGTAGGCCCCGGCACGAAGGATATCACGATGGAGGTCAAGGAGGGCGACACGGTACTCTACGGTAAGTACTCGGGTCAGGAGCTCACGATCGACGGCGTGGAGTATCTGATTATGCGTCAGGCCGACATCTTGGCAATTATCTAAAACAAAAAAAATCGGCAAAAGAAGAGAGACAACAATGGCTAAAGAGATCAAATACAACGTAGAGGCTCGCGAGCTTCTCAAAGAGGGCGTTGACGCACTGTCGAACGCCGTGAAAGTAACGCTCGGCCCCAAGGGTCGCAACGTGATTATCGACAAGAAATTTGGCGCACCCCACATCACGAAGGATGGTGTGACGGTAGCCAAGGAGGTCGAGCTGGAGGACCCCTTCGCAAATATGGGTGCCCAGATGGTCAAGGAGGTAGCCTCGAAGACCAACGACGATGCCGGTGATGGTACGACGACCGCCACGGTGCTGGCACAGGCCATCATCGGTGTAGGTATCAAGAATGTAACGGCCGGTGCAAACCCGATGGACCTGAAGCGCGGTATCGACAAGGCCGTAGCTACGGTGGTAGAGTCGCTGCGCGCACAGTCGCAGGAGGTAGGCTCGGACTACGCCAAGATTGAGCAGGTGGCAACCATCTCGGCCAACAACGACCAGAACATCGGTCGCCTGATCGCCGAGGCGATGGAGAAGGTCAACAAGGAGGGTGTGATCACCGTCGAGGAGGCCAAGGGCACCGAGACCCACGTCGAGGTAGTCGAGGGTATGCAGTTCGACCGCGGTTACATCTCGGCCTACTTCATCACCGACACGGAGAAGATGGAGGCACAGCTCGAGAAGCCCTTCATCCTGATCACGGACAAGAAGGTCTCGACGATGAAGGAGCTGATGGGCGTGCTGGAGCCGGTGGCTCAGAGCGGTCGTCCGCTGCTGATCATCGCCGAGGATGTGGATGGCGACGCCCTGTCGGCCCTCGTGGTCAACAAGCTGCGCGGCGCCCTCAAGATCGCTGCCTGCAAGGCCCCGGGCTTCGGCGAACGCCGCAAGGAGATGTTGGAGGATATCGCCACGCTGACGGGTGCCACCGTAATCTCGGCAGACAAGGGTATGAAGATCGAGGATGCCTCGCTCGCCATGCTCGGTACGGCCGACAAGGTGACCCTCAACAAGGAGAACACGACGATCGTGGATGGCGCCGGCAACAAGGAGGCAATCGCCGCCCGCGTGCAGCAAATCCGCGCCTCGATCGAGAAGTCGACCTCGGACTACGACCGCGAGAAGCTGCAGGAGCGTCTGGCCAAGTTGGCAGGTGGCGTAGCTGTGCTCTACGTCGGTGCCGCTACGGAGGTCGAGATGAAGGAGAAGAAGGACCGCGTCGATGATGCGCTCGCTGCAACGCGTGCCGCTGTCGAGGAGGGTATCGTGCCGGGTGGTGGCGTTGCCTACATCCGCGCCACGGCCGCACTCGAGGGCATGAAGGGTGCCAACGAGGATCAGACGACGGGTATTCAGATCATCAAGCGCGCCATCGAGGAGCCGCTGCGTCAGATCGTGGCCAACGCCGGTGGCGAGGGCTCGGTAGTGGTCAACAAGGTGCGCGAGAGCGAGGGTACGTTTGGTTACAACGCCCGCGACGACAAGTACGAGGATATGATGGCTGCCGGTATCATCGACCCGACGAAGGTGGCTCGCGTAGCCCTCGAGAACGCTGCGTCGATCGCCTCGATGTTCCTGACGACCGAGTGCGTGCTGGCCGAGAAGAAGTCGGAGCAGCCTGCCATGCCCCCGATGCCGGGTGGCGGCATGGGCGGCATGATGTAACAGGCCGCTCGGCAGAAAAGCAAGACGGGTGCTCGACTCCTCACGGGGTCGGGCACTTTTTTTTGGCGCGGAAATCGCCCGATTTATAGCTTTCGCAGAGTGGATAAATTGCTCTTATAGAGGCATCAAATAAGATGATCGAAAAAAGTTGGAAAACGGCGTTTTCGGTTGTATATTTGTACTAGAAAAAGGGGCAACCCAACAGAGGGACAACTCACAGAGGGGCACCCACACACACAAACGCAAACACTTAAAACTTATAAAACTATGTTAAGTCAGAAATTACACGATGCGATCAACGCGCAGATCAACGCCGAGCTGTGGTCGGCCTATCTCTACCTTTCGATGTCGATGGACGCCGAGGCCAAGGGGCTGAAGGGTGTCGCCAACTGGTTCTACATCCAGTGGCTCGAGGAGCAGGATCATGCCCGCATCTTCATCAACTACCTCAACTCGCAGGATGCCAAGGTGGAGCTGAAGCCCATCGAGGCTGTGCGCAACGAGTGGCCCTCGGCCCTCGAGATGTTCCAGGACACGCTCAAGCACGAGAAGGTCGTGACGAGCCTGATCAACAACCTGGCTGCCATCGCACAGGAGGACAAGGATTTCGCCTCGACGAACCGCCTGGTGTGGTTCATCGACGAGCAGGTCGAGGAGGAGGAGTCGGCCCGCGAGATGATCTCCGCCTTTGAGGCTGTCGAGGGCAACCGCTACGGCCTCTATATGCTCGACAAGGAGCTTGCAGCCCGCGTCTACAAGCAACCCTCGCCGCTGGCTACCGCCGCAGAGTAAACAAAAAGCCTCTCCCGAAACGGAGAGGCTTTTCTTTGAATTAAAAAATAAATATTGGGGGAGAATGTCATCCCGAGCGAGCCGCAGGCGACGAGGGAACTACCCTATTCCCTTTTCGGATCCACAGCAGGGAATAGAGTAGATTCCTCCGCTACGCGTTCGGAATGACAGCGACACGTCATAGCGAGGAGCGGAGCGACGTGGCTATCTCGCCGAGCAGGGTGACGGTCGTGGAGCGTATTCGGATTGCCACGCGCCCCTCCGGGTCGCTCGCAATGACGGTTGAAAAAAGATACTCGTTCCCCTGCGAAAGTTGTATGGCAAGAGCTATTTTTAGGCAAAGTCAGCCCCGTAGTCCGCAGCATACTTGACGTATGTGAGGAACTACGGGGCTGATTTTAACGCCAAAAGAGCCTTGTCAGGCGGCTTTCGGGTTATTTAGCGTACGAAACGGCTCTCGTCTCTCGAATCACCGTAATCTTCACCTGACCCGGCATTTTGTCGCTTGCGACAAAAAAAAGCCTCCCTTATCAAAGGGAGGTTTGGAGGGATTGTCTATATAACCGGATGGCGTATCCGGCTATACGACACTATTTGGCATACGAAACGGCGCGCGTCTCTCGAATCACCGTAATCTTCACCTGACCCGGCATTTTGTCGCTTGCGACAAAAAAAAGCCTCCCTTATCAAAGGGAGGTTTGGAGGGATTGTCTATATAACCGGATGGCGTATCCGGCTATACGACACTATTTGGCATACGAAACGGCGCGCGTCTCTCGAATCACCGTAATCTTCACCTGACCCGGATACGTCATCTCATCCTGGATCTTCTTGGCGATATCGTGCGAGAGTGCCTCCGACTCCTGGTCCGAAAGCTTATCGGCACCGACAATCACGCGGAGCTCGCGACCGGCCTGGATGGCGTAGGTCTTCACAACACCGGGGTAAGAGAGGGCGATATCCTCCATCTCCTTCAGGCGCTTGATGTAGCTCTCGACCACCTCACGACGAGCACCCGGACGGGCACCTGAGATGGCGTCGCAGACCTGAATGATGGGGGCGATGAGCGAGGTCATCTCCATCTCGTCGTGGTGCGAACCTACGGCGTTGCAAACCTCGGCCTTCTCCTTGTACTTCTCGGCGAGCTTCATACCGATCAGTGCGTGCGGCAGCTCCGGCTCATCGTCGGGCACCTTACCAATATCGTGGAGCAGACCTGCGCGGCGGGCAATCTTGGGGTTCAGACCCAGCTCGGCCGCCATAATGCCGGCCAGGTTGGCCGTCTCGCGGGCGTGCTGCAGCAAGTTCTGACCATACGACGAGCGGTACTTCATCTTACCGATGAGGCGAATCAGCTCGGGGTGCAGGCCGTGGATACCCAGGTCGATAGCCGTGCGCTTGCCGACCTCGACGATCTCCTCCTCGATCTGCTTCTTGACCTTGGCAACCACCTCCTCGATGCGTGCAGGGTGGATGCGGCCGTCGGTTACCAACTGGTGCAGAGCCAGGCGGGCAATCTCGCGACGCACGGGGTCGAAGCCACTGAGGATGATTGCCTCGGGGGTGTCATCTACGATGATCTCGATACCCGTAGCGGCCTCCAGGGCGCGGATGTTGCGACCCTCACGGCCGATGATGCGACCCTTGACCTCGTCACTCTCGATGTTGAAGACCGTCACGGCATTCTCGATGGCCGTCTCGGTAGCGACACGCTGAATCGAGGCTACCACGATGCGCTTGGCCTCCTTCGTGGCCGAGAGTTTGGCCTCCTCGATTGTCTCGCTGATGAAGGCGGCAGCCTCGGCCTTCGCCTCCGATTTCATGTTCTCGATCAGGATATTCTTGGCATCCTCCGAGCTGAGGCCCGAGATCTGCTCGAGGCGCACATTCTGCTCGCGGCGTACCTGCTCGAGCTCCTCCTTCTTATTCTCGAGGAGCTGCATCTGGTTCTGCATCTGCTCCTTGAGGCGGTCATTTTCCTTGATCTTATGGTCCAGGTCGCGCTGCTGATTCTGGAGGTTCTGCTCCAACTGCTTGGCGCGCTGCTCGGCCTGCTGGAGCTTCTGGTTACGCTCGTTGACCTGACGGTCGTGGTTGCTCTTGAGCTGCATGAAGTGCTCCTTAGCCTGGAGCATCTTCTCTTTTTTGAGCATCTCCCCTTCGGCCTCTGCCTCCTTGAGGGCGGCCTCACGGCGCTTGCGGATCGAGGTCTTGGCCACCAGGTTGGTCACCACGGCGTAGACCACGACGGCTGCAATAGCCGCGATTAGGGCGATTAATACGGTATTCATCGTCTGAAATTTGCTAAATTAATGTGGTTAATCTATTGTTTGTTTATGGTTTGTTTCAAAAAAAACCGCATAGGATTCCTTAGTCTTGTTTGACGAATCTGCAAAAAACGTCATGAGTGGGGGCTCCGACATCGCAATCTTCCAACGGTTGCCCCGAAGAACAACACCCCGAAGGGTTAAGGCCTGATTTTGAAAAAGCCGCGAGTTGACCCCAATATAAAAAGTGTTCAGTTTCGCAAAGCTATTAAGGAATCTATGCGGGTAGATTCTAGGGTATGTAAAAGAACCTTATGAGTTTGCAACCCCTCATCCCACGCCCACAGGTGTCGGGCCGAGGTGTGCTCCCCCACTACTCGTTCAACTTATCAAGGTACGTGCCGAGCTCGCTCGAGAGGGCGTCGAGGCGTTTCAGATCCTCGCTTCCCACCTCACGGCTTTGGCGCATATAGGCGTTGGCCATGGCAAACTGGAGTGCCGTTACGACGAGGTAGTCGAAATCGATCCACCCCTTCTTTTGCGACTGTTTGCACTTGGCAAAGCAGGCATTCACCTCGCGTTCGCCCAGGCGGTAAATCTCCTCACGTTCACGGTCGATGGTGAACTGATAGGGTTTGCCGGCTATCTTGAGCGTAATGGTCAAAGGTTTTTTCTCCTGCTCCATACTTTTCTTCGTCGTCGATTAGTTTTCTCCATTCATCACAGCGCGGGCGGCCTCATCTTCGATGCCTCCCAAAAGCGCGATGCACTTATCCACCTCCCGCATCAGGCGATTGACGCGCGCACGAGCTTTGTCGCGGTTTTGGCTCTCGCCCGCAAGCCCCTCGGCCAACTCCTTGCGCTTGAGCCGGGCGCTCAAATCGCGGTTCTGCTCTTGCAGCGAGCGCTTCTCGCTGCGAAGCTCGGTCAGCTCGGCCTCCATCTCGCGCACCAACCCGGCAAGACGACGGTGGTCGTCCATCAGCTGCTTTACGCGGCGCTCCAAGTTGATGATTACGCTCTTATCGGCCATAGGTTTGCGGTTGATACCTTTTAATCCATTCAAAGGTAGCAAAAAAAAACGGTAAAACAAATTTATTTCACCGTTTCCTGCTGTTTTGCAACCCAATAGAGGTTGTTATTTCGAGCTAATCACTTCACCATAGAGGTCGTAATCTTCTGCATCTGTGATTTTTACTTCGTAGAAGCGGCCCTTGAAGAGGCGTTTTGCGGCGGCATCGACCAGAATCTCCTGATCCACCTCGGGCGAGTCGTACTGCGAACGGCAGATGTAGTAGTCCCCCTCGCGGCGATCGACCACAACGCGCTCCGTGCGACCGACACGCTCGCGGTTCAGTTCGGCAGCGATGCGCTGCTGGAGTGCCATCAGGCGATCGACACGCTCCTGCTTGATCTCCTCGGGAACATCGTCCGTGAGCTTCTCGGCCGAGTGGGTACCCTCCTCCTCGGAATAGGGGAAGACGCCCAGGCGCTCGAAGCGCACCTCGCGCACAAAGTCGCAAAGCTCCTCAAAATCAGCCTCGGTCTCTCCCGGGTAGCCTACGAGCATCGTGGTACGCAGCGTCAGGTCGGGGATGCGCGCGCGGAGCTTCTCGATCAAAGCCACCGCCTCTGCCTTCGTGTGGCGGCGCAACATCGCCTTGAGCTGGTTATCCGAGATATGTTGGAAGGGAATATCGAGGTATTTACAGATCTTCGGCTCGGTGGCCATCACCTCAATCACCTCCTCGGGGAAGGCAGCCGGGTAGGCGTAGTGAAGGCGAATCCAGGCGATGCCCTCGATGCGGCACAAGCGGCGCAAAAGCTCGGCCAGCATGCGCTTGCCGTAGAGGTCGCGCCCATACTCTGTCAGATCCTGAGCGATGAGAATCAGCTCCTTGACTCCCTTGGCAGCCAATTTGCGTGCCTCCTCCTCCAGCTCCTCCATCGGCACCGAGATGTGACGACCGCGAATGAGCGGAATGGCACAGTAGCCACACATCCAGTTGCACCCCTCCGAAATTTTGAGGTAGGCGTAGTGGCTCGGCGTGGTCAGGAAACGCTCGGTGTTGAACTCCGCGCCCTCCTTGGCTCCCAGCGCAGCGATGATGCCGTCCCAGGTGCGGGCACCGAAGTAGTCGTCGACCTCGGGGATCTCCTTGCGCAGCTCGTCGGCGTAGCGCTCCGAAAGGCAACCGATGACAAACAGGCGATCGATTTTGCCGGCATTCTTCGCCTCGACAGCGCGCAGAATCATCTCGATCGACTCCTGCTTCGCATCGCCGATAAAGCCACAGGTGTTGATTACCACCGTCTTGGCATCGGTGCGGTCGCTGTCGGCCTGAATCGTGTAGCCGACGGCTGCCAGGCGCGCCATCAGGTGCTCCGAATCGACCGTATTCTTCGAACAGCCGAGGGTTATGACATTAATTTTTTCCATCGCCAAACAGAGCATTGATAAACTCACGACGGTCGAAGATGCGCAACTGATCGACACCCTCGCCGATACCGATGTAGCGCACGGGAATATGGAAACGGTCACTGATACCGATCACTACACCGCCCTTGGCCGTGCCATCGAGCTTCGTGATGGCGAGCGAGGTGACCTGCGTAGCCTGCGTGAACTGCTTGGCCTGCTCGAAGGCGTTCTGACCCGTCGAGCCATCCAAGACGAGCATCACCTCGTGGGGGGCATCGGGAATCACCTTGGCCATCACGTTGCGGATCTTCGTCAGCTCGTTCATCAGACCGATTTTGTTGTGCAGACGTCCCGCCGTATCGATCAGCACCACATCGGCACCGTTGGCCTTGGCCGACTGGAGGGTATCGAAGGCCACCGAAGCGGGGTCGGAGCCCATCTCCTGGCGAATCATCGTAGCACCGGCACGGTCGGCCCACACCTGAAGCTGGTCGATGGCGGCGGCACGGAAGGTATCGGCGGCACCGATGTAGACCTTCTTGTCGAGCTTCTTGAGCTGCGCAGCGAGCTTACCGATCGTGGTGGTCTTACCCGCGCCATTCACACCCACAACCATCACCACATAGGGCTCACCCTCCTTGGCGTCGAGGCCGAAGTTGCCCTCCGTAGCGTGCGCCTCATCCATCAGCGAGACGATCTCATCGCGCAGGATCTGCTGCAACTCCGAGGCATTCATATACTTATCTCGCGCCACACGCTGTTCGATACGCTCGATGATCTTCACCGTGGTATCGACACCCACATCCGAGGTGATCAGGATCTCCTCCAAATCGTCCAACACATCGGCATCGATCGTCGAACGACCGGCAATGGCGCGCGCCAACTTCGAGAAGAGACCCGTCTTGGTACGTGCCAAACCGGCATTGAGCTCCTCCTGCTGGCGCTGCTCAACGGTGCGCACAGGCTCCTCGGCCTGAGGCGCAACGGGAGCGATCGGCTGTGGCTCAACAATCTGCTGAGGTTGTTCAACGATCTGTTGCAGCGGCTGCTCAACGGGGGCTTCGATGACCTCCTCGACCACGGGCTCGGCGACGACAGCAGGCTCCTCGGCCACGGGCGTTGCGATCGGCTCGGCAGGTGCAGGCTCGTTGTTTTTGATCTCCGTCGGCTGTTCTACGACGGGTTGTTTCTTTTTGAAAATATCGAAAAATCCCATAATTTTCTGTTGTTTTGTATTCTACGCAGCAAAGATAGTAAGAATGTTTGAAATTTTTTCGTTATCTTTACCAAATCGAACTCGACCGAACACAAAACTTTATAACCTATGAAGAGGTATATCGCATTGCTCCTGGCCCTTGTCGCAGTGACAGCAGCCAGCGCCCAAGATCTGATTGTTAAAATCGACAGTACACGCATCGAGGCCATCGTACAGGAGATCTCGACCGAGAATCTGCGCTACAAGCGTTTTGCCCGTCCCGAGGGACCGACCTACGTGTTGCCTGTAGCCCAAGTTTGCTACATCCGCTACGCGGACGGTTTCGTCGAAGATTACAACCGCGCAAAGCAGCAAGCACCTGCAGTCGTAGCCGAG
>JAUMXM010000024.1 GCA_030529085.1 Rikenellaceae bacterium | reverse complement strand
AACGACTTATGGAATTTAAGACTCTGCTTGAAAAGCGTCGCTCGATTCGTAAATTCGAGCCGCAAGCTGTACCCCAGGAGGTGATCGACCGCCTCGTCGAGGCGACCCTCTCGGCCCCCTCGTCGCGCAATTCGCATTCGACCCACCTGCTCATTATCGACGACAAGGCCACCATCGAACGAATGGCCGAGATGCGCGACTACGGCTCCTCGTTTATGAAGGGCGCGCCGCTGGCAATTGTTGTGCTGGGTGATACGACCGTCACCGATAAGTGGCTCGTGAACGCCTCCATATCGACCACCATCCTCCAGCTGGCCTGCGTGGAGGAGGGGCTCGGCTCCTGCTGGGTCCATGTCGATGGCTCGCTCCAATTCAAGGATGAGCCCGACGGCCCGACGGCCGATCAGTTCCTGCGCGAGCTGCTCTCGATCCCCGAGCAGTACAACATCCTCTGCGCCGTGGCTATCGGCTACACCACCTTCTCGCCCGCGCCGCTTCCCGCGTGGGACAAGGAGGCGCATGTGCATCGCTATGAGAAGTAGCGGCAGGGGTGCGATTTAACGTAAGAGGGCTTTTCGGCCCTTTTTTTTGTGCCGTACATCGCCTGAAGTTGCTCGTTTGGCTCAAAATTTGAATCGGCTCAAGGTGAACATTAAATCGCTGTGTTATGCAACCAAAACCGATTCTTTATTGCTTGGCGCTCCTGGCTCTGGTGGGGTCAGCAGGGTGCCAAAAAGAGCCGTCGACCGCGTCGCTTCGCGACGAATACCTGGTCTATACGGCCTATGATCAGGAGGCCGACTTTGCGGCCATCGAAACCTTCTACCTCCCCGACAGCATTCTCCTCATTGGCGAGGGGGCAACCGACGGGTCGGGGAATACCGTAGCCAAATATTGGGCCGACGAGAAGGCTCAACAGCTTGTGACGGCGGTGGCCGATGAGCTGGCTGAGCGCGGCTATGAGCGCATCCTCGATGGGGCGCTGCGCTCGGAGGCCGATGCCGGCGTGCAGCTCAGCTACGTCGAAGAGACAACCTACTTCACGGGCTACAACAACCCCTATTGGTGGAGCTATTATCCCTACTATTGGTCGCCCGGCTATTGGGGAGATTGGTGGGGTGGTTGGTACCACCCCTTCAGTGTCTATTACGGCTACACGACCGGTTCGCTCCTGACCGAGATGGTCGATTTGGCGGTCGAGAATGAGCGCGATGCGAAGCTGACAGTCGTCTGGAACAGCTACATCAGCGGGTTGCTCAACCCCTCGGCGAGCATCGATATCGAGGCGGCTGAGGCGGGCATCGTGCAGGCCTTCGAGCAGTCACCTTACCTAAAGAATAATTAACGAGAACAGCCTTATGAAACATCTTTACATCCGTTTGGCCGCCATTATGGCACTTCTGATGGCGGTTGCTCACCCCTCCAAGGCGCAGGTCTTGCCCGATGCCTATTTCAATATCGATTGGCAGCTGGGTATGCCGGCAACAAACGACTTTGCCGACAAAACCTCGGGGTGGGGTATGAATTTCGAGGGTGGCTACTTCCTTACCGATGCGATTACGATTGGTGGATTTTTGAGTTACCAGACCAACTTCAAATCCTTCCCGCGCGAGACCCTCACTTTGAGCGATGGCTCGGCCCTCACGACGAGCCAGAAGCATGCCCTCTTTCAGCTCCCGTTTGGTGTCGCAGGACGCTATAATTGGTTTAAGCAGTCGATCTTCCAACCCTATGTCGGGATGAAGTTGGGGGCTTCCTATGCGCAGATCAGCTCCTATTACTACGTCTATAAGCAATACACCGATACGTGGGGCTTCTACCTGCAACCCGAGGTGGGTGTCTCGATCTTTCCGCGCCCCGATATGCGCTTTGGATTCCATGCCGCCTTCTACTACAGCTACGCTACGAATCAGGGCGATCTGTTGACCTACTCGCTCGATGGTATCAGCAACTTCGGCTTGCGTTTCGGTGTCTCCTTTTGATGCCGCGACGAGCCATCGCCATATCACCCGGAAAGTGCAGTTTTTTTGCACTTTCCTTTTTTTTATCTATCTTTGTACCATCATAAGCGCCCAAGACGTGGCGCATCTTTTCAAAAAAAAGAAGTAACACACCCTATCCGATTGGCTGTCGAAGGCCTCTATGGGCGTATTGTGCCCATTCCGTTCTTTGACATCTTCGACAGTCGCGGATCCATTTTGTTTCACGTTTAATTTTGGTGTGTTATGAAAAACAACAAAAAGAACTATCGTCTTGTGGCTCGGCTGCAAGGTGAGGCGCTGACCATCGGTTGCGAGGAGATGAAGAGGTTGGCTGCGGACTACGATCGTCGTGTGGCGTCGCTCTATGCGCAGGAGCGCAACGAGGATCGACGAGCGCATCTGGCTTCGGTGGAGATGGAGCGCAAGGGGGACTTTCTCTGGGCTTGTGGGGCACGTGTGTTGGCCATGCGCGCCTATCTTGAGGCTGAGAAGTTGGCCCTCGATGGCAGGTATTACGACCACGAGCGTGGGCTCTATCCAGCCGGCGAGCTCTATCACCGTTCGCGTGAGCTGGCGCAAAAGATTCACCGATGCGCTGCGGCCGATCGGCGTCTGTTGCAGCTCGTTGATACCTATCAGATATCGGCTCGCTTGCAACGGCGATAGGTAAGCGATAGCGGGGATGCTCCTAAGAGTATCCCCGCTTTTGTTTTAGGCCTGTTCGGGCTATTTCGTTGTGAATAAACAAGAAAGACGACCGTTGTTTCACAACAAGGGTCGCCTTGGTTAGGTTAGTTAGGTTAATGAGTGTGGGAGAATCCCACTTTTCTGGTAACAAAGATAGATGGTTTTTTTGAATATCACAACCTTTTTTGTGATAAATTTTCTTAAAAAACCACGTTTATTGAATAGATTGTAATTTATAAAAAATTAAAACAATGATATTTTAAGTATTTAACAAATTAACTCGAGGGCCTCTTTGGGCTCTGCAGGTGTCACCTCCTGGATTTGTTGCGCCTTGAGGTGTAGGGCACGATAGGCTGCAGGGGTGAGTTTGTAGGCCCGCTTGAAGAGCTTGATGTAGTGCGAGGTGTTCGGGAAACTACATTCGTTGCCGATCTCGGAAACCGACTTGTTGGTCGAGATGAGCAGCAGGCGCGAGTGGATAAGTCGTTGGCGCACATACCATTTGTGAGGCGGTGCGTTGAAGTGGCGTCGAAACTCCTTCTTGAACGAGGTGAGTGAACGGTTGGTCTTTTCGGCCAGCTGTTCGATCGGTACCGCGCGGAAGATGTGGTCGTAGATCACCTGTTCGAAATTCTCGCCTGCCACATCGACCGAGGCGAGGAGTCGATTTCGGATGCAGCCGTCGCCCTGCGTGACAATCAGGTAGACCAACTCGGTCATCTTGATGTTTTCGGCGGTCTCGTCGCGGTGAAAGTCGTTTTCGCGCAGGTAGGCGTTTGTGTTGAGGAAAAAGTTGCGAATCGATGGGGATGCCTCGGCCACGACGCATGTTTGGTTGCGGCACTTTTCGCAGGTGTGCGTGTTGTTGATCGTCAGGTGATAGGTGACGCTCAGGTGCATCAACACGCGTTGTAGCTCCTCGGGTGAGTAGTAGATGAAGATTTGTTCGAAGGGTTGCCCGTTTTCGGGGATCGACTCCACGTAGTGGCGTCCGATACCCAGAGAGAGCATCTCTCCCCGTCCCACTGCACGGCGTCGATCGCCGTCGTAGATGTATTGCCTTCCTCGGAGTACATAGGCAATAGCATGGCGCGAGAGGGTGATGGTTTCGATTCCCGTGTAGCTCTTCTCGACATGCTTGACAATGGTTGGTTCTTCGGCGTTGAAAGCCGACTCGTAATTCCACATACTGTTTAGATTTTTTAAGAACGTAAATTTGAATGGCTTTTTTGGCTACTACAAAAATACAATAAAAAATAGAAAAACAGCAATAAAAATACAAGATTAAACCGTTTCTACAACCCTTTGAGCCGTAGAAACAATTTGCCGATTGAGCCCTAGCTCTTAAAACGGGTTGTAGCAACTGAAAAAGAGGGCAGCGAAGGCTGCAACCACTACGACTGCCAACAATGTGTTGGCAATTGGGCGACGGGTGCGAATAAAGAGCACCGGAAGGAGCAGGGTAGTGGGAACAATCAGCAAGGCGAGATGGGCCATGTTGATGTGCGGCATCAGCAGCGTAGCTGCCGCGAAGGGGATCAGTTTCGATGCGTAGAGCAGCGTGTGGCGTGAGCGGGTGCTGAGCGTGTAACTGTTGATGTGGAAGAGGCTGAAGGCAAAGAGACTCAACACCAGCAGTGTGGCTACGAAGAGCTGCTCGACAAGCGATGCACTGATGAGTGTGGAGGTCCATTCGCCGGCCAATGCGAGGCGATAGAGCGCCGTAGCGGGGGCTGTGAAGGTGCCTCCCAACGCCCAATTCAGGTAGCAGAGGGTCGCTACGGGGAGCAGCAGGCCACTCAGGGCAACAAGGCTTTCGCGGGTCGTGCGGCGGAACTGCCACACAGCAATGGGGTAGGCCATAAGCAGGGGCAGGGCTTTGGGCTCGACCAGAATCAGCAGCGAGAGATACATGCCGCCACGGAAGATGTTATCGAAGCAGAAGCCCGAGCGGTTGGCGTAGCAGAAGTTCTTGATAGCCAGGGTGGCGAGCGTCGAGGCAACGAGGGCCTGGAACCAGCCGTCACAGATCACAACACCCAGCATCGAGAGGGCGTAGAGCGGGATGGCCAGCATGGTGCCCGAGCCGTAGAGTTTGTAGCGTGCCGTGAGGCGTCCGAGCGACATGGCTGAGAGGATGATCATCAGCGCACCCAACGCATGGGCCCAGGTGGGATGTGCAACACCAAAGCGATTGATCAGCATGCCCAGGGGGGCGATGGGAAGCTCCTCGATCGCAGGGAGCCCCTCTACGGGCGGCATAGGCGTAGCGACCCCTGCCGTGTGACACATAGCCACCACGACGAGCAACACGAGCAGCAGAAAGGCCGGAATCAGCGATAGGCGGGCAGGGTCGAAACGCATCGTAAAAAGGGGTCGTTTGGATGGACAAAATTAAGCAAAAGTTCGTAACTTTACAACGGGAACGCACAAAGCGGCCCGAACTTTTATGTTGGAACTTTGCTCACAATATGAACTGCGCGAAGCGGGGTGTGATGAGGCCGGACGTGGATGTCTGGCCGGGCCGGTCTTTGCGGCGGCGGTCATCCTGCCCCCCGACTTCTACGATCCGCTCCTGAACGACTCGAAGCAGATGACCGAACGCAACCGTGAGAAGCTCCGCGCCGTGATCGAGCGCGAGGCCCTCGCCTGGGCGGTGGAGGCGGTCTCGGCCGAGCGCATCGACGAGATCAACATCCTCAATGCCTCGTTTGAGGGGATGTCGTTAGCGGCGGCACGGCTCGATCCTGCTCCCCAATTTTTGGCCATCGACGGCAACCGTTTCCGTACGACGCTCGAGATTCCCTACAAATGTTTCGTCAAGGGCGATGGGCGCTTTGCCTCGATTGCGGCGGCCTCGGTGTTGGCCAAGACCCACCGTGACGAGTACATGGAGCGCATCGCCGCCGAATACCCGATGTATGGCTGGCTCAAAAACAAGGGCTATCCTACGCGTGAGCACCGCTTGGCGATCCGCGAGCACGGCCTCTCGCCCCACCACCGTCTTACGTTCAACCACGAGATCGGTCAGTTGGAACTCTTTTGAGTCGGGGCTTTTTATCGCGCCAACTCTTTAACAAAAAAGACCTCCGATAGGCTCGGAGGTCTTTTCTTGTTTGCGAACGGATTCGCACGTCGGACTACTAATAGTAGCCGAGCGACTTCGACGCAGCGTAGTTGATCTTCAGTGCATTTGCACGGCGAAGCTCCTGCTTAACGTCGGTGATGATACCCATCTTCGTGGTACCGTCGGCCTTCAGGCATACCGTCATGGCGGCACGGTCGGCCTCGTTGAGCTTATCACGCTCAGCGGCTACGAAGTCGAGAATATCCTTCGTGTTCTTGTACGAATCGTTCAGCTGAATACGCGGTGCAGTACCAAACTTGGCCTGCATAGCGAGCGAGGGCTGACCGATGTGGATGTAGCTCACCAGAGACTTCTTCTCCAGCTTCGATACCTCCGTTGCATCGGGAAGTTTATAACGAACCAAAAGCTCCTGGTCGCGCATCGAGGTCGATACCATAAAGAAGAACAGGATCATGTAGATTACGTCAGGAAGCGACGAGGTCGAAATTGCGGGCAACTCTTTCTTGCCCTTCTTATTCATTACTGCCATAATCCCTTACTTTTTAATGTTACGCGGCTCAGCCTCCGAAATCTTCAAAGGTACAGCCTTGGCTACTGCCGAACGCTGCTCCTCCGGAAGGTCAGCAAACTTGGAACCGAACTTCTTCTCGGCAACCTCGTCGCGGATCTCGTTGAAAGCACGCGTCAGCTCGTTCTGTACTTGGATGTATGCCTGGTAGCCCGTGTCGCGCGTGGTCTGAAGCGAGATCACACCCTGGCTTACAGGGTATACCCACTTCGAACCATCGGCCAGCTCGATCTCGGTATCCTCCTTCTCGGGGAGAGCCTCGTCGTCCATCGGATTGAGGACGAACTCCTTGGCCTTATCCTTGAGCTCGCGGAGGTCGATGATCTGCTGATCGGTGGGCGTACCGGCCATGATAGCACCATTACCCGAGATGAGCACCAGGAACAGGTTGCGCTCCTTCACCTTGATGTCCTCCTGCTGTTGATTCTCAGGGGGCATCGGGGGAAGCATACGCGCCAGACCCGTATCGGTATTCATCGTGGTGGCTACCAGGAAGAAGATAAGCAGCGAGAAGGCGATATCGGCCTGCGAGCTACTATTTACTTCCGGTACTTTTCTCTTACTTTTCGACATAGTCTAAATCTCCTTTTTATTTGAAAGCTGCCCAGATCTCCGTTACCAGAGCCGTAACAACAGCGGCTACGAAAGCAACGTAGGTTACCAGAATGCAGGTCTCAGAAATGACGGTATCCATGTGGGGGAAGAAGCCGTTGTTCTGCAGGTCGACGATCTGTACATTGTGGCCGGCCGACACAAAGTAGGCAACAGCGATGATAGCCAGAATCAGAACAACCGAGAGCACCGAGCCCTTCGCACCTGCCGGGCTCTGGATCATGCCATAGATGGCACCACCGATAGCAGCCGCAATAGCACCTGCCAGGAGTACGTAACCCCAGATCAGGTTCAGGCTGACCGATGCCTCCGAGCCGCCTGCAGCCACCGCGTAGCCTACTACGGCCAGCGTGATGACGATCAGGACACCCAGCAAAATATTCAATACTTTCTTCATAATTTTTCTCTCTTTATAGCGGTCGAAAATTACTTCTTGTAAACCGTCAGGATATCCATCAGCACGATCGAAGCGTCCTCCATAGCGTTAACGAGGCTGTCGATCTTAGCGATCAGATAGTTGTAGAAAATCTGGAGAATAACGGCTACGATAAGACCCATAAGCGTCGTCAACAGAGCCACCTTGATACCACCGGCAACCAGCGTCGGCGAGATGTCACCTGCAGCCTGGATAGCATCGAATGCACCGATCATACCTACTACGGTACCCATAAAACCGAGCATCGGAGCAAGAGCGATGAACAGACCGATCCACGACATACCCGACTCCATCTGGCCCGTCTGAACCGAACCGTACGATACAACTGCCTTCTCAACTGCGTCGAGACCCTGGTTGTAGCGCGACAGACCCTGCCAGTAGATCGAAGCGATAGGACCACGCGTGTTCTTGCAGTACTCCATAGCAGCCTCGATGCCGCCATCCTTCAGCTTAGCCTCAACACCCTCGATGAACTTCTTCGTGTTGATCGACGAAAGCGACAGGTAGAGGATACGCTCGATTGCGATAGCCAGACCCAGTACCAAGCAGAGAAGCACGGGCAACATCCAGCCCCAACCACCCTCGAGGAACTTCTGCATCAGCACGTGGTGCATCGTCTCACCCTCGATGGTCGTCTCAGCAGCAACAGCAGCCTCCTCGGCAACAGCAGCAACCTCCTCCGTAGCAGGAGCAGCCGCAGCCTCGGCCTCCTGAGCGAACGCGTTAACGGTACCCAGCGAGAAGAGGGCAACCGTCAGAATCATAAAAAGTTTTTTCAT
The DNA here is from genome assembly GCA_030529085.1 of Rikenellaceae bacterium. Classification (GTDB taxonomy): domain Bacteria; phylum Bacteroidota; class Bacteroidia; order Bacteroidales; family Rikenellaceae; genus Alistipes. The sequence goes on along the minus strand of JAUMXM010000024.1, from coordinate 23,955 downwards.
AGTTGTGTTAGATAAATTAATTTGATTAGTTTGTTGTGTTTGTTTATTGTTTTGGTTTTCGTTTTTATTCGGTCATTTACAAAGTTAGGTAAATTTCTCAAAAAAAATCCTCTTCGGGGGGTGCTTTTTTTTATTTTTGCTCCCATCGGCACAAAAGATGCGATATTTCTCAAAAACGGGAAACATCGATAAAAACCTACGCAAGGAGCTGTTAGATAGCACCTTACGCCCAATTTTTACGCCCCGGCCCCCTTGTTCGGTAGCCTGGTGCGCACCTTAAGCGACCGAAATATAAGAAAAAAAATCTTTTCGTGCAACTCACCCAACGGAGTTTTCGTGCAAAAAATTAACGATAAAGCCTCTATTAGTGGCTGAGTTCACCGCGTAGCGAGACTTCGAGTGCCTGTTTCACCTCGCTCGCATCGGCCTTCGAGCCCAGGAGATACATCAACTTCGTGACGGCCGCCTCGATGGTCATATCGTAGCCGCTCGTTACGCCGATCTGTTGCAGACGAAGGCCCGTTTCGTAGAGCTCCATCGCTACGCCGCCACCCTTGCATTGGGTGATGTTGAGCACAATCAGGCCGCGCGCAATCGCCTCCTCGAGCGGGCGGATAAACCAGTCGGCCGTCGGCGCATTGCCGGCGCCATAGGTCTCGAGCACAACGGCCTGCAACCCCTCGATCGAGAGAATCGAGCTCAGAATCTGCTCGTTGAGTCCCGGGAAGAGCTTCACGACGCAGACCTTGTCCGAGAAGTTGTTGCTTACGCGCAAGGGCTCCATCCAGTGGTCGGGTTGGTGGATCAAGGTGCGGTTGTAGGCGATATTGACACCCACATCGGCCAGCGGCGGGTAGTTGTAGGAGTAGAAGGCGCTCAGGGCCTCGGCGCTTCGCTTCGTGGTGCGGTTGGCGCGGAAGAGGTGGTTCTGGAAGTAGAGCGACACCTCGGGAACGAGGGGGTGGCCATATTCATCCTTGGCACCTGCAATCTCGATGGCCGTGATGAGGTTCTCGCGGCCGTCGGTGCGCAGCACACCGATCGGAATCTGGCTTCCGGTGAAGACAATCGGCTTGGCGAGGTTCTCGAACATGAAGCTCAGGGCCGAGGCGGTGTAGGACATCGTATCGGTGCCGTGCAGCACTACGAAGCCGTCGTAGTGGCCATATTTGGAGCGAATCAGCTCGGCCAGCGTGATCCAATTTTGGGGTTGCACGTTCGACGAGTCGATGACGGGCGTGAGGGTGTGTACCTCGATGGCGACATTGAGCCGCTTGAGCGAGGGGAACTCCTGGTAGATGGCGCTGAAGTCGAAGGGTACGAGTGTACCTGTTTCGGGATCGGTCTTCATGCCGATCGTACCGCCGGTGTAGATGATGAGAATCGAAGACTTCATAGATGTTCGATGTATAAAATCAAGCGTTTAGGTTGAAGAGTCGTTGGGAATTTTCGGTGGTTTGTGTGGCAACCGTTGCGGGGTCAACCCCCTTGAGCTCGGCCACCTTGCGGCAGGTGTGGCTCACATAGGAGGATTCGTTGCGCTTGCCGCGATGGGGTACGGGGGTGAGGTAGGGGCAGTCGGTCTCCAGGAGGATATCCCGAAGCTCCATCTCGGGTACGGCGGTTGCCACCACGCTCTTCTTGTAGGTCACAACCCCTCCGATGCCAAAGCAAAAATCGCCGTGGGTCAGCTCCTTAAGGCGACGATAGGTGGCCGCATCCTCCGAAAAGGCATGGAAGACACCGCGCAATCGTTTGCCCGCCTCGCGAGCCCGTTGCCACTCGCTGCCGATCACCTCGCTCATCGCCTCCCAGGCAGCACGGGTGTGGATCGCTACCGGAAGATCGCGTTCGGCAGCCAGGCGGAGCTGGTAGATAAAGGCCTCCGTCTGCTCGTCCTTAAAGTCGCTGCTCCAGTAGAAATCTAGACCAATTTCGCCCACGGCACAGAAGGGGGCAATCCCCTCGGGAGGTGTGGCGAGGTACTTCTCGACCAGCGCCAGCTCTTCGCGCCAGTGCGGGTTGTCGTTGATCGAAGTGGGGTGGAGCCCCATCATCGGGATAAGGCGGCTTCTGTCGCGACGTGCCAGGGCAAAGAGTGCTTCGTGGCTCTCGCTGTCGATGGCCGGCAGCAAGAGCTTCTCGACCCCTTCGTTCGCAGCGCGGAGAAGGGCCTCGGCGCGATCTTCGTCGAAGGCCTCGTCGTAGAGGTGGGAGTGGGTATCGATGAGTTGCATAGCTACAATTTCATATAACGGTTGCCCGGGAGTTGGCGCACGGCTCCCGATAGTTCCAGGCCGATAAGCAGGGCGGTAAGCTCGCCCGTATCAAGGCCTGTTAATTCGCGCAGGTTCTCGACACTCAGCGGATCGGAGGTGCGGAAGCAGCCGAGCAATCCTTCCTCGTCGCGTGTAAGTTCGGGAGTCGAAGGCTTGGCGCGGAAGGTGGTCGGATCCTCGCCAAAATCCCACATCAATTCGCGGATGATATCCTCGGCCGAGGCGATGAGTTGTGCCTTGCGGGTGCGAATCAGGTGGTTGGTGCCGAGTGAGTTGCGATCCGAGATGCGCCCCGGAACGGCCATCACAGCACGGTGGTAGGCATCGGCATAGTCGGCCGTGGCAAGCGAACCACCGCCGGCCGGCGACTCGACAACGATGCACCCCGCTGCAAGCCCCGCAATGAGGCGATTTCGCGTGAGGTAGTGGACCCCTTTGAGTTTGGTTTGGCTATTCAGCTCGCTGACCAGGGCTCCTCCCGTGCGCAGAATTTCGCGCGCCAGATCGGTGTGTTGTATCGGAGTGATTTCCGGGAGCGGATTGGCCAAAACAGCCACCGTCTTGATCCCAAATTCGATCGCAGCACGGTGGGCTGCAGCATCGATGCCGAAGGCCAGGCCGCTGATGATCTTCAGGCGTGGGATGCGCTCCGAAAGCTCCTCGACCAGGTTTTTACAAACGTTTTGTCCGTAGGGGCTGGAGGTGCGTGTGCCCACCATGGCCAGGGTACGTTCGGCGAGCGCCTCGGTGTCACCCTGCACAAAGAGCACGTGGGGATAGTCGGGAATCTCGCGCAGCAGCGAGGGGTACTCCGCATCGGTCGAGGTGAGGATGCGGATCCGGTTGCGCTCGCAATGTCTCAGCTCCCGTTCGGCGGCTGAAAAACCACTGTGGCGCACCAACTCGTCGGCTACAGCAGGTCGCAGTTCGGCCCGCTCGACGAGCTCCTCCTTCGAGGCGGCAAAGATACGCTCCGCCGTGCCGAAGAGCTCCAGGAGGTGGGCTGTACCTTTGACCCCGAGTCCGGGTGTGAATTGCAGGGCAAGATCCTCGATTATCATCTGTGCGCTTTTTTCTCAATGTAAAGGTACATAAAAATCCGAAAAGACAAAAAAAAAGAGCGCGAGGGCTCTTTTTTAGGGGATTGGTTGCCACCGAGCATCGGGGCTGAGGCTCCAGTTTCGGTAATCCAGGCCGCTGAAAAGCAGGGCACGATGCCCATCTCCGAGGTGGGGCGCAAGCAACTTGTCGAGGGGGGTGGTGTGGTTTGTGCGGATCGCCTCCCACACCGCTTGCGGATCCTCGACCCCGATGACAAGAAGGCCTGCCCGGAACGAGGTGAAGGGCTCGCGGTCGGGTTGCGCGGTGGAGCGTATGGCGACCACCTCACCCTCGTCCGAAAGCTCGATGAGGGGGTTTTCGATCCACCCTGCGCGGCTCAACAGCCTATTGGATGCTATCTTTTTCACACGCGGCACGGATAAACTCATCGGCAAAGATACGGATGCCGAGCTGTTTCTCGTAGAGCTGCTCGATGGCATGGCGCTCGGGAGGCGAGAAGGTGACCTTCAGGTCGCGCACCGTAATCGAGGGGCGCTTGGGGCTCTCGGGGAAGGTGAGCAGGTGGATTTTCACCTCGCGTGCGGTGCTGTCGGTGGTGATTTTACGCGTGACCGGAATGTCGCGATTGCGTGCCAAAGCGTTGATTTGCACATTGACCTGCGTGCTGTCGTTGCGCTCGATCCAGGTACGGCGATAGAGGCGCTTGTTTTTATCCAGCGAGTCGATCCGAAATTCGTAGGTCAACTCATATTCGCCCACCTCGGCCGGAAGGCTGAATTGCAGGCGGACGCTATCTTTGAGGGTGCGTACGCGGATCAGGCTGTCCTGTAAAACAACACGCTCGGCGGTGCGTACCGCAACGTTGCGAATGGTGTCGAGCTTGGTGACTGCAAGGTCGTGTTTGAGACCCTCCTCCTCGAGCATTTCGATGGCGCGCTCTACGACATCACCCAGGCGGGCACTCTTGCGCTTCGAGAAGTTACCAATCGTGAGTTGCACATCCTCGGTTGTGTAGCCGTAGTGGGCAAAAATAGGGGTGTAGAGGTTCAGCGAGTCGATTCTGACCGCCTTGTGGTCGATGTAGGCGTTGGTCAGAAAGGCATCGCGGAAGATCATCGCCAACTCCTCGTCGGGGATAATCGTGGTGCGCTTGCAAGCGGTTGTCAGAGCTACGGCGAAGAGCAGCAGCAGGCTGAAAAAACGTGTCATATTGTTCGCTCTTTTTCTATCATGTTGTCTACGGTGAGGCGCGTGAGGATCCAACCAATCAGCGCTACCGAGGGGATAATTAACAGCAGGTCGCTCCAGCGCAACTCGACGGGGTAGTTCTCCGAGAGGAAATTGCTGCCCGGGAGCTTAATGAGGCCGAAGTGTTGTTGCACGAGGCAGAGCAGGATGCCCAGCGCGAGGCCGATCAGGGCGCCCAAGGCGCAGATCAGATAACCTTCGTGGCGGAAGATCGACCGCACGAACTCCTCGGAGCCACCCAACGCACGCAGGGTTTTGCGCTCCTCCTGTTTCTCGATGATGAGCATCGAGAGGGCGCCGATGACCGAGAACGAGGCTACGATAAGCACCAGCAGGGCAATGAAGAAGATGCCCCAACGCTCGTACTTGACCAGGCGGAAGAAGGAGGCACGCAGCTCACTGCGGGGAACGAGGCGCAGCTCCTCGTTGAGCAGGGGCTCCAGGGCGCGGCTCAAGGCTTCGGGATCATCCCCTTTGAGCAGAATGGCCGAGACCGAGCCCGGACGCTCGAAGAGCTCCTCGGCCAGCTCCAGGGGGGCGAAGGCGTACTCTTGTTCCGAACCATAATCGGCCGAGAAGAGTCCCACGATGGGAAGCATACGACGCGTGTAGTTCGAGAAGGGGAGTAGCGAGGAGAAACTCCCGCGGCGTACCGCATAGAGATTCACACGGGCATCGAGCAGCGAGCGGAATCCCAACTCGTAGGCGGTGGCATGGCCCAAAATCAGGCGATGAAGCTCCCCCAAGCGGTATTGGGCATTGCCTGCCGTGACCGCCTCTTCGAGGGGCATCACCTGCGGATAGCGGTCGTCCACGCCGCGCAGGGTGACCGTGGCTTGGTGGCCGTTGGCCTCCAGGAGGATCTTCTGTTCGAGGATGGCCGACCAGGCCTCCAGCTCCGGCAAGCTGCTTAGGCGTGCCGTGTCGATCTCCTCGAGCCGAAAGACACTGCCCGTGCGGGGGGCGATTTGCAGCTCGGCATCGAAGGTGGCGTAGTTGTGGTGTATCAGGCTGTCGAAACCGTTTGTTACCGAGAGCAGGATAACCATCGCCGCAACGGGTATGGCCACGGCAACCACACTCAAAGAGGCGATCAGATTGATCACCGAGCGCGATTTGGCCGAGAAGAGATACCTCCGTGCAAAGAGCGATGCGAGCATAGAACAGAAATTAAGAATTAAAAATTAAAGATTAAAAATTACAAATTTCAAATCAGGAAGGGGTGGGTTGGTGTTTGTATGAGCCTCGCCCTATCCCCAAAGTCCTTCAATCTTTAATCTCCGATTTTTAATTGCGCATTAGCGCGTGAGGGCCTCTTCGATGTTTTCGATGTATTCGAGCGAGTCGTCGAGGAAGAATTGCAACTCGGGAACCACCTTGAGCTGGTTGCGGATGCGGCGACCCAACTCACGACGGATAAACCAGTTGTTCTCCTCGAGCGTTGCGAGCAGCTCGGTGTGCTTCTCGAAGGGGAAGACACTCACATAGACCTTTGCATAGCCGAAGTCGGGCGAAACGCGCACGGTGGTGACCGTCACGAGCAGACCGCGTACCAGGTGCTGCCCCTCCTTCTGGAAGATGTCGGCAATATCTTTTTGAATCTGTTTTGAGACCTTTTGCTGTCGGGTTGTTTCCATAGTATTGTTCTATAATTTAAAGTGCATATTGAAATACCTCTACATTCTTTTCACGCTTGCGGCGGGGTTTCCAACTCTCGAAACCCTCCTTGCCAAAGCGATAGGAGAGGCCGACGGTGATCGTCAGATTGTCCATCGGCGAGCGCAGAGGCGTGAGGGTGAAACCCTCGATCGTATCGTAGTGCTTGTTGCGGTTGCGCAGAATATCCGAGTAACCGAAGTAGTAGCGGGCGCGTGCCACAAACTCGAACTGCCCGAAGAGGAGCGCAATACCGCCACCACCACACAGGCCGTAGCCCCAGCGGTTGTCGCGCACGGTCGAGAAGTGGTAGTCGCCCTTCTCGACTTCGATTTCGCTGCCCACCAGTCGTTCGCGCTCGTAGTCCGACGATACATTATAATTAAAAGTGACACCCAACTCGCCATAGAGGCGCAGGTGGCGGTTGAACATGTAGGTGTGGGGCTGCCAGATGAGGGGCAGCATGATCGAATTGACGCGACGTGTATAATATAGGTAGTCTTTCGGGTCGTCGACACGCGAGGCGTTGGTGGCAATGCGGAAGCCGCGTTGCATAAACTCCAGGTCGGCACCCACCGAGCCTACGATGCGTTGTGAGGTGTAGTAGCGCCACGTGAAGCCGAAGGTGTAGGTGCCCCAAATCGGCTTGGTCTCCTGCGAGGGCTCGAAGCGTCCCGTGGCCATACCGCCTCCGACGTTGAATCCGAGGGTGTGTTGGGCCTGAGCCTCGTGCGAGGTGAGGCACAGCAGCAAGATGATTCCTGCTATAATCAGTGTTGCTTTTTTCATCGTTCTTAGCGGTAAGAGTTGAACATATTACCCGTCATGTTCATGGCGCCACCTCCCGAGCCAAAGCCGAAGCCGCTCGAGTTTTGGCCGTGATTATCCCTCTTGGGACCCTCCTTCATGCGCTTCTCCCATTCGCGCTCCAGGCGGCGCATCTCGCGCTCGTCGAGCATCTCTTGCAGCGACTGCATCGTGACGGGGGCAAAGAGTTTGTCCATATCGATCGTTAGCTCGATCTCCCAGTTGGCCTTCGTGGCGATGAGCGTCTCGCCCTTCTCGTCGGCGTAGAGCTCCGTACGCTCGGGTTGGCGCATCTCGACCACGTTACCCGTATCCCATCGGCCATTGCTGTTCATATCCTCCACGATGCGAATCTGGATCTCGCCCGTTGCGACGTAGTTCAGTTGTACGGTCGAGCCCCCCTTCACGTCGCGCTTCTCCTGCTTGAGTCTGCCGCTTGCGTCGAGTTGCTGGATGATGTAGGAGGCTGTCGGGTGCGAACTCTTGACCGTGATGAGCAGCGTGGCGAACTTCTCGGGATCGAAGACCGTGTAGGTGGCTACGAGCGAGTCGTTCTTCTCGCCGGCAATGTTGGTCAGAGCCCCCTCGGGGATGGTCAGCGTGTAGGTGCCTTCCGTCTGCCAATCGCTGCGCAGCTGGTAGCGACGCAGGGAGGCGGTGTCGCGCACGAAGTGCAGCTTGCGATCCTCGATGGTGCCATCCTCCAGGGTGCGGGTCAGCAGGATGCGCGCCGAGTCGATCTCGGTCAGCGGATAGTCGAAGTCGGCCCAGAGGTGCTCCTCGGGGTTGATGTCGCTCTTCGTGGGGATGGTGTGCTTGAAGGGGCTGGGCTTCTTGGGCTCCTTCCACTCCTCGCCGGCAGCCTCGGCCTTCTTGCGTTCGCGCTCGAGGCGCTCACGCTCCTTCTCCTCCTCGCGCGACTCGATCTTGCGCCACGAGAGCTTCAGCTGGACCGTGTCGGGACGCAGGATGTTGGCCGTGTCGTGCTTCATGTAGATCATCTCGCCCTTGATCGTGTCGGGCAGCTCCTCGGGGGCGGCGTTGAACCAGAGATAGAGGGTATCCTTATTCTCGGTCACCGGCTCGCGGATGATTTTGCTGTCGGGCACGCTGTCGAACTTGAGCGAGAGGATCTCGGGGAAGTCGCCCGTGAAGAAGAGTTCGGCCTTGTGTTGGAGCGGACGGTGCGAATCCTGCAAGACATGGCGGCGGAAGGCACGGTCGGTGAACATGCGGAAGTAGAGCTGCGGCTCGGCCGAGATGTAACGGCGCAGCGAGTCGTGCCAGATGGCAAAATCGGGCAACTCGGCGGGGTTGGGGGTCTCGGTCAGGAAGCCCACCTGATCCACCGAAGGCTCATACATCTGGTTGTCGTTCGTATCCTCGATGGCGTAGACGCGATAGGGGATCGGCTTGAGGTTTTGGGCAATGAAGATGCCGTTGTTCTCGGCGCGCGCAATCACGTCGGGCTTGTACTTGAAGAGGGTCGAGTCGTGGGTGATCACCTGCTCGACCGAATCGACGGCAAAGAACCAGATGAAGCTCTTCGAGACCGAGTCGGCCTTGTAGCTGTCGGCCGTGTAGCCCGAGACGATCATCGAATCGCACGTCTCGCCCGTCGAGAAGACGTAGCGCATCGAGTTCAGCGGGTTGCCCTCGTTGTTGTCGCGAATCGAGCCGCCGAAGTTCAGCGCATAGGTTGTGTTCGGCTCGAGGGTGTCGCGCAGCTGGATGACAATGCCCTTGCCCTTCTGGGTGATCAGGGGCTTCTTTTTCATGGCGGGTGAGGTGAAGAACTCCTTCTGCTGATCCTTGATTTGGATAAACTCGTCGAACTCGATGTAGATGCGCTCGTGACCGGTCAGCGGGCGATTGGTCGAGAAGTTATCGGGGTTGAGGGCCACGATGACGGGGGGCAGCGAGTCCTTCGGACCGCCTGTCGGGGTGCCGATGGTGGCACAACGGCAGAGGAAGGCCGTGAGGAAGAGGCAGGCTACAGCCGTGCGCAAGAAGGTGATATGTTGCTTGTTGTGAGTCATTATTCTTGGTTTTCAGGGTTGTTCTCCTCTTCGTCGGTCGCAGGAGCGTATTCGGGATTGACTACGCGCCAGCCCTGCTGTTCGCTGATCCAGGTCGTCTGCCAAAGCGGGAAGTAGACCGAATAGGTGGGCGAGGAGTCGGGCGTGGTGAGGTCGACCTCCTGCTTCGAGTAGGCATACATGCGGTGGGTGCGGTCGATGACCACCACCATCAGGGGCGAGGCGCTGACATTCATGCGAAAGAGCCCCTTTGTATTGGTTTCATAGCCGTTGAACTCGGGGTTGGAGCGGGTAATCGTCTCGTCGCTCTTCGAGGTGAGTCGACCCCCCACAGCATCGTCGTAGGAGGCGATGCGCCACTCGGTGGTGTCGGCGGCAAAGGCGCAGACCTTCACGTTGGCAATCTCCTCGTTGGTGGCACCACCCTCGATGGATTGGGCCCCGACCTCGATAAAGCTTTCGATGGTAACGGTCGGCTCGAAGAAGGGGTTGCAGAATTGCCAACCCTCTTTCCAGGCTGCCCCCTCCTTCCAGGTCTTGAAGATCAGCGTTACGTAGAGCGTGCCGATGTTCTGCTCGAAGGCGAGCTGGGTGTAGGCGTAGAGGCGATTTTCCGTGTCGACGGCCAGCAGCATCATCTCGCGGGGCGGAATCGAAATCTCGAGACGGTCGGTCATCCCCTCCAGGGTTGATGGGGCGGCCGAGACGAGGGCCTGGATGCGATCCGACGGGTTGGCTTTGGCGCTCACAACACCCTCCAACGCATCGTCGTAGGAGGCTACGGTGTAGAGCGTCGTATCGGCTTCGAAGGCGTGGAGTACAACCCCTTCAAGCGGCTCGAGCATGGCACCTGAGGTGTGTTGCACAAGGGGCTTGAGGAGGTAAGTGGTATTCTCGGCCACATCCTTGAAGCAGGATGTCAGCAGCAGGGCTGTGGCTATTATCAGCAGACTAAAACTCTGTTTCATACGTCTTTATTCGGTTTCGGCGGTGTTTTGGCGCACGGCATCGAGCATCTGGCCCACGGTTTTTCCCGTCACGGGATGGGCGAATGAACGCATAATCTCGGCGAGGGGTTGCAGCGCGAACTCGCGTTCGGCAAGCAACGGATGGGGGAGTTGCAGACGCTCCTCGTCGATGATCTCCGAGCCGTAGAAGAGGATGTCGATATCGATCGGGCGCGAGGTGTAGCGTGCCCCCGTGGTGGCCTTTTCGAGCTGCTCGGCGGCGCGATTGCGTCCCAACTCCGACTCGATATGCTGGATGGCATCCAGCACCTCGATGGGTGACAGATCGGTGGATATTTCAAGGGCTTGGTTCGTAAAGGGCTGCGTGGATTGGAAGCCCCACGCCTCGCTCTGATAACGATGGGAGCAACGCATGACGGCACCCACACGCTCGTTGATCAGGCGTTGGGCCGTTTGCAGGGTGCGCTTCATGTCACCCTCGTTGCCTCCCAAAAGAAGTGCTACACGTGCCATGGTCCTCTTTTTTTACAAATGTTTGATCATCTTGCTCACCGCCAGCGCAAAATGGGTAAATACAATCATCGAGTTGCCGTTCTGGTTGATCTGGGCTTGTGCCTCCTCGATCTGGGCAATCAGCGGTTCGATATTCTCAACGCCCACAAAGGGGGCAAATTTGGTGCAGAATTGCAGCTCCTCGCCCCACAGGTAGGAGATGTCGTTCATGCCGGCATGGAGCATGAAGCTCTCGCGCAGCAGGCGCGCCGCATCGCGCAGCAGGCTGCGCTGCTGCTCACGCGGCAGGGCCGCTACCTCCTCGGCCCAGCCGATCAGCTCGAGGTGCTTGTCGTTGTAGCTCAGGCGCATCAACGAGCAGAAGAGGGTGAAGTTCTCCCGACGCTGCTGGTCGCTCTCGCCCGTAATCAGGTGGTTCAGCTCCAGCAGGTTGCCCGAAGCCAGGCGTGCCATGTTGCGGGCCTGCAACGGATCGTCGATCCCCTCCTCGCGGGCCTTCTGCTCCAGAACACCCTCCTCGATGCGCCCCACGGTCACCTCCTGTGTGCGCGAGAGGATCGTCTTCAGGAGACGTGTCGGTTGCTCCGAGACGAGGATGAAGAGGGTCTTCTCCCAGGGCTCCTCCAAGATTTTGAGAATCTTGTTGGCCGCCTCCTCCTTCATCGCTTCGGGCAGCCAGATGAGCATCACCTTGTAGTCCGATTCGAAACTCTTGAACGAGAGTTTGCGGATCATCTCGTCGGCCTCGCGGGCGGCAATGGCACCCTTGAGGGTCTTGCCCAGGTCGAGGCGGTCGTACCACTCCTGGGGCGAGAAGTAACCCCGACTCTCGGCAAAGAGTTCGCGGAAACGGGGCAGGAACTCATCCGAGAGGGCCACCTCGCCCGACTTCTTGCCCTGCTTGTTCACGGGGAATACCAGGTGCAGGTCGGGGTGGGCCAGGGCGGCTATCTGTTGGCAGTCGGGACACACGCCACACGAATCGCCGTCGTGGCGGTTGCGGCAGCAGAGGTACTGCACGTAGGCCACGGCAAGGGCCAGCGAACCTTGACCCGCCGCCCCCGTGAAGAGCTGGGCATGGCTGATGCGACCCGCATCTACCGAGTGGACCAAACGCTTTTTAAGCTCGTGATGACCGATAATATCCTTGAACTGCATCGTTTTTCTCCTTTATTTTCGTTTCAGGAGGCTCTTCGCCATCCCTTTTAAGTCAATATTTTCGCGCTTTACGAGGTAGGCCCCATAGGCTGCAAAGAGCAACGCGTTGAGGCTGTAGATCGTCACCCATTGCTCGGCGAGCAGGCCGCGCAGCCACTCGGCGGCGGCGTAGAGCACCAAAGCCGTAGCGACATACTCCAAAATCCGTCCCCAACGGTAGGGGGTGGGGTAGAAGCGGCGCGTGAGGTAGAGGCTCACGCCGACCATCGTCAGCTCGCTGATGAGGCGCATCCAGGCGGCACCGTAGTAGCCGAGGCTCGGGATGAGGGCAAAGCCCGCCGGCAGGGTCACCAACAGACCCGCTCCCGTTACGACAATGGCGAGTGAGGTGCGCTCCTCGCGCTTGTACCAGAACGAGAGGTTGAGCCACACACCCGCCAGGACATTGCTTGCCAAGACTACGGGCAGGATGTAGATACCCTCGCGGAAGTCGCGCCCCACAATCAGCGCGAAGAGGTCGCGGAAGAGGGCAATGGCCAGGAAGATCAACATCGAGGCCATCAGGTAGTACTTCATTGCGGCGGCATTCATCTCCTTGAACTCCTCCTTCTTGAAGTTCGAGAGGAAGAAGGGCTCAGCGGCCAGGCGGTACATCTGGTAGAAGAGCATCATCACGACGGCAATCTTGGTGATGGCACCGTAGATGCCCAGCTCGGCCATCGCCCCCTCGGGAACGAGCCACTTGATGAGCTGACGATCGATGAACTCGTTAGCCGTGCCTGCCAGGCCACCCAGCAAGAGGGGTAGCGAGTAGCAGAGGATGCGTCCCAACAGCTTGCGGTCGATCGAGGGCCAGAGCCACCCCGTGGCGGGGAGCAGGGCCAGGAGTGCCGCGAGGCTGCCCACAAAGTTGGCCACAAAGACCCACCCCACACCGAAGTCGCTCTCGAAGAGCCCCGCCAGACCAAAGGCGAAGGCGAGCGCCACATTCAGCCCCACGCTCAGGAGTTTGATGGCGACAAAGTGCAGGGCGCGATTCTCCTCGCGGAGCTTCGCAGCGGGGATTGCCGTCATCACGTCGAGCAGCACGATGGCTGCCACCCAGGCGATGTACTCGGGGTGGGAGGTGTAGGCTGCCCCCATCCAATCCGAAATCGGTTGGGCGAGGATGAGCACCAAGCCAAAGAACGTGAGGGCCGCCAGCGAGGTCGAACCCCAGGTGGTGCGGAAGACCCGCTCCTTGCCGCGACGACGCTCCTCGCGATCATCCGTTTCGCTCTCGACACGCGCCGTGAAGCGGAAATAGCTCGACTCCATGCCCATCGTCAGCAGGGTCAGCGCCAGCGGAATCAGGGCGTAGACCTCCGTCACGATGCCGTAGGTCTCCGGCCCGAACACACGCGTGTAGAAGGGCGTGAGCAGGTAGCTCAGGAACCTGACGAGAATCGTGCTGATGCCGTAAACGGCGGTCTGTTTTGCTAATTTTTCGAGCATAATACCCCAATCTATCTTGCAAAGATAGATAAAATCTTGGACCAACCGCCCTCTAAGGTGAAAAAAAGGTGCTCTTCGGATGATTTTTGACCAATCGGGGTTCGGACTGCAGACGATATTTTTTTGCTTTTTTCGTAGATTTTGTATAATTTCGCAAAAAATAGATGTGACTATGAGAGCTGTTTTTATTCTTTGTGCTTGGTTGTGCATCGCATTCGCTGGTTTTGCACAACAGTCGCCGCGCCCCTTCAACGGCTTGCTGCTCGATGGGGCCGATAAGCCCCTGCGCAACGCAAGAATCTATGTGAGCGACCCCGAGAAGTATGCCCAGACGGATCGTAAGGGACGTTTTGGTTTGACAAATGTCGAGGCGGACGATACGCTCCATATCCGCTATGACAAGCAGGATTATCTGATCCCCGTTGCCGGCAAGCGCAGCATGAAGATTCGCATCATCAACAAGGGGAGCGTCGAGAGCGAGGAGTCGCAGTCGCTGCTCGATTACGGCATGAGTTATGTCGGTCGTCGCGAGTATGTGGGCTACAACAGCCGCATCACGGGCGAGGAGCTGATGGCAACGGGCTGTACCGATATCCTCTCGGCCCTCTCGGGAATGATTCCCGGGGTGACCGTGACCGAGGATTTCGAAACGGGTGCCATGCAGGTCTCGATTCGCGGAGCCGCCTACCACGAGAATAGCGCCCCCCTCTTTATTGTCGATGAGGTGGAGGTGAAGTCGATCGACCACATCCAGCTTGTCCAGGTAGCCTATGTGATTGTGATGAAGGATGCCGCGATGTATGGTGTGCGAGGCGGAAACGGCGCAATTGTTGTGCGCCTAAAGTCGGCCGAGACGCTTTCGAACGGCTTGTAGTTCGCCTGCCAAGATAAGAAAACGCCACCTTTTTCGGGTGGCGTTTTCTTATTGTATTTTAGTGGTGTTTTACAACCATTTCTTGTATTTGAAATACCAGATCGTAAGGCCCGAACAGAGGATCATCAGGCAGATGGCAAAGAGGTAGCCGAGCGGCAACACAAAGCCATTGGCAAAGGTGAATTGCCAGTCGAGCTCGGGCATAAACTTGAAGTTCATGCCATACATTGAGGCGATGAGCGTGGCGGGCATGAAGATCACCGTTACCACCGAGAAGATCTTGACGATCTCGTTCTGCTCGATGTTGATAAGACCCAGGGCAGCATCCTGGATGTAGTCCAGACGCTGGGTCGAGAAGTCGGCGTGGCTGATCAGCGAGTTAACGTCCTTGATCATCAGTTGCAGACGGGGGTAGATATCGTTCGGGAAGCGCTCCGAGCGCAAGATGCCCGAGAGGACACGCTGGCGGTCGAAGATATTCTCGCGCAGCGACATCGTGCTCTCCTGCAGGGCGCTGATGCGGTGCAGAATCTCCTTGTCGATCGAATCCTCCGAGGTGATATCCTTCGAGAGGGTGGCAACCTGCTTGGCAACCAGCTCCACGAGGTCGGCATCGAAGTCGATGCGCACCTCCAAAAGCGAGATGAAGAGGTGGTAGCCCGTGGCGTAGTTGCGGTAGTTCATCTGGAGGCGCTTCTCCGTCTCGCGGAAGGTGCGCGACTCGGCATTACGCACCGAAACCAGGACACCCTCGTTCGAGATGATGAACGAGACCGGCTCGATGAGGAACGAATCGCCCGTGGGGATGAAGAAGTTGGAGTTCGAGATGATGGCATTCTCGTTCTCGGAGTACTTCGAGGTGGACTCGATCTCTTCGACCTGTTGGCGCGACTGGAGGTTGATCTCGATGAAGTTCTCGACGGCGCGCTGCTCCTTGATCGAGGGCTGCATCATGTCGATCCAGAGAATATCATCGTAGCCCAACTCATCGAAGAGGCGGGTATCGGCGTTGCGGATAATTTTGTTGTATTGCTTGAGGTAGATGGTAATCATTGACAAAGGTCGCTTAAAAAAGTTCGCTAAACTTTGGTTTTTACATCGTTTTTTGCGGCCCTCAACGCACGGGCGGGCCGCTTAACCTCTTCAGCCGGGATTGGGAACCGGAGCCACTCTCAGCCCGCACTCCCAGTAGGTATTTAGATAGGAAACAAAGGTCGCCAGGCGACACGCAGATTTGATCAGGTAGGGATGCAACAAGCAGGCTCGCGCACTATGCGCGTGCTGAGGGCCACGACGGCTCGGCATTGCGCCCAAGCGCAACGCTGCAACTATCCGCGTAAGATTGACCATCATCCATACTTATTGCTACACAATTTGGTTTGTACGACAAAAGTAAACAAAAATCGGGACTTTTTTCTATTTTTTTTGGAAAAAGTGAAAAAAGGGGTTGACAAGGGGGTATTGCCGGTTGTATATTTGCACCACAAACGAGGTTCTATCAACACCTCGAGCCGCACTTTTCAACAATCTATAAGCGGCTGATTCCAACTATTTTACGGATAGGTTTTCATCTCCTATCAACATCTATCAACACGATTTCATCGCTGTTATCAACAGTTGTTGCCGGCTCTTTGTGCCACCTCCTCTTCGCAAAGGAGAGTCCCCCTCATCTGTTCATTATTACCCCTAAAACACCCCCATTATGACCTTTGATTTGCTACCCGCACAGCATGCACCCTGTGCCTCCTCGCTGCGCTGCTCGGTGGTCGACGTGACCGCCTCGCCCCTGGTGATTCGCATTTTTCATGGCGATGGTACCCTCTTGGGCCAAAAGCGCTTTACCGATGTCACCGAAGCGAGCTTCGAAATCGCCCCCTATCTGCGTGGATTGGTCGACTTTCAGTTGCCGACCGAAACGAGTTCGGGGATCGAGTCGGCTGCCGACCGCCAGTTGGCCATCTACCTGGAGGCCGAGACTCCCGACGAGCGGGTGCAGAGCCCGTTGTTGATTCTTCGCCCTGCAGACGAGGAGTCTGCAAAACCTGCCCTCTTGACCACCCTGCCGCGCGAACGACTCCTCGCTCCCGGGGAGTGGGATGAGCTGAGCTTTCTGGTCGGCTCGTCGCCCCATCCGCTCAAAATCGTCGAGTATCGCCGCGACGGTACCATCCACGATGCCGTTCAGATGCTCCCCATGGCAGCCCTGTGGTGCTACCGCGTTGCGGCCGACGATTATCCCGAAGCCGATACGCTGCTCATCGACGCCGGAACGCTCGGCACGCTGCGCTACACGTTCCTTCCTGCCCCCGAGGGGAGTTGCCGCCTGACCTGGCAGAGCCACCGAGGATCGCTCGAGCACTACACCTTCCCACGTGTCGAGCGGGTTGAACAGACCATCGAGCGAAATCGCGCCTATGGCGACAAGGGGCACCTGGTCACCTCCCTCGAGCGCGAGGAGCGGCTGATCCTCACCTCGGCCCTCGAAGGCGAGGAGTGGATGCAGGCCTTGGCCGAAATACTTGTCGCAGAGCATGTTTGGTTGTTGCGTGAGGGCCTTTATACCGAGGTCGACATCCTCACCGATGAGGCCGAGATTGCTCGCTACGGCACCCTGCGCTCGCTCACAATCACCCTGCGTTCACGCCTTAAAAACGACCTGTTATGGAGCTAAGAATTGACCAGCAACGTTGCGATCTGGCCGAGAGGTCGATAGTGATCCCCGCCCTTGATCTCACTACGGCATCCGACCCCAACGCCCTGCGCGAGGGGCGCACCCTGACCATCACAATCCCAGCGACCCCCTTCAACGACCGCCTGCTGGGATTTGGGCGCGACCCCGAATCGGCAACCCGTTTCAACGCCTCGTCCCACAGGGCAACCCTTGCCTGCGACGAGATCCTCCTCTTCGAGGGGCGCGTGGTGCTGGTTGAGGCCTCGGATCGTGGCTACACGCTCCGCATCAAGGAGGGTGGCACCGATTGGGCACACCGCGCGGCACTGATGCGCCTAAATCATCTCAACATCGACTACACGTCGAGTCTCACGCCCCGAGCTATTCTCGAAAGTTGGACCGACGAGAGTCCCGTGAAGTTCTTTCCCATCCACCGCGATGACTATGCGCAACAGTCGAACGGTACGGATCTGCTTACCCCCGAGCGCATCCTGACCGTCGACGACTACCACCCCTTTCTTCACCTTGCAACCCTCGTAGAGCAACTCTTTACCGAGGCGGGCTATAGCATCGAAAGCCGCCTATTCTCGACGGAGTTTTTCCGTTCGCTCTACATGAGTGGTGCCTATCCGTCGCGCGATACGACCGCAGCGCGCAACAAGATGGGGTTCGTGGCACGTCGCCTGGGGGCGGTGACGGCCGAGGCGGACTACATGGGGCGTGTCTACGCCGATCCGAGTGCCCTCTACAACACGGTGGGTAACCTGGTCGAGAGTGCCACTCCGATGGCTGTCGATGAGGATGGCGAGGTGGTCGATATGCTCTACAACAGCGGCCACTGTTTTACCGAGGAGGAGGGGCGCATCCTCTTCCGACCACTCTCGAGCGTCTCGGTAGGCTTCGAGTACTACTTGAAGTATACCACCGACCATCGCATCCTCTCGCGTGAGCGCCTTACGGGTTTCGACACGATCTACATCCCCGGCTGTGGTTTGTTGGAGGCGACCCTGGCGAATCGCTATCAGGATCAGCGCGATTCGCTGCGCACCTACCACCAATACCGCGTGGTGGTCTTCGACCACATCCTCGATACGCGTTATCGTCTGCTCTACACGCTGGACGGGGTTTCCAACACCTTTTGGGCTGTGTTCGATACCCGCACGGCATTGGTTACGACCGCCGAAAAGGGGGTGTGCGAGGAGCCGAAGTTGCAGTATTGGAGCGCTGACGGCCTGTGGGTCGATTATGCAGGCGATTGGGCGCTCTACAATGGCTATATCGAGGAGTGCGGCTACACCGAGGTGGAGATGCGCTTCCGCTCTCCGGCCGAGTTGGTAACACCCGATAGTCCGAAGTATTTCGATCGCATCTTCTTCGAGGGGGCTGAGGAGGGGATGAGCCTCACGCTCGACAAGCGTTGCTCGATCACCCCCGATTTCTGCTCAACACCGGGCTATGGATCGCCGCTCGATTTTCGGACGGTTGCGCAACATGCGATTCGTCCCATCGAGCTGCTGGAGGCCCTTGCCCACCTCTTCGATCTCCGCTTTTTGACCGACGAAGCGAGTCGCACGGTGCGCATCGACCCTGCGGAGATGCTCTACGCAGAGGAGTCGGAGGTCGATTGGCGCGAGAAGTGCATCCTCGATCCGGCGGCCACACTTCTCGATCGCTCGGGGGAGCTGCACGAGCAGGAGAGTCTGGGTTATCAGGCGGGCACGGGGGCTGTGGCGCGCTTGGAGGCCGACGAGGAGGCGACCTTCGGGGCGTGGAGCTTTGCGGTGGAGAGCACGGCAGCCCTCGAAGGGGAGCGAATGCGGCGCAACCCCCTCTTTGCTGCGACGCTGAGCAGCGTGGGCCACTACCTCAATGCCCCTTCGGCGCGTCTGTTGCAGGTGGGCGACCGCGACTCCTTGGAGGAGGATGGCACCAACTTCTCGCCCCGCATTGTCTCCTACCGCGGTTTGGTGGCACTGCCCGACGGGGAGCGGTGGGGTGCCCCCTCGAACGGCGGAAGCTATCCGCTGGCTATCTTCCATCTGCCGCCCGAGGTGGTCGAGGAGGAGCAGCAGGGTGTTACGCTCTGTTTCGACGATCGCGACGGCGTGGAGGGGCTTCACCGCTACCACGAGGCTACGCTGCGCAACCGAGTCGAGGGTGGCTCTGTGGAGCAGACCCTGCGCCTCACACCGGCCGAATATGCCCTTCTGATGCGCCTCGAAGGGGAGGGGGTAACTCGTTGCAGCCGCTTCCGACTCCGCACCGAACTTGGCGAGTGCACAGCCACGTTGCGTCGCATCGGAGCCTATGACCCCGAGAAGGGGGTGATTCGTTGCACCTTTGACCGTGTGGACCGATGATGACCCGCCTCGAAAAGTTGGTCCGCGAACTTGTTCTCGAGCCCCTTGTTCGCGAGGTCGATGCCGCCACCCTTAACCACCTGGAGGAGCTGGGGCTGATCAATCGCAAGGCGTGTGAAGAGTTGGCCATCTACCGCCTGGTCGAACGAGAGCGACGCGCGGGGGCGAAGAGCTGCGAGGCGATGCTCTGGAGTGCCGAACAGCTCTGTTGCTCCTACGAAAAGGTGCGCACAATCTACTACAAACAGCTTAAATCAAGACCTTATCTATGACAAAACCAGAAATCAAAATCAAGAACGAGGCCGGCGTGTGTCACATCGAAATCGAGGGGACGATCGGTGTTCCCGAGGAGTGGCAGTTCGAGGAGCCCGACAGTCGTGTGGCGACCTACGAACGATTTCGCGAAGCGGTCGCCCGCATCGCTGCCGTCGAGGCCTCGGAGGTGATCGTCACGATTCGTTCGACGGGAGGTGATGTGAACGATGCCCTGCTCATCCACGATGCCCTGCGTCAGCTCCCCGGTCGTGTTACGACCCGTTGTTTCGGCTACACCGCCTCGGCCGCCACGATCATTGCTCAGGCCGCCTCGGAGGGGTGTCGTCTCCTCTCGCCCAACGCCCTCTACCTGATCCATCGTGCCACCTGTTCGACCGAGGGAAATGCCGAAGGTCTGGAGGCACAAGCGGCATTGCTGCGCACCACCGATGAGCGACTCAGCGCCCTCTATGCGACCCGCTCGGGGCTCCCGAAGGAGCAGTTCGAAGCCCTGATGGCCGAGAATGGCGGCTCGGGTCGTTGGCTCTCGCCCCAGGAGGCGATCGAGGCCGGTCTGGCCGACAGCCTCATCGGATCGGTTGCCGAGCAATCTTCGACGCTCGTCGAGAATATCGCAGCCGGACTCAAACGGTTGGCGCGCGCCGTGGGGATTCACGAGGAGGAGTCGCTGCCCGAGCCCCGCAATGTATTCCACTTTGATGCTGCGGGCTCGGTACAGCAACGCCGGAAGGCGATCGACGAGGCCCAAAAAGCGGTCGCGGCCTCGCAATTGAATCCGACGGACGATCCCCCCTTCTCGGAGCGCGTCATCTCGGCTAACGAGCGCGCTTATGCCCGTGATATCAAGGCGTTCCGCAACTATTAACCTTAACCAATTTCATTAAAAAAACCTTAAAACTAAACAGATTATGAATTATTTGGAATCACCCAAGCAGTACACCGGTATCGATGTTGAGAAGATCTTTTTCCGTCCCATTTTGACGGGCGATGGCGCTAAGGAGTTGGGCATCCGCGTCCTCTACAACATGCCTGTACCCACCGTCGTGCAGCTTTGGGACGGCAGTCGCAACGTCCTGAAAAAGTTTACGACCAACGGCTGGACGGGCGGTGATGCTGCCACCAAGTACCAGAAGCAGATCCCGATGGAGCGCGTGAAGGCCGAGCTCGGTTTCTCGGCAGCCGATTACTTCTCGCTCGTCTATGAGCAGATTTCGGCACGCGCCGATATCAACATGGAGGATCTGACGGGTACGATCCTCGAGCAGGCCGAGACCGAGCTCTTCAAGCAGGCCATTGCCGAGAATCTGCGTATGACGATGTGGTTAGGCGATACGTCGCGCAACACGGGCTACAACACCTTCAACGGTTTCCTCACGTCGATCAACCAGGCTGTGACGGACGATGTGATCAACTACACGAACTACGCCGCTGCCGAGATGACTGCACCGGAGCATGCCGTAGCGGTGCTGCAGAAGTTGTGGGATATGGCCGACCCTGCGCTCAAGAGCATGCGTGGTGAGGGTCAGTTGGCCTTCTTCTGCACGTCGGATATCTGCGACCTGTACGAGCAGTATCTCGATTCGATGGGTGTCGAAAGTTCGTTCCGCGCCACAACCGAGGGTGTTTCGTCGCTTGCATTCCACGGCATTCCGATCGTCGATCCCTGCATTACGAATATGCTGGCGCAGACCTCGCTCCATCAGTCGTTTGCACTGCTCACGGATCGTCGCAACCTGGTCATGGCGGTCAATACGGCCGACATCCCGGGTAACGAGGTGCGCATGTGGTACAACCCCGACGAGATGGAGAATCGTCAGCGCGCCCTCTTTATGGCCGGCTGTGAGATTCTCGACGAGAATATGCTCTCCTACGCCTACCGTTCGTAGTGGTATGTGGTGTCGCGGGGGTGACTTCGCGACACCACGCTAACGAACCATGTTTCACACTTAACAACCTAACTTTATGGAACAAAAAAAGGGTGTAAAAATGCATGCGGTGGCCATCAATAACCAGGCCGACCCCTACGTTGCAGGGGCTTCGCGGGTCGAGAGTCGCCATTTCTGGCGGTGGGGCGAGGATAACCTCTGGCCGATGGCCCTGGCGTTGATGGCGCGCCGCTCGACGACCCACCGCCGCATCATCAACGACAAGGCTGACTACATCGCCGGCAAGGGCTTTGTCTGCGACGAGGGGGAGCCGCTCCTCGCCTCGTTTATCGCCTCGGTCAATGGTGATGGCGAGTCGCTGCGCACGGTGCTCCACAGGCTGGCCTTCGACAAGGCTCTCTTCGGCAACGCCTTCCTGGAGGTGGTAACCGACGCCGATAACTCCTTCCTCTCGCTCTACCACCAGGATGCCTCGCGTTGCCGTCTGGCGCGCGATGGCGAGCATGTGCTCCTGCACCACGATTGGAGCCAATTCAAACCCGCCGAGGCGTTGTCCTTGCCCCTCTATCCCCGCTTCGAGGAGCAGCACGATGGCACGCTGCGAGCCATGATCCATTACAAGGATTATGAGCCGATGTTTTCGCACTATGGCGTGCCGGCCTACATCGCGGGACTCAACGTCTCGGCCATCGCCTATAAGACCGACCGCTGGAACATTGCGCGTCTCGACAACTCGTTTCAGCTCTCGGGTGTGATGATGCTCGACTCGTCGGTCGACAACGAGGCTGAGGCGGAGCGCATCGTGCGATTGGCCGAGGAGAAGTTTGCCGGTAACCCCGGACAGGTGATGTTCGTTTTGCGCGAGGGGAGCGAGGATGACCATTCGCGCTTCATCCCCATTGAGGCACAGAACGAGGGCGATTGGCAGTCGCTCCACGCGCAGGCTACCTCCGATATCGTCGTGGCCCACTCCTGGTTCCGTTCGCTCAGCGGCTTGGACTACGCCTCGGGATTCAGCTCGGAGCGTATTCTCCAAGAGTATGAGGTGGCTCTCAATACGGTGATTCTGAGCGAGCAGGCCGAGCTCACCGAGCCGATTCGCGGGTTGATCCACCGCGTGTTGGGCTACGACTGCTCGTCGCTCGAGATCGTCAATCGACCTCCGACGCGCTCCAAACCGATCTACATGAAGGTGTGGGAGGCGCGTAAGGCCGACGGCCTGGAGTACGACCCCGAGGATGAACGCCAGCAGCAGTTCCTCTCCGAGATCACGAAGTACAACCTGAAAAGCATCGACTAACCGTATGAAACCCCTTATTACCCCCACCGAGGCGTTGCGTCTGGCCTTTCGCAGCAGCGAACGCCTCCCCCTCGATACGCTCACCGAGGCCGACCTCGTGACGGCCGAGGAGCGCTACCTGAAGCCCTGCTTGGGCGGTGAGCTGTTGGCGGCGATCCGTGCCGGAAGCTATCCAACCCTCTTGTCCGACTACCTTGCGACTCCGCTTGCCCTCTATGCGCGCGTTGTGGCCCTTCCCCGCACAGCGCTCCACACCTCGCCCATCGGCCACCTCGCCCCCAAGAGCGACTGCGGCACGGCTGCCGACGAAGGCTCCCTGCGTAGCCTGCAAAGGGGCTTGCGCCGCGAAGCGAACACCCTCTTGCGACGCGCCACCTCTCACCTCGACGGGGCGGCTGCCGACTACCCCGAATACACCCCCGACGAGAACCTTTTTATGCGCTGCACGACCGATGGAGGCTTTGTACAAATTCGTTAGCGGGGCCCTTTTGGCCCTGATGGGGCTCTTTGCCCCCGCAGCTCCGATGATCCTCTGCGCCCTGCTCTTCATCACCATCGACTTCCTCTCGGGGGTGGCGGCCGACTACACCGAGGCCAAGCGCACGGGGCGTGACTGGTATTTCGAGAGTGGCAAGGCGTGGCAGACGATTCGAAAAGCTGGTTTGGTGGTTGTTTCGCTGGCTATGGCGTGGCTTATCGATGCCTGCGTGTTGGATTTTCTGCACCTGCGCCTGGCGCGCATGTTTGCAGGCTTTATCTGCGGCGTGGAGCTCTGGTCCTTCCTCGAAAATGCCGCCCAGCTCTCCGATGCACCCCTCTTTCAATGGTTGCGCCGCTTTGTGCATCGTCGTCTGAAGCAGGAGATAGGCGATGAGTAGGGGACTTTCGAACTGCAACCCGGGCAACATCCGCCGCTCGGCCACGCGCTTTCAGGGCGAGGTGCGCCCCTCGCGCGACCCCGCCTTCAAGCAGTTCTCGTCGCTCGCCTGGGGCTATCGGGCCATCTTTGTCCTGCTCAACACCTATTGGCGAAAGTATGGGCTTCGCACCCCGCGCGAAGTGATTACGCGCTGGGCGCCCCCGAGCGAAAACCACACCGAGAACTATATTTGTGCTGTTTGCGCGCGCACGGGATTTGCCCCCGACCAGGTGCTCGACACCGGGCGCAAGGAGGATATGGTGCCCCTGGCGGCCGCCATTTCGTGGGTCGAGAATGGCGTGGCGGCCGACGAGAAGGCGCTGCAGGCGGGGTGGGTGCTCTTCACAAGAGGATAAGACACAAAAAGAGCCGGATTGATTCAATCCGGCTCGCTTGTTTATCGGTGTTGGCTCGCGGCCTACTCCTTCTTGCTCTTCTTGGCCTT
>JAUMXM010000023.1 GCA_030529085.1 Rikenellaceae bacterium | reverse complement strand
GAGGACCGCGAGGGGAATCTTTGGTGTGGATGCTTTATGCGCGGCGCGCTGCTGATCGATGCCACACCCTCGCCCTTCAAGCAGTGGGATATGGCCACCATCGAGGGGCTGCCCTACCTCTCGGATCACGGTGCCGTGACGGCCATCCACGCCGACACCGACGGCTCGATTTGGTGCGGCACACAGGATGGCTCGCTCTTCCACCTGACGGCCGAGGGAACATTCATCGACCGTTTCTCGGTCGGATCGGACCCCTCGACCATCTATGTCGATAGCCAAAACCGCCTTTGGGTCGGTGTCGGCTATAAGGGAGTCTGCCAAGTCGATCGTAAGACGGGACGTTGCACCTATATAGATAGCTCGAACCACAGCCGCGTGAAATGCGTCATCGAGGATCATAATGGTCGCCTCTATGCCGCCCTGCTGGGGGCGGGTGTGTGGTGTATGGATCGCAATTCGACAACGGCCTATCAGCTGACGGATCGCGTCAGCGAGGAGAATGCGACGCTTTTGCGCAACAGCTATATCAACGTTCTCTGCATCGACTCGAAAAATCGTCTCTGGATCGGCCACTACCTCGGTGTTTCGTGCTACGACATCACCAACGACTGCTTCCTGGATGTCGCCAAAGATGAGCTGCTCAACAGCTCGATCTGCTACGCGTTGGCCGAGTCGCGCGACGGCTCGATGTGGGTGGGCACCAACAACGGCCTCTACGCCTGGAACGAGGTGCGACGCGACTACAACCGCTACACGACCGAAAACGGCCTCTCGAGTAACATCATCTGCGGCATTGCCGAGGATTTCGGCGGCCACATCTGGTGCAGCACCTTCTCCGGCATCAACCGTCTGCGCTACGAAGACGACAGAATCACCTCCTATCAGATGGGCATCGAGGGACGAGGGCGCGAATATACACGCGGAGCCTACTACGGCAACGGTCGTACCCTCTACTTTGGTGACAGCTACAGTATCACCTGTTTCACGCCGCCCATTCCGCCCACCAATCGCACACTGACGATCACTCTCACGGCGCTCTACCTCGACAACAAGCCCGTCACCATGGAGTCGCGCACCGAATCGGGCAAACCGATTCTGCAGCAGCCCTTGGCCGAGAGTGATCACCTCACGCTGCGCCACAACCAGAACAGCTTTACGCTCGAGTTCTCGACCCTCACCTTCTGCGATATCGAGAACATCCGCTACCGCTACCGACTGACGGGCGGCAGCTCGGAGCTCTACTCGACCCTCGACGGCTCGAACCGCATCGCCTACAACCACCTGCGTCCGGGCAACTACACGCTCGACATCTTTGCCGATCTCGAGGGTCAGCCGACCGGCGCCAAGCGACTCACCATTCGCATCAAACGCCCCTGGTACAGCACCACGTTTGCCTACATCTGCTACGCGCTGATTGGCTGCATCGTGCTCTGCCAGGTTGTCTACTCGCACCGCCGCCGTCAGCGCCAAATTATCAACGAGGCTCGCCTGCGACTCTTTGCCGACCTCTCGCACGAGATTCGCTCGCCGATGACGATGATCCTGAGCCCGATCGAGAGCCTGCTGAAGCGCCCGCACGACAGCGACACAGAACGCGCCCTGCATACCATGCAGCGCAACGCACACCGCATTCTGCGCTTGATCAACCAATTCCTCGACATCCGCAAACTCGACAAGGGTCAGCTGCAACTCCACTGCCGCAAAATCGACCCCACGATTCTAATCCGCGAGATCCTGACAAGCTTCGAGTTGCGTGCCGAGCAGCGTCGCACGACCCTTACGTTCACCCACTCGGAGAGCGCAAACGAACTGTGGGTCGACCCCGAAAGCATCGAAAAGGTGGTCTCGAATCTGATCAACAACGCCCTGCAATACACCCCCGAAGGGGGCCAAATCGCGGTGATCCTCACCACGAATCAAGCGACCAACGAAGCGGTCTTGGTGGTAAGCGACACGGGGATCGGTATCGACGAGAAGCACCTCGAGCACATCTTCGAGCGCTTCTATCAGGTGAGGGCTGCCGAGCGACGCTCAACGGCGGGATTCGGTATCGGACTCAACCTCTGCCGCCTGCTTATCGAGCTGCACCACGGCACCATCACAGCCGCCAACCGCACCGATTGCCGAGGAACAACCTTCACGGTGCGACTGCCGCTCGGTTGCGACCACCTCGCCCCCGAGGAGTTGCTCGTAGAGGAGGCTACGGCGGTCAACTTCGTCCCCACCGCGACCCCCGGCAGCGAAGGCGAGGAGCGCCCCAAACGCTCCGTGCGCGCCAAGAGTTCCTGCACACTGCTCATCATCGACGACGATGTGGAGATTCGCACCTTCCTCGACGAAGAGTTGGCCCCCTACTACCGCCTGCTCCTGGCCAAGGATGGCGACGAGGGTCTGCAGATTGCCCTCACGGAGCTGCCCGACCTGATTATCTCGGATGTGCTGATGCCGGGATTGGATGGCTTGCAGTTGGTGCGCCGTCTGAAGGCTACGACCAATACCAACCACATCCCGATTGTGCTGCTCACCTCGAAGGCCGAGGCCGAGGATCGCATCGAGGGCCTCGAGACGGGTGTCGACGGCTATATGGCCAAGCCCTTCCGCATCGAGGAGCTGCGCACGCTCATCGACAACCTGCTGAAGAACCGCCTGCGCCTGCGTGGTAAATTCTCCGGCTCACACCAGGAGGATAAGATCAAAAAGGTGGAGTTGCGCGCCAACAACGAGGTGCTGATGGAGCGCGTGATGAAGATCGTGAACGAACACCTCGACAACCCCGAGCTCTCGGTCGAGATGCTGGCCGAGGAGGTGGGCTTGAGCCGCACCCAGCTCCACCGCCGATTGAAGGAGTTGACAGGCATATCGTCGGGCGAATTTATCCGCAACATCCGCCTCAAGAAGGCCGCCGAGCTGCTCACCGAGCGCAAGGTCAACATCTCGCAGGTAGCCTACATGTTGGGATTCAGCAGCCAGTCGCACTTCTCGACCGCCTTCAGGAAGTGCTACGGCGTATCCCCCTCGGAGTACATCCTACGCAACGAAAAGAGCTCCGAATAAAGCGATTCGGAGCCCTTGAAGCAACAAAAAACACTTCACCCCCACCCTCCAACCTAAGATGTTGGAGGGTGGGGGTGAAAATTTCGCAACGAGCCTTCAAACAGGCAAGCCTCGCAGGGAAAAAGGGCGAAACGACTCCCTATCGTTCCACCTCGCCCTTCCACGAGAGGATGCCGCCATCGAGCTCTACAACCTCGTAGCCCGCCTTGGCAACACGCTCGGCCGCCATCTTGCTGCGACGACCACTGCGGCAATAGAGCGCTACGGGGCGCTCCTTATCAAGCCCACGGATCATCGCATCAAAATTTTCGCTACCCACATCCATCAACGTCGCTCCGGGGATATGCCCCTCGGCGTACTCGGCCGCTGTGCGGACATCGATGAGCTGCATCGCAGGATTTGCGAGTTCGTGGCTAAAAGCAGTGGCATCCACCGAGCGAAAAGGGACCTTCGCTTGACAACCAAAGAGGGTGGCAAAGAGGCTGAACATACAAAATAAAGCAAGGTTTTTCATTGTGATCTACTGATTTAAATCGGCTTCTTGATGAGCAAAGCGGTCGGTGACAGCCGCACAAACCACATCGCCCGTAATATTGAGTACCGTACGGATCATATCGAAGATACGATCCAGCGCATAGAGCAGAGGAAGACCCTCGATCGGAA
The DNA here is from genome assembly GCA_030529085.1 of Rikenellaceae bacterium. Lineage (GTDB taxonomy): Bacteria > Bacteroidota > Bacteroidia > Bacteroidales > Rikenellaceae > Alistipes. Next base: position 29,715 of record JAUMXM010000023.1, on the reverse strand, counting down.
TACCGGCAGCAGCCAAGACTGCAACCACCATCAACGTAGGGCCGGGAACTCCCGCCTGGCCAATGCTGCCAAGCGAGGCCGTAACGGCAATGGCCACATAGTGGCTCATCTGGAGTTCGATGCCGTAAAACTGGGCAAAGAAGATCGCCACCAACGTATAGTAGATCGCATTACCCGTCATATTGATCGTAGCTCCCAGGGGGATCACGAAGCCCGAGGTCTGGCTCGAGAGTCCTATCTTATCGCACGCCTGCAGGGTGACGGGCAGCGTCGCCATCGACGAGGCGGTCGAAAAGGCAATCACTTGTGGACGCACCATGGCGCGGAAGAAGGTGTGGAGCGGAACACGACTCAAGAGTTTGAGCGATGCGGGATAGATCACCAGGGCCATCACCAACACAGCCAGCAGATCGACCCACAAGAGGTTGGCCACCTTGAGCAGCACATCAAAGCCAAAGGTACCGGTAGCCTCGGCCATCAGACCAAAGACACCGATCGGGGCAATCAGCATCACCTTGCCGATGCACCAAATCAGGGCATCGAGCACCAAGGTCAATCCACCGATCATCTTATCGCGCTTCTCGGGGGCAAGGGCGGCAATACCAAACCCGAAAAAGAGTCCAAAGACGATGATTTGCAGGATGTTGCCATCGGTCAATGCCCGAATCGGATTTTCGGGTATCATCCCAATGATTTGATCCCAGAAGGTGGGCGATTGGGGCATTTGTCCCGCCACTTCCGCCGTAGCTTGAATCGCGGCGATCCCTTCAACACTCAACCCGGAGCCGGGCTTAAAGAGCTCACCGGCTACAATGGCGATAGCTACGGCCACCAACGTCGAGAGCAGGATGTAACCGATGCTCACCACACCAATTCGACCGGCCGAGCGACTCCCACCCAACGAGGCAGCCCCCATGACGATCGAAACAGCCACAAGGGGCACGACAAGCATCTTGATAAGCTGGATAAAGAGCGCGCCAAGGGGCACAAAGAGCTTGGCCTCGGGTCCCATCCCAATGCCCACAATAACACCGGCGACCATCGCCACCAGAATCCAAAAACCGAGATTTGTTCCTAATTTCTTTAGCATATCGCAAAGATAAGATTTTTGCACAAAGGGTCGACACGAAAATGGAAGAAATCGTCACATTCGCCTACGCAGCACCGCCCGACGACCACCCTACTGAGATTCCCCGATGCCCCTGCGGTTTCAACATACAAACTCCGCGCCTCGGGGAGTTGGCTTTTTAATAGAGTCCGTGGTCGGTTTTGAGCTTCAGAATGCGTTGGAGGCTGCGATCGATGCGCTCCTCGGTAAGGCGGCCCGACCGCACGGCGGCCAAGACGCCCTCATAGGCCGCGACAAAATCCTCGGGCATCAACAACATATCGACACCCGCTTCGAGGGCCAACACAGCGGCCTCACCCGACTTGTAGTGCTTGGCAATGGCTCCCATCGCCATACCGTCGGTGATGATCACCCCATCGAAGCCCAACTCTTCGCGCAACAATTCGTCGACCATCTTCGGAGAGAGTGTCGAGGGGGTCATATCGCCCAGCACCTTCGGAACCGAAATATGGGCTACCATCACCATCCTCACATCGGCATCAATCGCCTCACGGAAGGGTATAAACTCGCATTGCTCCATCTGAGCGAGGGTTCTTTCGGTCTTGGCATAGCCCACGTGTGAGTCGGCATAGGTGTCGCCGTGTCCGGGGAAGTGTTTGATGCAGCCCGAGATCCCCTTACGCTCCAAGCCCTCCAAAAAGGCAACAATCATCGGGGCCGCCTTCTCGGGGTCGGAGCTGAAGGCGCGATCGTTAATCACCCTGTTTTTCGGGTTGGTATTGACATCGGCCACCGGTGCAAAATCGATATCGATGCCATACTCCTCCAAGTAGTCGCCAATCTGCTTGCCAGCCTTGAAGGCGTCGCCCAGCGAGCCGGACTTGGCCACATCGGCCATACTCTTGAATCGCTTCACGTCGAAGGCCCTATTGCCGGCAATGCGGGCAACACGCCCACCCTCCTCGTCGATGCAGATCAGGGGCGGGAGCTCCATTTCGTGCAGATCTTCACAAAGCTCCTCGAGCTGCTCGGGGTTCTTGATATTCTCGGCAAAGAGACACACACCACCTACGGGATGGGCGGCATAGAGGGTCTTATATTGCCTTGAGAGGTGGGTGACGGCTCCTTTCGGTGCGCCATAGGCCGCCAGGTATTCCGGGGTCACCACAAAGAGTTGGCCCACCTTCTCCTCCAGGGTCAGCTCATCGATCTGCACCTCGATCGAAGGGGCAAAGAGGGTTTCGATGTTGCATCGCCCAAACAAGCATGCGACACAAACCACAAGGGCCAACTTGACAATATAGGAGTGCTTCATAAGGTATCTACACAAGAAAATTAGACCGGATATAATAGACAAAAATAGTCATTGCCGACCAATTTACAAAATCGAATCGGCACGATCCGCCCAACAAGGCAGCCCCATGACGATCGAGACAGTCACAAGGGGCACGACAAGCATCTTGATGAGCTGGATAAAGAGTACGCCAAGGGACAGCAAGCCCCTCCTTAACGAAGGATAAAACATTGGCAAGAATATAAGAATTGACGAGCGAGGTTGGTGGATGGATGCGGAGATTGCGTTACTCCAGCTCCAGCCGTACCACCTGCGCCGCATCCGACGGATAGCGACCGTTTTGGGGGATGGTCAGTCGGAGGCCGTCTGCCTGCTGCGTGAAGGGACAATCGTAGTTCTTCTTGACCGACAGCAGGGTTGCCTTGCGGATCGTTCTGCCATCGAGGCGCTCGGGCAGGATCTCCTTCAGCTCGACCGTCACGCCCTGCCCGGGCCAATCGAGGAAAATGGCGTAGAGCGCATCCTCCTTTTGGGTGTAGCGCACCTCGCAACCCGAAGCCTCCTCGCCCGATACAACATAGGGTCGCGTGCCGTAGATCGTCTCACCATACGACCAGAGCCAAACACCCACATTCTGCACCACATCCTGCTGATCCTTGGGAATCGTACCATCGGCCATCGGAGAGAGATTCAGCAGCAGACGGCCGTTGTTAAAGGCCACAAAATATCCAACCGAAAGACCGCGTATTTTTCGATTATTTTTGCTATCTTTAAGGCCTAAACGGAATGCTGAAAAACCATGAAAAGAAAACACTATATCTGTCTGATTGTTAGTTTGATCATCATGACGAACTTCGGGATCGGGCACGCCTCCGATTTTCAGATTGAGCTCTTTTCGAAACAACTCTCCCAACGATTCGTAAACGACATTGCCCAAGACTCGACCGGCATGGTCTGGTTCGCCACGCGCAACGGCCTTTCGCGCTTCGACGGCTACGAGTTTACCTATCACAAAAACTACCCGGGCGAAAAGTGCCGCCTGACCACCAACCGCATCGATCGCCTGGCCGTCAGCGCCACCAATAAACTTTGGTGCACGACCCACGACAAGAACGGGTATGTATTCGATCCCGCGACCGAACAGTTCTACGATCCGCTCAACCAGTCGGCGGATTTAGGGCAATCGCCCAACATCCAATGGATCTACACCTTCCCGAACGGCATCACCTGGATTGCCCGCAAAGGGGAGGCCTACCGCATTGACGAACACCGCTGGCAACCCGAAGGCACGGAAGGGATGACGCGCTACGGCTACGATGAAGAAGGATTTAACTGCTCACGCATCGAGAAGATTGTCATCGACTCGCGCAACCGCGAGTGGATCATGACCAACAAGGAGGTTCACCTGGTGGGTGACACATTGCAGATCGACGGACTGCAGGCGGTGGCGATGTGTGAAGATGGTGATCGTGTCTACCTGCTGGATCGCAACAACAAAATTGCCTGTTTTCGCGGCAACAACAAGCGACCGCAACTGATCGAGATACCGATCGAAGAGGGGTGGAGCCGCGAAATAAATTACATAGCCCCCGACACGCTTGCTATCGGCCACCATCGCGGTTTGCTCTTTTATTATCCCTCCCAACATCGCTTTGAGCAGATCGGAATCACCACACGCGTTGATAAGATTTACCGCGACTCCCACCAGGCCGTATGGGTCTTCACGGAGGAGTCGGGTGTCTATCGCTACGACTTAACCACCAAGCAGCTGAAGCACTTCACGCATAACCCCGTCACCAAATATAAGGGGGATAAGAATAGTTGGGCCTATTGGCGCGAAGATCAATACGGCACGGTCTGGGTGGTGCCTCGTCACGGTCGCATCGGTTACTACGATCCGGTGCGGAAGGAGATCAGCCCCCTGTTACTCGACCCTGCCGATCCCGCATCCGTCTATGCACCCGTTACCCGATTGTATGCCGAGGATCGGCAAGGGAATCTGTGGTGTGCTTTGGAGTCCGGCGTGATGAAGATCAGTTCGTCACCGGCCTCCCTACAACATACGATTCTCGCCTCCAATGTGGAGACCAAGGCGATGATGCGCGATCGGCACAATCGAATCTGGATCGGTTCCCGCAACGGCGAGATCCACCTCTTCACCCCCACGGGGGAGTGTATCGGCTATTTGGCGCCCGACGGCCGCATCACCAAACAGCGTGTTCGCTTTGGGGCACACGCCTACTGCCTGTATGAGGACCCGAAGGATCAAAGCATCTACATTGGGTCGCGTTTTCATGGTTTGTTCCGCTTGCGCGAAGCGGATGCGCAACGATACCGCATCGAGCACTATATGCACGACGAGAACGACCCCGCATCATTGAGCGAAGATGCCGTCTACTCGATCCTGCGCGACAGCCATCGAAGGCTGTGGATTGGTTCGTATGAGGGAGGACTGAACCTGGTGCAGGAGGAGGAGAACGGCAAGCTGCAATTCCTCCACGCCGGCAACGGTCTGAACTATCCGATGGAGCCTTACGCCGACATTCGTGTGCTGCGGGAGATGAATGGTCGGATGTACATCGGAACGACCGAGGGCATGGTGACCTTCGACCTGGCGTTTGAGGATCCCGCCTCGATCCGCTTCGTTGCGACCGACACGAACGGTCCGCTCGAAGCGTCCTTGATCGCCCCCGATGTGCGCGATATCTTCTACACGGCAAGTGGCGAGGGCTATGTGCTCTCCTTTACGGGAGGCTTGAGCCGCATCCTCTCCGAAGAGCCGCTCCGCTTTGAGCACTACACGCACAAAGAGGGGCTCCCCTCGGAGGATTTGTTGGCCATGAGCGAGGACCAACACGGACAGCTGTGGATCGTGGCCGAGAACGAACTCTTCAGTTTCGATCCCGCCACGAAGCAATTCCGGACCTATGGTAACCGCTACCACGGCGAGCACTTCTATTACGGCGAGTCCAAACCGCTCATGTTGGGCCACGAGCTGTGGCTGGGTACGACCGGAGGTTTCTGTCGCGTCAAAACCGATCGGCTGGAGCAGAGCACCTACATTCCGCCCATAGCACTTTCGGAGATTCGCATCAATGGCGAACCGATCAAGGGGGCAAATTACCTCGATGAGCTGCTCCTACGCCCCAATGAGCGCAACCTGGCCGTCGAATTTGCAGCTCTGGACTACAACAGCACACAAATCGATTATGCCTACCGCCTGGTGGGACTGGAGGATACCTGGCACCAAATCGGCACGAATCGCAGCGTGACCTACATGGATCTCAAGCCGAACACCTACACCCTGGAAATTCGCTCAACGAATGGCGATGGTCGGGCGGTGGATAACCTGCGTCGCCTGACTATCCGCGTGATCCCCACCTTCTGGGAGACGGGGTGGGCAACCCTGCTGTGGTGTGTGTTGGGCGTATTGTTCTTGGCCCTTGCGATCGGTATTCCGCTCTACATCTTCCGCCTCAAGACGCGCATCGACTTCCAGCAGCAGCTGACCGATATCAAACTCCGCTTCTTCACCGACATTTCACACGAGTTGCGTACACCCCTGACGCTCATCTCCTCGCCGCTGGATCTGCTGGCCGAGGATCGGAAGCTCTCCGACAGGAGTCGCCGCCACCTGGAGATTGTGCGCACGAACACCTACCGCATGCTGCAGTTGGTGAATCAAATCCTCGATTTCCGCAAACTGAACAACCGCAAAATGCGACTTCTGCTCCGCGAGGAAGATGCGCTGACGATCATCCGCAGCGTGAAGGAGAACTTCCGGCAGATGGCCAAAAAGCAGCACATCGCCTACTCGCTGAAGTGCAGCCAGCGCACCTTGACGGGATGGATCGACAGCGATAAGTTGGAGAAGATCCTCTTCAACCTGATCTCCAACGCCTTCAAATACACCCCGTCGGGTAAGCGCATTACGATCGAGGCCGCGAAGGAGAAAGAGCACTTGGTGGTACGGGTCGTGGATGAGGGTATCGGCATCGAGGCCAAACAGCAGGCCACGATCTTCGAACGCTACAACACGCTGAATACGAATCGTCTCTTCCGCCAATCGACGGGCATCGGCCTGGCGCTGGTTAAGGAGCTGGTCGATCTGCACGGTGGCGAGATCGGGGTTGAAAGCACCCCGGGTAAGGGAAGCACCTTCACCCTTCGACTCCCCCTGAGCCACGAAGCCTTCACCGTCTTGCCGCACGCCGAGTTTATCCTCAGCGACAGCTCCAACGAGGAGCCGCGCGAGCGAGTCGTAGCGAGGAACAACGAGTCGGAGCAGGGCGAACAACGACCACGCATCCTCATTGTCGAGGACAACGACGAGTTGCGCACCGTCCTGCGCGATATCCTATCGGACGACTATACCGTCTATGAAGCGGTGGATGGCGTGGAGGGTCTGCAGATGGCCGAAGAGGTGCAGCCCGATCTGCTCCTAAGCGATATCATCATGCCCCGCATGGATGGTCTGGAGATGATCCGCGCACTCAAGCAGCAGGCTGCGACCTCCCACCTTTCGATCATTCTGCTCTCGGCCAAATCCTCGTTGGATGAGCGCATCGAAGGTTTGGAGGAGGGTGTGGATGACTATATCCCCAAACCCTTCCATGCCGGTTACCTGGTGGCGCGTATCCGTACACTCCTGGCGCGTCGTCACGAGTTGCAACAGCGTTACCTGCGTCTGGTTTTGGAGCAAAGCGGCGAGACGCTCTCCGAGCAGGAGTTGCCTGTGGCCTGCAGCGAAGATCGTTTTACGCAGCAGGCCATTCGGTTGATCGAGCGCCACCTCGACGAAGCCGACTGGTCGGTCGAGCAGTTTGCCTCGGAGATGAACATCTCCTACTCGCTGCTGAATCAGAAGCTGAAACACATTGTCGGCATTACGGCCGTAGAGTTCGTGCGCGAAATCCGCTTCAAGGAGGCACGCCGTCTGATGCTGGCCGGCAACCATGAGATTGCCACCGTGGCCTACATGGTCGGCTTCTCCGATCCAAAATACTTCGGTCGCGTCTTTAAGAAACGCTTCGGAATGACCCCCTCGGCCTTCATCGCCGAGTGTAAGGAGCGAAGATCGTCGGACGAGGAAACGGCGTAACAAAAGAGGGGTGCTGCGACAGCACCCCTCTTCCATATGCGCAAATAAATGCGCTCCCAACTTATTAACTCACTAACGAGCCATTTTCGTATGGAGTAGAATTGCTCCGTTAGCTCCGTTCGAGCCATAAACCGTGGCCTCTTTCATCACCTCGATATAGTCCACATCGTTGATGTTGATCCCCTCGAACGAGGGAACGATCACGCCATCGACTACGAAGGCAGGCGTTGAATCGGCCTTGAAACTGCGTGTACCACGCATCGACATCTGCATCTGGCCGTGCGAACCGACAATATCCAGGCCGGGGATACGCCCCTGCAACGCCTCGATGATGTTCGTATAACCACTCTTGCGCAAATCGTCGCCCGAGATGTAGTTCGTGGCATTGGTGCGCTCACGACGACTCACAAAACCATAGCCGAGCGATACAAATTCGGGCACCTCCTCGCTCTTGATCTCGCTCTGTAGATCGCTCAGGAAGATGCGAATGCTCTGCTTCCCCTCCACGGGAACAGTGTAGAGTTGCTTCTTTAGCTGAATATGCAGCGTGTCGCCTCCTTGAACATCGCTCAAACCAAAACGACCACTGCGATCCGTGAGCGCATAATCCTTGGCGGATGCGGTATAGATGCGCGCCGAGCGAATCGGTTTGCCGTTCCCATCCAAAAGCTCGCCGTTGAAGGGGAGCTTGGGTTGCTGTGCCCAGCCGATCGCCACCCATACCAGGGCAGCCACTATCGAGATTAATCGTTTCATGTCAAAAAAATGCTTTTATAAAAAGTGGGGTGTGGAGCGTCGCCTATGAAAAGCACTCCACAACCCCTGACGGTAACATCTAATGTCTAACTATTCAATACCGTCAATACCCGATGCAGCCGTTGCACCGTAACCGTTATCACCATACTCCTCGGCGTTCAGGATCGTCTGCAGGAAATCGATCGAGATAGCACGGTTGTAGTGGTGGGGCTGGAACGACTTGGCAGCACGCTTGTTGTACTTCTCCAGACGCTCCTTAATGTTGTTGTGACGCTTCAGCAGAGCCCAGCGCGAGAACTCACCGCACATCTCACGAGCATACTCGTCGAGTACGTCCTCCTCGGTGGCCGTCGAGAGTTTCCATACCGACTCGGCAACGCCCTCACGAGCAGCACGCTCGCGCAGTACGTTCAGGTAATTGGCAGCAACACCGCCCTGGCCCAGCATCTCGGCAGCCTCAGCAGCCAGCAGATAAACCTCGGCCATACGCATAATGAACATGTCACCACCCTTAACCTGCAGGTTCGAACCGGCAAATACGCCCTCAAACGACCAGTTGAACTTCGTCAGCGAAGGATATGCCTGGTGAGCGTTGGTCATATAGAGACCTGTCTCGGGATCAATACCGCCAATGGGTGCCTTGGCTGCATCCGAACCCTTCTCGATGTTACCATACGGAAGGTCGTCCGTGCCGTAGAGATCCGAAAGTTTGAATGCGAAGAACTGGCTCTTGCCATCTTTGTAAACCTGCAACTCCTCGTCGGTGTGAACCGATACGATGTTGAAGCGGTTGTCGTCGGCAGCTACCGGATAGGGAACCGAGTAGGCCTTGCGCGTACCCCACTCGGGATCGTCAACGTGGAGCAGGTTGTCAACCGTAGCGGTCTCGGCGGTCGTACCCTTCTTCCAAATCTTGGCAGGGTACTGGTTGCCGTTAAAGCCGCTGGGGATAGCGTGGCAGTCAGCCAACGGGCTGATTACCTTGCCTACGTTCGAGGGATCGATACCATACTTCGTACACATGGCCTCGGTAATCGTGATGCAACCCTTGTCGTAGGCTGCCCAGCCGCACTGAACCATCGACCACTCACCGTAAGCATACTGCCACGAAGCCTCCCAACGCTTGTCCCAGGTAGGATCGAAGCAATACATCAGGTACTTGGTGGGCATCCATGTCTGGGCGTTGTGACGGCCATAGTAGTAACCCTTGTCACCCGGCTTGTGATTCATGTTCCAGAACTCCGAGCAGCTACCGGCACCTGCGGCCGAGTAAGCCGAGAGTTTGTTACGCCACGAACCGTACTGGCTCGAAGGATCGTTGGCATCCAGACCGGCAGCAATGAAGAGCGCCTCCTTGTTGTTGCGGTTGTTGGCATCGGCCCACGTGTCGTAAACATCGTCGTAAAGCGCAGCACCATACATGCCTGCATTGTCGATCAGCCCCTTGGCCGTGTCGAAGCAGAGCTGCCAGTAAGTCTGACCGTCGCCATACTTCGAGTCGCCCAGACCGGCACGCTGTGCATATACGCGAGCCAGGATACCTATGGCGGCCTTCTTCGTGAAACGCGCCTTGTTGCCGTCGAGCGGCTCAATGGGCAGTACCTCGATAGCCTCCGTGAGGTCCTTAATCACCTGATCGTAGATCACCTTCTCGCTCGTACGCTTGGGGTGACGTTCCACAACACCCGAAACCGAAGCGTTCGAGTCGAGGGTCAGCGTTACAGGGCCATAGTTCGAAACCAGGATGTAGTAGTAGAAAGCGCGCAGTGCCTTGGTCTCAGCAACGAGAATCTCCATGCGCTCCTCGTTGCGGTCGATCGTTACGTTGGCAGCCTCGTTGATAACCGTGTTACAGGTCGTCAGCATCGAGTAGCACTGTTTGAAGAGCTTCTTCGTGGCGTTGGTCGAAGGGGACATGTCCTCGTAGTAGAACAGATCCTTCGTACCGGTACCGTTGGCCTTAGCCACCCAGCAGTCCGTACCACCCTCCGAAGCGAACATCCAGTCCGAAGCGGTGTAGAGCTCGTCGGCCAAGCACGAGTAGCAATAGGCCTGCAGACCCGACCAAGCCGAGAATGCGGTCAGCGACGCATCACCGGCGCTGGGGTTGTGCTCGTCCAAATCGCAGGCGGTAAACGTCAGTCCTGCGACAGCAACGATTGCAAGAAATATCTTTTTCATAATATAGTCTTTTTTACCTGTTTACAATTAGAACGAGAGATTAACACCAAATACCACCTGCTTCGTGAGCGGGAAGTCGAGCGAACCGGCCATCTCGGGATCGTAATCCTGAACGAGGTGGCTCTTGGCAACTACCAGCGGGTTGGTGATCGTAGCGTATACACGGAAGCGCTGAATACCGATCTTCGAAGCGGCCTTCTTGCCCAGCGTGTAACCCAGCGTGATGTTCTTGATCTTGAAGAACGAACCATCGACGAATGCGCGAGCCGTGTAGTACGAGTCGTCCTTCCAGTTGCGCGACGAGTTCAGCGACGGGAAATCGTTCGAGGGGTTCTCGGGCGTCCAGTAGTTGTAGTAGTCGGGGAAGTTACCACCGCTCGACGAGTACCATACGAGCGGATCGTAGTACATCATCTGACCGAAGCGACCATACATGTAGATCGAAAGGTCGAACCACTTATAGGTAAAGGTATTCTGGAAACCGAACGACCAATCGGGCGAAGCGTGACCGATCATCTGCTTGTCGTCAGCCGATACCGTGTAGGGATTCTCAGCCGTGTACTCGTTGTAAGCTATCGTGCCGTCCTCCTGCTCATAGCCCTTCTTCCATACACCGTCCGAAACTTTCTCCATGCCCGGAACATTTACCTTCAGGTCACCCGGAATCTTACCAAAGGCGGCAGCATCTGCCTCCTCGCCCTTCTGCCATACGCCGTCGAGCTTATAGTGCCAGTACGACTTCACGGGATCGCCTACATGCAGCGTGTACGACTTCTCGTCGCGCGAATCCTGCTGTACGAACTCGGCAGCACCCTCACCCAAGGCCTTCACCTGCTCCTTGTTCTTGGCGAAGGTGATGGTCGAGGTCCACTGGAAGTCCTTCTTGACGATGTTGCGCGTCGTCAGCGTCATCTCGACACCCTTGTTCTGCGTCTTGGCCATGTTAGCCGTCGTCGTGAAGTAGGTCGAAGCGTTCTGACCACCGTTGTTTACGGGAAGCGTCAGGTTCCAGATAACGTCATCCGTATTTACAATATAGTACTCCGCCGAGAGTTCGATGCGGTTGTTGAGGAACGAAGCATCCAAACCGATGTTGGTCGACTTCGAGCGCTCCCACGTCAGATTGGCATTCGTAATCGGGTTCGGGAAGTTGTAGTTGGTCGTCAAGACACCACCGAGCGACATCTGGCCCTGCTGCAGGATCGACCACGACGAGTAAGCACCGATACCGGCAGCACCCGTCTCACCATAACCGACACGCAGCTTCAGGTTGTCCAACCAGCCCTTCGTGCCATCCATGAACTTCTCCTCCGAAATACGCCAACCGGCCGAAACAGCGGGGAACGTATCCCACTTCTTGCCCTTGGCGAGCTTCGAGTTGCCGTCGTGACGTACCGAAGCCGAGAAGAGGTACTTGCCCTGGTACGAGTAGTTCAAACGAGCCACGAAGCCCATCGACTTACCCATCGAGTAGCCCGAGCTGAGGTTCTTCGTACCGGTAGCCTTGGCCATGTTGGTCCACTTCTCTACATTCGACAGAATACCGGTTGCCGACTGGCTCGACGACTCGTTCTGGCTATGCGAATAGGTCGTAACACCCGTTACCGTGAAGTCGTGATCATCGGCAATCGAGAAGTTATAGGTCAGTATGTTCTCCCAGGTGTAACCCCAGCTACGGCTGTTCGAGATCGAAGCCGAGGTGTAGTTAGCAAGCTCCGAGTTGGGACGACCTACGGCACCCGTACCGGCCTGATCGTAGAACTGGTACGAACCGTAACCTACCCACGACTTCGAGTTGCGGTAGTTCAAAGCAGCACTCAGACGCGACTCGATGGTCATACCCTTCAGTGGCGTGATCTTCACATAGGGCTGGAAGTAGAGCTTAAAGTTGTGCGAAGGACGACGATAAGCGTCGCGATTCTCGTTGAGCAACAGGTTCACCTGACGGTTGTCGTCGATAACCGGATACTCGTTCACCGAACCATCCTCCTTATAGAGCTGACCAAACGGGTTAGCACGCATAGCCTGCTCGAGCTTCGAGTACGAGCTCTCCTTGTCCGAATAAGCCAACTGTGTGTGGATACCGGCCGAGAGCCACTTATTTACATTGTGGTTCAGGCGGATCATCGACGAGTAGAGCTTGTAGTTGTCACGCTTGTACTGACCCTGCTCCTCCGAGTAGTTGGCCGAGAAGTAGGCCTGCGTGCGGTCGTTACCGCCCGATACCGACACCGAGTAATTCTGCGTAACACCCGTATTCAGGATGGCATCGGCCCAATCAATCACATTACCCTTGTCATAAGCCTCACGCATTGCTTCGTTAAGCACGTCCTGTGACTCATCATAGGTACCTGCCCAGGTCTGAGCCTCGATAACCGTCGAAACGTAGTGCTCGGGGGTCGATTTGGGAAGAACCGACCAGTCGCTGATACCAACGTAAGCATCGAAGTTCACGTTGAGCTTGCCAGCCTTACCCTTCTTGGTGGTGATGATGATCACACCGTTCGAACCGCTCGAACCGTAAACTGCCGTAGCCGAAGCATCCTTCAGTACGTCGATCGACTCAATGTCGTTGGGGTTCAGCGACGAGTAGTCACCCGGCATACCATCGATCAGGATCAGCGGGTTACCACCCTCCGAAATCGAACGGTTACCACGCAACTGCATCGATACGCCAGCACCGGCCTGACCGCTCGACTTCGTGATGTCGAGACCGGCGATGCGGCCCTGCAGCGACTCCATCGGGTTAGCCGACGGGGTGAGCTTCACCACATCCGACTTCACCGACGAAACGGCACCCGTCAGGTCACGCTTCTTTACCGTACCGTAACCGATTACCACCACCTCGTCCAGCGCGGCCGCATCCTCGGCCATCGTGACATCAATCGAGGTCTTGCCGGCCACCTCGACCTTCACCTCCTTGTAGCCCAGGAACGAGAAGACCAGCGTAGATTTGGCAGGTACCGCGAGCGAGTACTGACCGTCCACACCGGTCGTCGTACCCGTAGTCGTACCTTCAACGACTACACTGGCACCAATCACCGGTTCACCCGCAGCGTCGGTAACCGTACCGGTGACGCGCTGCTGTGCGAATGCAAACACGGAGAGAGCCAGGAAGCACACCGTAAACGAGAGCTTGCGGACTACTGCCGTGAACGCATGATTCGTAGAATTGTTTTTCATGCTGTTGTTTTTTTAGTTAAACATTTAGGTTATTAATAGGTTTCGCTTGTGGCCAAAATGCGAGATTGATTAATCCCGCAATTTTTCAATTACAAAGGTGGCGAAAAAATGCTGCATGGGTGGGGACGAAATTGCACAATAGGCGGACACGAAATCCTTAAAACCGCGCTACACGCGCTTTTGAGCGGGGTGGGACGAAAAAAAAGGGAATAAAATACGCTGGATTACATATCCCTTGTCCTTATCTCTAGTATAGCCGAATGGCGCTCTGCCTCCTCCCGATTTTCCCATCGCTATGTTGAATTTTCGCCCTCTCATCATGCGCTCTTTGGCCAATGCCATCTCCGATTCAGACATCGAAGAGAAGATCGAAAACATCAGTGACCCCGTTTGGGACATTTTACCATCGGGTTCAAGCAGTTTGAAATAGGGCTTTAGGCAAATGAGCTGGATGTTGTGCTCAATCAGAAAATCTCGAATGCTGAATAATACCAACTGCCTACGGCTTAATCTCGATAGTTCGTAAATATACACCGCCGTAATGGTCGGATCGGTACGAATATGCTCTTTGAGTTTGTTCAGCCCACGCCGTTCCTCCTCGGAAAGTTTAATGGCCGACTCCTTATCCTCAATTACGATTACCTCCTCCTTCTTGTATCCATCTTTGTATACCTCCCGCAAAATCTCCTCTGTCTGTTGCCTTAGATCCCGCTGCAAGGTACTTACTCTACTTAAAATAATCGCCTTTCTCATTCATAATATGCTGATTTGTAATAATATAACAAATAATCGGCATATCTTTAGCGAGTTCTTATAGTTTTACCATGGTTTTATGGAGGGGTTGGGGAGGATTTTAAGTATCGGGTGGCCGCAGGCCATCCCCTCCTCTCCGCTAAAGGGTCGCTTTTTGCGGGAGGCCGCCGGGTGTGTGGGATTGGCTACTTCGCAAGCCATAGCTTGCTCCGTGACGCCTTTCCCCTGCCTGCCGACGGCCTCCCTGCAAAGCGAAGCAAGACCGAGTTGCGTGGCTCTTTGAGAGCCTCATTTTTTTGTGTATAGTTCATGCCTTCAAACAAGTTTGGGCAAACCTATACACAAAAAAAAGGCTTCAGCTGTCTGCTGAAGCCATGCAACTCATCTTGCGACCTTTTGCGGAGAGGAGGGGATTCGAACCCCTGAAACACTTTTGGCGTTTACTCACTTTCCAGGCGAGCCAGTTCAACCACTCCTGCACCTCTCCGTTTCGGAGCACAAAGGTAGTAAAAAATCCGTATTTTATACGTTTTCTTGCTAAATTTTCACTTTTCTGTGCCTTATCCGATCACCTTCTGCTGGTGGCGGATCGACTCCTCGTGGATGGCCTGCATCACCGAACGCATAAATTCGCGGTCCATACCCAGCTCCACAGCCTGACGGGCGCGGCGTGCCAGAATCTCCTCGTAACGCTGCGACTGCAGCACCGACATATTGTGCGCCTTCTTGTAGCGGCCAATCTCGTCGGCCACCTGCATACGGCGAGCCAAAAGGGTCAAAAGTTCATCATCGAGCTTATCAATCTCATGACGCAGCTCGTTCAAATTATCGGTCGTGGTATTCATATCGCGGATTATGATGTTACTAAGAATAAAGGCAAGCGTGTCGGGCATCACCTGCTGAGCCTTATCGCTCCACGCCTCGTCGGGCTTGCAGTGTGCCTCGATAATCAGACCATCGAAGCCCAAATCCATCGCCTGCTGCGAAAGGGGGGCTATCAACTCGCGCTTACCACCGATGTGACTCGGGTCGGAGAAGATCGGCAGGTTGGGAATACGGCGCTGCAACTCGATGGGAATCGACCAATAGGGGTGGTTGCGATAGATCGACTTATCGACCCAGGTAAAGCCGCGATGAATAGCGCCCAAACGGCGAATACCGGCATTGTAGATGCGCTCCAGGGCGCCGATCCAGAGCTCCAGGTCGGGGCTCACGGGGTTCTTCACCAGCACCGGAACGTCGTGTCCCTTGAGGGCGTCGGCCACCTCCTGCATGGCAAAGGGGTTAGCCGCCGTGCGGGCACCGATCCAGAGCAGGTCGATACCGGCAGCGAGAGCCGCCTCAACATGGGCACGCGTAGCCACCTCCGTGGCGGTATACATCCCCGTCTCCTGCTTTACGCGCTGCAGCCAGGCAAGGCCCTCCACGCCTACCCCTTCGAAGCCTCCCGGCTTGGTACGAGGTTTCCAGACACCGGCACGGAAGATCTGAACACCATGGCGGGCCAACGAGTGAGCGGTGGCAAGCACCTGCTCTTCAGTTTCGGCACTGCAGGGGCCTGCAATCACCAGCGGACGCGAAAGATCGAGATCGGGCAGCAATATAGGTTGTAAATCGTTCATAGCTATCTTGTTTTAAGGTTTCACGGATTAAATTTCGGGATTGGGGCACTCGCGGTACTCGCCCAAGATTGTAAAGTCGCTCGTCAGGGGGCGCACCGCCTCGACCGACTGGCGATAACGGGTGTAGTTGTCGAACGTGACATCGATATAGAAACGATACTCCCACTCGCGGCCGATAATGGGCATCGACTGGATCTTCGTCAGGTTGATATCGTAGAACGACAAGACGGTAAGAATCTTCGAGAGCGACCCCTGTGTGTGGGGCAACGTGAAGAGGAACGAGGCTTTGTTGGCCTGCGCGGTATCGACCTCGGCCTGCGACTCATCGGCCAACACCAAAAAGCGGGTGAAGTTGTGACGGTTGGTCTCGATGGCGGGGGCAAGGATCTCCAAGCCATACATCGCGGCGGCATCGGCACCACAAATGGCGGCCGTGTGGCGCAACCCACCTTGCTGGATCTCGCGAGCCGAGCCGGCCGTATCGTCGCGCTCCACAATGCGGGCCGCAGGGAGTTTTTTCAGGAAATCACCGCACTGCATCAACGCAATGGGGTGCGAGCGCACCTCCTCGATCGTATCGAGGCTTTCACCGGGCAGCGCGCACAGCACATGTGAGATGCGAATCTTCTCCTCGCCGATAATCTTCAGGTTGCTTTGGCGCAGCAACTCCAGATTCTGCAACAGCGAGCCGGCAATCGTATTTTCGATGGCTGCTACCCCCAGCAAAGCCGGATCGGCTGCCAAGCGATCGAACAACACCGCAAAGGTATCGCACTCGATGACCTCGATCTCGTCGCGATCGAAGAAGCGATGGGCGGCCGTCTCGTGGAAACAACCCGCTATACCCTGTATGGTTACCTGTTTCATCTTCGTTTTTTATTAAAAAATCCCACTCTTGCTTGTTGCAGGAGCGGGATTTATGATTCACATATCCTCTATTAGCATACACACGCTATCTCGCCCCTTTTCTCCGTACCAAAAAAGAAGTAAAAAAATGCGTATGCAAAAAAGTTCATCATTTCAACAGCAAATTTAATCAAAAAATCGAATCAACCAACGGCTAATCGAAAAAAAATCCACTACAGACCCCCAAAAAAGGTTATCGACGGCGCAAAAAGGCCTTGAGTGCATAGCGGCGATTGCGCTGGGCGATGAATGTGCTCAATCGTTTGGCGCATGCCAACTGGGTGTAGTAGCTATCCCAACCGCGCAACTCGCCGTAACGCCCTGCGATGTAGCTGTAGGCCGTAAGCTGGCAGGTGATGCGACGCAGGTTGTGGAGACTCTCCTTGCGCGTAAGTTCGCGACCTCGGAACTGCATGCGGTTGATGTCGATCAGCTCGAAGCGATAATCTCCCTTTTCGTCGCGCTTCCACTGCGTATTGCTGTTGTTGAAATCGCCATGCAGGACACCCTTCTGATGCAACGTAACCACGAAGGCTGCGAAGGCATCGAGCGCCTCGGCTGTACCCTCGGCCGGGAAGCGATTGGTAATCTCCGAGATGGGTCGATAGTCCGAGAAGCGGGTGATGAGGTAGGTCTCGCGAATCCAGATGCCGTGGTAATCCTCGCGATAGCCGATCGGCTCGGGCGTCTGGATGCCGAGGCGCACCAGCTCGGTGGCGTGTTCAAAGGCACGTCGCGCTTTGCTCTTGCGCAGATGGCCATAACAGAAGGCATTGAATCCCGAGGGTTTGCGGAAGCGTTTCACGGTAATACGCTCGCCCTCGACGACGAACGAACGAATGGTGTTGCGTCCCTGGAAGATCAAATCACCTTCGTCGAACAGCGCGGGCAGCTGCTCGATAAAGGGGCGAAATTTCGCCATCGATTCATTGACATAGAGTTTCATCGTGGCAAAGGTAGAAAAAGTTCTGTTATAAACCAAAAAAGCGACCCCTCAGCCAATAAGGCTGAGGGGTCGCATCGCTTTGGGCGCGGACGGCTGCTACTTCTCGGCGAAGAGCGAGCAGGCGATACCCATCTCGAGACCGCGCAGCTCGGCCAGACCGCGCATACGGCCGTAGCACGAGTAACCGGGGTTCGACTTGCGGTTCAGATCGTCGCACATCTGATGGCCGTGGTCGGGGCGCATCGGGATCGAACGCTGGTACTTCTGCTGAATCTCGAGGAAGGCCTTCATCACCTCATACATCGGCACGTCGCCCTCGAGGTGGTTATCCTCCTGGAAGTTGCCATCGGCATCGCGGCGCGTCGAGCGCAGATGCACGAAGCCTACGCGCTCGCCAAACTCGTGCATGATGGCGGGCAGGTCGTTGTCGGCACGCACACCAAACGAACCGGTGCAGAGGCAGAGGCCGTTCGACTTGTTGGGCACGGCAGCGATGAGCTTGCGGAAATCCTCGGCCGTCGACATGATGCGCGGCAGACCCAGAATCGGATAGGGGGGATCGTCGGGGTGGATCACCATCTCGGCACCGACCTCATCGGCCACGGGGCATACCTCGCTCAGGAAGTAGATCAGATTCGCGCGCAACGTCTCGGCGTCCACATCCTTGTAGCGGTCGAGGGCCTGGCGGAACTGCTCGATCGTGAAGCTCTCCTCGGCACCCGGCAGACCGGCGATCATATTGCGCGTGATGAGCTCCTTCTCCGCGTCGTCCATCGCCTCGAAGCGAGCCTTGGCGCGAGCCTGCTCCTCGGGGGTGTACTCCGTGTAGGCGGCCTCACGCTTCAGGATGAAGAGGTCGAAAGCCATGAAGGCGGCACGCTCGAAGCGGAGTGCCTTCGAACCATCCTCGACCGTGTAGGCGAGGTTCGTACGGGTCCAGTCCAAGACGGGCATAAAGTTGTAGGTGATGCACTTGATACCACAGGCGGCCAGGTTGCGAATCGACTGCTTGTAGTTCTCGATGTAGGTCTGGTACGCGCCCTCGCGGGTCTTGATGTGCTCGTGTACGGGCACCGACTCTACGACCGACCATACCATGCCATACTCGGCGATCATCGCCTGACGCTTCTGGATCTCCTCGACGGTCCAAACCTCGCCGTTGGGGATGTGGTGCAGGGCGTGTACGATATCCGTCGCACCTGCCTGACGGATGTTGGCAAGCGATACGGGATCATTCGGACCGTACCAGCGCCACGATTGTTTGCAAAGATACATAGCTGCTATTGGTTTTAATTCAAAATTCTAAGTTCAAAGTTGGGGAGAGGGAGTTATAGGTTGCTATAGGTCGCTATAGGGCTTTCCTCTCAGCTCTCTCCTCTCTATTAGATGCTGAAGGCATCGAAGCCGCCATCGACTACCACGACCGTACCGCTCACGGCCTTCGAGGCATCCGAGGCGAGCCACTGCAGGGTACCTACCAGCTCATCGGGCTCGAGGAAACGGCCGTAGGGCGTGTGCGAGAGAATCGTGTGCGAGCGGGGCGTAAGCGAGCCGTCGGGGTTGGTCAGCAGGGCGCGGTTCTGGTTCGTAAGGAGGAAGCCCGGGGCGATGGCGTTCACACGCAGACCGTCACCAAACTTGAGTGCCAGCTCGCCGCAGAGGTACTTCGTCCAGTTCGATACGGCCGCCTTGGCTACGCCGTAACCTGCTACGCGCGTCAGGGGACGCAGGGCCGACTCCGACGAGAAGTTGATGATCGAGCCACACTTCTTCTCGACCATAGCCTTGGCGAAGACCATCGTCGGGAGAATCGTGCCGAAGAGGTTGAGCTCGGTGCAGAGCTTCACGGCCTCCACATCCAGGTCGAAGATCGTCTGGTCGGGTTGCACCGTAGCGCGGGCCATATTACCACCGGCGGCGTTCAGCAGAATGTCGATCGTGCCATACTTGGCGATGATGTCGTTGTAGTTCTGCTCCAGCACCTCCTTGTCGAGTACGTTCGTGGCAAAGAAGCAGGCCTCACCGCCCTCGGCTTTGATCTCGGCGATCAGCGCCTCGGCCACCTCGGCCGTGCGCTCCAGGTCGAGCAGCACCACCTTGGCACCCTGCTCGGCGAAATGTTTTACGATCGTGGCGCCGAGGATGCCGCAGGCACCCGTCATCACTACCACCTTACCCTCTACGCTGAATAAGTTTTTCATAGTTTTTTTTATGTTTAGTTTAACTTGTTTTTGCCTTGTTATAGGTCGCAACAAGTCGCTATGGGTCGCTTTGCGCAAGCGGCCCCGCCTTGCTGCCGAAATACCCTGCCTCGGCTGCCCTCTTAACGGCGAGCGGCGGCCATTTGGTATTCCAATCTACAAAGATAAAAAAAATATCGAAACTGCAAAAACCTTCACCCGCAAAAAAAATCCCCCGACCCGCAAAGGTCGAGGGAAATAAATAAAGGGATCAAGCTATTTGTTAATTCTTGTAGTTGATTACGATCGAAGTGATTTTTCCATCGTCTTCTTGAGCACCAAAGAATTCAAACATTCCATTGTTACCTTCGGTGAAGGTGTAAATGTGCTCCTGTGCTTTGGTCGAAGCTTTGTTTGATGCAACGGCTTGCGTAGTACCGTTTGCAGTCTCATTCATTGTAAAGACGCTACCCTTCTTTGTGCCGTTGTCAATCAACGTAATAGTGATAGAGATAATCTCGCCCAGCGAGGTGGTGTTCTTCAGCATCGTCTGACCTGCAGTTGAGGCTTTATAGAAGTAGAATACCGGGACTTTATCTCCTGCAGCGTTCCCCGATGTGGTCAAACACATAAACGACTCAAATCCGATATCACCATATGTCCATTTGTGAGTCGTACCGGTTGCTGCTTGAAGTGCAGATTTACCCGTGGGGATTCCTAATTCGGAAGCATCCATAACGGCGGGGTCTAATGTTAAGGTCTTTTCAGTTACCTCACCATCGGCGGGAGCTGCGGGGGTGGTGAACGAGAAGTTCTGCGTAGCACTCTCCGAGTCGCTGTAGAGGGCACCATCACCCAGTGCGCGAACGGTCAGGGCATAGGTGTAGGCCGTCTCGGGCGTGAGGTCCGAAATCGTTACCGAAGTCGAAGCAGTCGTCTGCTCGGCACCGCCGTTGATCGAGTAGGCATAGCCCTCGGCGTTGGTTACGGCATCCCAGGTAAAGGTGACGCTGTTATAGGTCACGCCTGCCTCGGCATTGATGACGGGAGCTGCAAGCTGACCAAGCTGATTCTCAACCCACTTCTCGGTGCAATCCTTGCTGATCTTGTAGAGTACGCCGGCGTTGTAAGCCTTCGGGGTGGTGTTGGCAATGACCATCTTGTGCGAAGCGGTGTAGAGCGTCAGCGTCAGCTTCGGCTCGGCGTACGGGAAGATGTGGAAGTAGAGCTTTACATCGTCGGCCGTCGGGTTGGTGCCCTCCTCGAAGGTCATACCGATCTCCGTCGAGCGGTAGTCGCTCTCGATCGACCATTCGTAGTCCGAGGTGCTGAACTTGGCATACTCGCCCGAGAACCACTTATTCGAGGTCAGAACAGCCTTCACGATCTTCTCGTTGGCTGCCCACTCGGCCGTGTTGGTCAGGTGGAAGTAAACCAGGGCCATCGAGTGCTGCATATCGATGGCGATGTTGCCGCCGTCGGCCGTCTGGCCCGGGGTTACGCTCTCGATACCCAGCGTCGAGCCGAACATCAGGTCGTAGTCGCTGTTGTAGTTGTTGCCGTTCTGTACGCGGTCGCCAAAGGGAATCGCGCTGTTGCTCTCCGTGTAGGGGTAGTAGGCGTAGTAGTTCCACGCTACGGCACCCTCCTGGGTCTTGAATGTACCCGTGAAGCTCGAGCCGTCGTAGGTCAGCTTGGCCTGCGACTCTTTGCCCTCAAAGGTGGTACCATCGGTCAAAACCTCGGTGCGTACGGCGAGTGCGTCACCCACCTCCCAGGCAGCCGTGAAGAGGTTCTCGGCCTCGTTCGGGGTGAGCGTGGCGCGCGTGTCGGCCTCGGCCTCGTAGGCGGCCGTAGCCGTGATCGAAACCGGTACGCTCTCCTTCTCGATGAACGTATCCTGCTCATCGGTCGAGCAGGCAAATGCGGTTGCCGCTGCGACAATCAACATCCATTTGGTAAAGAGATTTTTCATAGCCTTGACCGATATTAGTTCCACGAATCGGAGTCGTCCTCGATATTGCCGTCGTCGTACGAGCCCGGAGCACTGTCGCTCAAAGCGAAGCCCTGCTCTACTGCGATGTCTACGACATCGAACGTGGGGGCCACGTAGGCCTCCAAAAGATTTTTAAGTTGCATTTTTAGTAGTGTTTGAAGTTTTTGTTTTAAGTTCGGTTTGCTTGTTCCAAAGGGGGTGATAGACACCCCAAAAAAAGAACAATATTTGGCAAATATAGCATTTTTTTGTCATTTCTAGTTCATTCGGAGCAGAAATCGAAAAAAAATCCGATTTAACCTCTTTTTGCGCAAAAAATCAGGGTGTAGGATTTCGTTTTTTATTCATAAAAGTGTATCTTTGTGGCGCAAATTGGGAAAAAGTGGCCCTGGGTGCGAAACGATGGCGATACCGAGGTGTTTTTTTTCGATGGAAAGCGACGGAAACAAGGACAAATTCTATAAAAACCAAACATTTCAAAACAAAACAAAGTTATGCAAATTGTAGAGATTCACGCAAGAGAGATTCTCGACTCGCGCGGTAACCCGACGGTTGAGGTAGAGGTTCGCACTGTATCGGGTGCTTTTGGTCGTGCTGCTGTTCCCAGCGGTGCTTCGACGGGCGAGAACGAGGCTCTGGAGCTTCGTGACGGCGACAAGGGTCGCTACCTGGGTAAGGGTGTTGAGAAGGCTGTGAAGAACGTAAACGAGGTGATCGCTCCCGCTATCATCGGCATGAACGTTTCGGACCAGGTGGGCATCGACAAGGCTATGATCGAGCTCGACGGTACGGCTACGAAGTCGAACCTGGGTGCCAACGCCATCCTCGGCGTATCGCTGGCCGTAGCTCACGCTGCTGCCGACTACTTCGGTATGCCCCTCTATCGCTACATCGGTGGTGCCAACGCCAAGACGCTGCCCGTGCCGATGATGAACATCATCAACGGTGGTTCGCACTCGGATGCCCCCATCGCATTCCAGGAGTTCATGATCCGTCCCGTAGGCGCTTCGTCGCTCAAGGAGGGTGTTCGCATGGGTGCTGAGGTATTCCACAACCTGAAGAAGGTGCTCCACGCTCGCGGCCTCTCGACGGCTGTAGGTGATGAGGGTGGTTTCGCTCCCGCACTCGAGGGTACGGAGGATGCTCTCGATTCGATCATCAAGGCTATCGAGGCTGCAGGTTATGTTCCCGGTAAGGACGTAATGATCGGTATGGACTGCGCTTCGTCGGAGTTCTACAAGGATGGCATCTACGACTATACGAAGTTCGAGGGTGAGAAGGGTGCAAAGCGCAACTCGGCTGAGCAGGTTGAGTACCTGAAGGGTCTGGTTGAGAAGTATCCCATCGACTCGATCGAGGACGGTATGTCGGAGAACGACTGGGACGGCTGGAAGATGCTGACCGACGCTATCGGTGACAAGTGCCAGCTCGTAGGTGACGACCTCTTCGTAACCAACGTAGAGTTCCTGAAGAAGGGTATCGAGCTCGGTTGCGGTAACTCGATCCTGATCAAGGTTAACCAGATCGGTTCGCTGACCGAGACCCTCGACGCTATCGAGATGGCTCACCGTGCAGGTTACACCTCGGTTACGTCGCACCGTTCGGGTGAGACCGAGGATGCTACGATCGCCGACATCGCAGTTGCTACCAACTCGGGTCAGATCAAGACCGGTTCGCTCTCGCGTTCGGACCGTATGGCCAAGTACAACCAGCTGATCCGTATCGAGGAGGAGCTTGGTGAGGAGGCTGTTTACGGCTACACGAAAGTTTACCGCAAGTAATCCTGCAAGAATAGATTCCACGCCTCAGGGCGTTGTGTCAACTACCCCGTAGTTCATCGCATAGACCGCTATGCCTCGAACTACGGGGTTTCTTGTACCCGAGTCGCAACTGAAGCTCCTCCTTATCAAAGGAGGGGGTTGGGGTGGATTGTCTATATGGTCGGGGGAATCCCCCCCCCGATACGAAAAAAAAGGAGAAACTTGATTGTTTCTCCTTTTTGAGTAGCGGGGGGAGGACTCGAACCTCCGGCCTCCGGGTTATGAGCCCGACGAGCTACCAACTGCTCTACCCCGCGATGTATCGTTTGGTGATGCAAAGATAAGGCAAAAATAAGTCAAAACCAAACTTTGGAGGCGAGTTTTTTTCACCCCCAAAGATTACCGGCTGATAATCAAAGCCGTAGGACGGCAATTATTTTTTCGCCTTGCGCGTGTAATTCTCGAATCGGAAGCTGTAGGGGCGATTCTCGTTTTGCTCCAGACGCTCGACCGACTCCAGCTCCCAAGCCTCGCGATCCCATGCCGGAAAGCTCGTATCGCCCTCGAAGTCGGCCTCGACCACCGTTAAGTAGAAGCGATCGGCCAGGGGCATAGCCTGGGCGTAAATCTCGCCGCCACCGATAATAAAGACCTCTGTTTCAGGGCTGAAACGCGCGAGTGCCTCCTCCAGTGAGTGGACCACAGTGCACCCCTCGAGGGCGATATCCTGTCGCGTGATAACCACATTCTCGCGCTTGGGCAGGGGGCGACCCAGCGATTCGAAGGTCTTGCGTCCCATCACAATGGGATGACCCTCGGTGAGGGCTTTGAAGCGCTTCAGATCCTCCGAGAGGCGCCACAGGAGGGTGTTTTTGTCGCCTATTACGCCATTGGCGGCGACTGCTACGATGACGGATACCATATATTAGAAAGACATCGGGGCCTTAATCGCGGGATAGGGGTCGTAGCCCTCCAGCGTGAAGTCCTCGTAGACAAAGTCGAAAATCGAAGTGCGGGCCTCGTTGAGCTTCATCACGGGCAGCTTGCGCGGCTCGCGTGCGAGTTGCTCCTCGACCTGTTCCATATGATTCAGATAGAGGTGCGTATCGCCCAGCGTGTGGACAAAGTCACCCGGCTTGAGGCCGCAGACCTGCGCCATCATCATCGTCAGCAGGGCATACGAAGCGATATTGAAGGGGACACCTAAGAAGGTGTCGGCACTGCGCTGGTAGAGCTGGCACGAGAGGCGCCCATCGGCCACATAGAATTGAAACAAGACGTGACAGGGGGGCAGGGCCATCTCCTCCACTTCGGCCACATTCCACGCCGAGACGAGGATGCGGCGCGACTCGGGGTTGCGCTTGATGAGCTCGACGGCGGACTCGATCTGGTCGATGATGCCCCCATCGGCCTTGGGCCAGGAGCGCCACTGATAGCCGTAGACGTGGTTCAGGTCGCCAAAGCGATACCCCTCGATGGGCGACTCCTCACCGGCTGCAGCCAGGAAGGTATCACGATCGACGGGCAACACGGCGTGCTGCACACAAAGCTCGTTGTAGTAGCGGAAGGCGTCGTTATCCCAGATATGGACCCCGTTCTGCACCAGGTAGGCGATATTCGTGTCGCCCTTCAAAAACCAGAGCAGTTCGTGGATGACACCCTTCAAGAAGACCTTCTTGGTGGTCAGCAGCGGGAAGCCCTCCTCCAAATTAAAACGCATCTGGTGGCCAAAGACACTCTTCGTGCCGGTACCCGTGCGGTCGCCGCGCACAACACCTTCGGTCACAATGCGGCGCAATAGGTCGTGGTATTGTTTCATCTTATTCGAGCATTTTCAAAGTCAACGCACCCTCCCGATCGAGCACCGCATAGGAGGGGGTGCAATCCCAGGCCCCCAGCGAGAGGACATGGAAATCGCCCTCGCGGTAGTCACGGGCGTAGTGCATGTGGCCAAAGACAAAGTGGTCGATCTCGTGCGACTTGGCATAGGTGCGCGCATAGCGGATTAGCGGCTCGGTGAGCTTCTCGGTGAGGCTGTCGTGCTTGGCATGTTGCTTGCGCGAGTGGCCGCTCCACCAATGACCGAATTTGAGGGCCAAATCGGGATGCACGAACCACGAGAAGAGCCAACGCAGGCACTTCGAGCGGAACATGGCGTTCATCGCCTGCAACACCCACTGCCCCTCGATGTTCATGTTGTCGCCGTGCGCCACAAAGAGGCGCTTAGCCCCCAGCGTCAACTCGACAGGGGCCGTATAGAGCTCTACCCCACACTCGCGATGCAGGTAGTCGCCTATCCACATATCGTGGTTACCGGTGAGGAAGATGACGCGGATGCCCTTGTCGGTCATCGCAGCCAGGCGCCCCAATGTGCGAACAAAGCCCTTGGGGACGACCTCTTGGTACTCGAACCAAAAATCGAAGATATCGCCCGCCAGAATCACCGTCTCGGCATCCTCGGCCACACGGTCGAGCCAAGCCACGAAGCGTTGCTCGGTAGCCCGCGCCTCGCTCTCGGAGCCGGCGCCCAGGTGAATATCGGAGGCGAAGTAGTGCATTAGCGGGTCAGCTCTTGGAGTTTGCGCTCCAGCTCTGCGCCACGCAGGTCGCGTGCCACAATCTCACCCTCCTTGTCGATCAGGAACGAGGTGGGGAGCTTCGTTACGTTATAGGTACCCAGAGCCGTCGAGGCGCGACCACGCAGATCGCTCACCGAGATCCAGGGCAGCTGCTGCTCCTGTACGGTGTTGATCCAGAGCGGCTTCGAGGTATCGACAGCCACCTGATAGACCTCAAACGGCGTAGCGGCATCCTTATACTTGGCATAGATCTCCTTCAGCTCGGCATTGAGTTGGTTGCTGTTGCCTAGCTCGGCCGACCAGAAGTCGAGCATGATCACCTTGCCCTGCAACGACGAGAGCTTCACCTTCTGGCCATAGATATTCGACATCTCGAGATCGGGGAAGGTCGACTCGGTGATCTCCTCGGCCAGGCGCTGAGCAGCCTCCATGCGGCTGATATCGCCGCGCAGCATCACCAGGTAGGGGGTCTCGGGATAGCTCTCGGCAATCGCCTCGGCTACGGTGCGGTAGTGAATCAGGTCGCTCACACCGTCAACCAGGTGCTGGTCGCCCGGCAGGCGCTGATAGATGGCATAGACAGCCGCCAGCGAAGCCTTGTGCTCGGCGATGAAGCGAAGCTGCTCGCGGCGGATGCGGTAATACTCCTCGGTGTACTGCTGGAGCAGGGACTCACGCTCGGTGGCGGGCAGCGACTGCACCGAAACCTGCTTGGCGATGTTCTCCAACTTCTGCGCACCGGCGATGAACGCCTGGTAGAATTGGCGCATCAGCTCCGACTCATCGGAACCCTCGACCGTGTAGTTACGCACCAGGTTGCCCACCGAATTGACCGTCAAACGATCACCGGCAGCCACGAAGAGCGGAATACGCTCGCCATCGTAGAGAATATTGTAGAGCGAAGGGGTCGTCGAAGCCTCCTCGAGGGCAAAACGATAGTTACCCTCGGCATCGAGCGTAGCGGTGTCGATCACCTGCTGGCGCATCGAGCTGACCTGCTCGAGATAGACCTCCTGGGCCTCGCCCGAGAGCAGACGGCCGTCGATTTCCACTTTGGACGATTGGCAGGCGGCACACATCAGAGCAGCCGCTGCACACGAAAAAATCAGTTGTTTATTCATTGGGTTATATCTAATTCAAAAAGCAAAGATAACCATTTTTTTTATTTCCTATGGCTTATTTGGTGAAATTGCGATGTTGATTGTTGTTTTTCGAACGCCCGTGCGGATGCTGACGTCCCTTCTGCTGACGGTTGTTTCGCATGGCATGACCCTTCTGAGCATGCGCCGAATGGTGCTGTTTATAGTCGCTTCGGAGGTTATTGAGGGCCTCTTCGTCGACACGGATAGCATCGTTGGTCATCCGCTTGAGGTCTCTTACGATCGTCTCGTTGTTGGGGTGCTCCTCGTTGTACTCGTAGCTCTTCGTGCGCATGTAGCGAGCCAGGTTATCGATGGCCTGCGCACCCCCCTCGGCAGGAGCCTCCTCGGCAATCTTGCGGGCGATGCGCTCGACATACTTGCCGTAATGCTTATAGGCGATGCGCCCCTGCGTATAGGACAACGGGCGGGGACGGATGGTCAGCTCTTCGCGCGTGGGACGCGGGTAGGGAGAATCTACATCGAGCTTAAAATCAGACATAATGAAGAGGTGATCCCAGAGCTTGTGGGCAAAATCGGCCGTATCGCGCAGCAGCGGAAAGAGATTGCCCATCACGGCAATCACGGCACGGGCCTGGCGGTTACGCTCATAGCGATCCTCGATTTCGAGCAACGAGTCGATCATCTCATGGATGTGTCGGCCATACTCGGGCAGATACAACTTGCGTCGTGTGTAGTTATAGTTCTTTTTCATACGTTGGATGATACCGTTTACCTGATTCGGGAGCCATTCGGTTACATTGCATACCTCATATTCTGCCTCACGGCCACTTTTCGGGGCTCATCGATACGCCATTTGCGCCCCCTTTTACTCCCACTGCGCCCCACCCTCTCTTCGCACCCACGATTGGGTTTCGGTGGGGGGATTTTGTACTTTTGAAGGCAAAAATAACGCAATTTTTCATTAATAACAAACCAGGATGAAAGTTTTAATTCTCGACCGCTCAAAAAGCATGCGAAACAACCTCCGCGAACGGCTCACCTACGAGGGGCTCACCACCGAAGTCGCCGACTGCGATGCCGCCGCCGAGCAGCTGCTGGCTCGCACACCCTTCGATCTGATCCTCACAGACGAAGCCAACCACACCGCACTGCATGGCGACACCCCCTTCATCGTGCTCACCGAGCAGGGGTCGATCGAGGCTGCCGTCGAGGCGCTGCGACGCGGTGCCGAGGATTACCTCACCCGCCCGATCGACATGAACCGCCTGATGCAGGCCATCCACCGCACCACCCACCACGACGAGGAGCCCTCGGTGCCGAGCGAGCGACGCCGCGCCACAGCCACACGCCGCAAGCGGTGTGGCGCCCCAACCGCAAGGGTCGAGGCCATCATCGGAGCCAGTCCCGAGATGACCCGCATGCGCGAATTAATTAATAAGGTAGCCCCCTGTGAGGCGCGTGTGCTCATTACGGGTGAAAACGGCACGGGCAAGGAGCTTGTGGCACGCCACCTGCATCGGGCCAGCCAACGCGCAGAGGCACCCTTTGTCGAGGTAAACTGCGCGGCGATACCCTCCGAGCTGATCGAGAGCGAGCTCTTCGGCCACGAGCGTGGCGCCTTCACCTCGGCCATCAAGCAGCGCAAGGGGAAGTTCGAGCTGGCCGACGGAGGCACCCTCTTCATGGATGAGATCGGCGACATGTCGCTTGCAGCGCAGGCCAAGGTGCTCCGCGCCCTCCAGGAGCACAAGATTTGCCGCGTGGGGAGTGACCGCGACATCGAGGTCGACGTGCGCGTACTGGCCGCCACCAACAAAGACCTCAAGGAGGAGATCGGGCGAGGAAACTTCCGCGAGGACCTCTACCACCGCATCGGGGTTGTGGTCATCCGCGTCCCCGCCTTGCGCGAGCACAGCGACGACATTCCCCTCTTGGCCGACCACTTCCTCCACCTGATCGCCACCGAGTACCACACCGACTGCAAAGAGATCGAGCACGAAGCCCTCGAAGCGCTCCAACAACGCAGATGGAGCGGCAACATTCGGGAGCTGAGGAACGCCATGGAGCGTCTGACAATCCTTTCGGGCGAAAAAATTACAGCCGACGATGTTCGGCTCTACTGCTAACAGTATCAGCTATTTGCAGCGTTTTTACGTCTTCAGACAATGAAATTTTTAAAATTTTTTCCTCAATTTATTTGCACAATTCCCTTTTTCGCCCTACATTTGCATTCGCAATTCGGCACCGTAGCTTAATTGAATAGAGCATCTGACTACGGATCAGAAG
>JAUMXM010000071.1:1695-2522 GCA_030529085.1 Rikenellaceae bacterium | reverse complement strand
CTTTTATGTGTAAAAATTGGCTAAAAGTCCGATTAAAACGAAAAAATTAGAAAAGAAAAAAGACGAAGGAGTGAAGATAGGGTTGCGAGAAGGCTGCCGACTTATAGGCGATCTGCTAATATTTTAGTTGTTTTTGCCAAAAATGTGCGTGTGATTCTGTGCGCATCTTTTTTTTCACTCCTTACGAACAAGGGCAGCGCGCCCGAACACTATATATAAATAAGGTAATATTGTTTTGTATGAAACGACTGATACTTTTAACAACCATCCTATTCTCCTGCGTGGCGGTCGCCTTCGGTGACGAGCAGCCGCAAGAGATGCGCGACTCGGTGAAGCTCTTCTTCCGCCAGGGCATGTCGTCGCTCGATGCAGGATATATGGGAAATGAGGAGACCCTGCGTGCCTTCTCGAACAAAGTCAACGCCTACATGCGGGATACTGCGGCTCACTTCCGTCGCATTCGCATCGTGGCAAGTGCTTCGCCTGAGGGAGGTATGCGCCAGAACGAAATCTTGGCCCAGAAGCGCGCTAAGGCCATTGTAAGCCATCTCTCGCAGCTGTTGGCGGTCGATTTGGGCTACGAAGTCGAGGCTACGGGTATCGATTGGGATGCCCTGATTGCCCTTGTCGAGTCGGAGGAGAATACCCCCCACCGTGACGAGGTGCTCGACCTGCTGCGTTCGACCCCCGACGATGAGGTGCGCGATGGCCGTCTGGTGAGCATCCGTCGCAGCCGTCTGGCTGCTTTGCACGGTGGTGAGCCCTATCGCTGGATGCTCGAGCACCTCTTCCCGCGCTTGCGTTTTGCTTCGGCGCGTGTTGAGTGT
>JAUMXM010000071.1:0-1685 GCA_030529085.1 Rikenellaceae bacterium | reverse complement strand
AAACCCGAGCCCAAGCCTGAGCCCGAACCCGTTCCCGAGCCTGCACCGGCTCCGGCCCCCATTCCCGAGCCGCAGCCCGAGTGCGAGCATCCCCTCTATATGGCGCTGAAAACCAATATGCTCTACGACCTTGCGGCCATTCCCAACATCGGCATCGAGTTCTATTTGGGCAAGAGTTGGTCGGTTGTTGCCAACTGGGAGTATGCGTGGTGGAAGAGCGATTCGCGCCACAACTATTGGCGAGTCTATGGTGGCGACGTGGCGCTGCGCAAGTGGTTTGGCAAGGCGGCTGCCAACAAGCCGCTCACGGGTCACCACCTGGGTCTTTACGGCCAGATGATCACCTACGACTTCGAGACGGGCAAGCGCGGCTACCTGGCCGATCGTTGGAGTTGGACTGCGGGCCTCGAGTATGGCTACTCGTTACCCATTGCGCGCCGTCTGAACATCGATTTCACGCTGGGTGTCGGCTACCATTGGGGCGAGTACGACGAGTATCTGCCCATCGACGGCCACTACGTATGGCAGTCGACGAAGAATCGCCACTGGTTTGGTCCCACGAAGGTCGAGGTTTCGCTCGTGTGGCTGATCGGTTGCGGTAACTACAACAAGGAGAAAGGAGGCAAGCGATGAGAACTATTTTCCCGATTTTGGCTGTTGTGCTCTTCCTGTCGTCGTGCGAGCATAAGGATCTCTGCTACAACCACGACGAGCACGCCCACAAATACCACATCGAGGTGCAGGCCACCTATCGTTACGAGTGGGAGGAGCGTTGCACCGACTACACGAATTGGGTCACCTCGTGGCCCGAGGCCTATACTCCCTACGACGCGTTGCGTCCCACGAAGCCTTCGGGTCTGCGTGTGATCAACTACGACAAGTACGACACGCACCACATCACCAATCTGGAGCCCGACGGCGGTATTGTCCACCTGACGGAGGGTGCCAACGACCTCTTGTTCTACAACAACGACACGGAGTATATCGTCTTCACCGATATGAACGACTTTGCCACCACGCGCGCTACGACCCGCACCCGTACCCGCACGACCTACGATGGCAACCCCTTCACCCTCGCATCCGAGAAGGAGGAGACCGTTTCGCCTCCCGATATGCTCTTTGGTAACTTCTACGCGGGTTATATTCCCGAGAAGGTGCAGCGGCCTACGGTTATTCCCGTCACGATGCATCCGCTTGTCTTCACCTATAAGATTCGCTTCGAGTTCGAGTATGGTCTGCACTATGTGTCGCTGGCGCGCGGAGCCCTCTCGGGTATGGCGCGTGCCGTTCAGCTCTCGACGGGTACCACCTCCGACGAGGTTGCCACGATCCTCTTCGATTGCGAGATGCGCGACTACGGCCCCTTTGCGCTGGTCAATTCGTTTGGTGCCCCGGGCTATCCGAACGGCAACTACGCCACGCGTGGTGAGGGTGCCTATGCGCTGAATCTCGAGGTGATGCTGCGCAACGGTAAGATTGTGAGCTTCGACATCGATGTCACGAAGGAGGTCGAGGCGCAGCCCCACGGCGGTGTGATTGTGGTCAAGGGACTCAAGATCTCCGACGAGGATGGTATGGAGGGCTCCGTGGGTGGAGGCTTCGATGTGGATGTCAACGATTGGGGCGAGTACGAGGATATCGACATTCCGTTGTAATGAAAACCAAAACAATTTAAACCAATAACA
>JAUMXM010000022.1:28370-33746 GCA_030529085.1 Rikenellaceae bacterium | reverse complement strand
GCTGTGGCTCTTTCGCAATCGCATCGAAAAAACAATTCAATTCACTATAACAACAAACAATTAAATGGAGGTATTATTTTACACGATTCTGACACTGTGTGTGTTGGGAATCCTCGCAGCGGTAATTCTCTACTTTGTGGCTCAAAAGTTCAAGGTGGAAGAGGATCCGCGTATCGACGAGGTGGAGAAGATGCTGCCCGGAGCAAATTGTGGTGGTTGCGGTTTTGCCGGCTGCCGTGGTCTTGCTGAGGCGCTCGTGAAGCGGGATGACATCTCCGCGCTGTATTGCCCCGTGGGTGGTGGTGACACGATGAGTCCCATCGCCGCCTACCTGGGTAAGGCAGCTGCCGAGAAGGAGCCCCAGACGGCAACGATTCGTTGCGGTGGTACGTGCGAGAAGCGTCCTCGTACGAATAAGTATGATGGCGCCAAGTCGTGCGCAGTGGCCGCTTCGCTCTATGTGGGCGAGACGGGTTGCTCGTTCGGTTGCTTGGGCTACGGTGATTGCGCCGAGGTTTGTACCTTTGGTGCCATCACGATGAATCCCGAGACGGGCCTGCCCGAGGTTGACCCCTCGAAGTGTACGGCTTGTGGTGCTTGTGTGAAGGCCTGCCCGAAGAACGTCATCGAGCTGCGTAAGCGCTGGCCGAAGGATCGCGCCGTCTACGTATCGTGCGTTTCGAAGGACAAAGGTCCCGTGACGATCAAGGCTTGTAAGGCGGGTTGCATCGGTTGCGGTAAGTGCGCCAAGGCTTGTCCGTTTGGTGCTATCACGGTCGAGAACGGCCTGGCCTACATCGATCCTGCGAAGTGTAAGTTGTGCCGCAAGTGCGTCAATGAGTGCCCGACGGGTGCCATCAAGCTCGTAGGTATGGATCCGCTGCCCAAGGCTCCGAAGGCTGCTCCTGCAGCTGCTCCGAAGGCCGAGGCTGCACCGGCTGCCGCTCCGAAGGCTACGACGGGTCCCGCGCTGGTGCCCTTGAAGCTCTCGGGTCAGCGTCCGCTGCTGCTCGTGAATCCCAAGGCCGAGCCGGTGAAGGGTGCCACGACCCCGAAGGTCGAGGCCAACGTAGTTCCCGTGAAGCCCATTGCCCTCAAGTCGCTGCAGCTGCTGCGCATGAAGAAGGCCGAGAAATAAAGTTGGACACAAGAAAAAACGCAAGATATGAAGACATTTCCTATGGGCGGAGTTCATCCGTCGGAAAATAAGTTGAGCCGCGCCAAGGCAATCGAGGTGCTGCCTCTTCCCGAGGTGGTCCAGATTCCGCTCGGCCAGCATATCGGCGCACCTGCCACGGCTATCGTGGCCAAAGGCGACAAGGTCCTCACGGGTCAGAAGATCGCCGAGGCTACGGGCTTTATGTCGGCCAACATCCACAGCCCCATCTCGGGTGTGGTGCAGTCGGTCGATATGGTTGCCAACGGCCAGGGTCTGCGTCAGATGATGATTACCATCAAGCGCGAGGGCGACGAGTGGGTTGAGACGATCGACCGCTCGACGGAGCTCAAGCGCGAGTGCACGCTCGAGGGTGCCGAGATCATCGCCAAGATCAAGGAGGCGGGTATCGTCGGTATGGGTGGTGCAACCTTCCCCACGCAGGTCAAGCTCTCGATTCCTCCCGGTAAGAAGGCCGAGTGCCTGATCATCAACGGTGTGGAGTGTGAGCCCTACCTCACCTCGGACCACCGCACGATGCTCGAGCTGGGCGAAGAGATGCTCATCGGTGTTGAGATTCTGATGAAGGCCATCGCTGTCGATAAGGCCTACGTCGGTATCGAGAACAACAAGCCCGATGCCATCGCACACCTGCAGGAGCTTGCCAAGAAGTTCAAGGGTGTTGAGATCGTGCCCCTGAAGGTGATGTACCCGCAGGGTGGTGAGAAGCAGCTCATCGCAGCCGTTACGGGCCGCCAGGTGCCGCCCCCTCCCGCACTCCCGATCGACGTGGGTGCCGTGGTATGCAACGCCTCGACGACCTATGCTGTCTATCGCGCCGTACAGAAGAATATGCCGCTCATCGAGCGCGTCGTAACGATCACGGGTAAGGGTCTGAAGGAGCCGAAGAACCTCCTGACGCGTATGGGTACCCCCATCCAGACCTTGATCGACGCTGCCGGCGGTCTTCCCGAGGATGCTGGCAAGGTGATCAACGGTGGCCCGATGATGGGTCGCGCGATGATTAACCTCGAGTCGCCCGTCACGAAGGGTTGCTCGGGTATTACGGTCATGAGCGGCAAGGATGCCGAGCGCCAGGAGCCGGGTCAGTGTATGAAGTGCGCCAAGTGCGTTTCGGCCTGCCCGATGGGTCTCGAGCCCTACCTGCTGGCCAAGCTCTCGAAGAAGAAGCAGTGGGAGGCCGTTGAGGCCGATATGATCACCTCGTGTATCGAGTGTGGTTGCTGCCAGTCGACCTGCCCCTCGTACCTGCCGCTGCTGGATTGGGTACGCCTCGGTAAGCAGACCGTAATGGGTATCATTCGCGCCCGTATGGCCGCACAAGCCCCCAAGAAGTAAACGAAAAACAAGAATAAACTATGGCTAACAAACTTATTGTCTCGCCGTCGCCCCACGTACAATCGACCCAATCTACGGCCTCGATTATGCGCGATGTGGTTATCGCCCTGATGCCGGCTCTGGTTGTCTCGGTGGTGGTCTTCGGCTGGAGCGTGCTCGCAGTCACGGCCCTTTCGGTTGCTTCGTGTGTGCTGTTCGAGTACCTGATTCAGAAATTCATGGTGAAGGGCGCCTGCACGATCTGCAACTGGTCGGCAGTCGTTACGGGTGTGCTGCTCGCCTTCAACCTCCCGGCCTCGATTCCCTGGTGGATCGTGGTGATTGGCGCTTTCGTCGCCATCGCCGTGGCCAAGATGACCTTCGGTGGTCTGGGCAAGAACCCCTTCAACCCCGCACTCGTAGGTCGTGTATTCCTGCTCATCGCCTATCCCGTGCAGATGACCTCGTTCCCCGCGGTCGAGAATCCTGCTCTGGATGCCCTCTCGGGTGCTACGCCGCTGGCTGCCGTGAAGTTCGGTACGGATGCCGGCTCGCTGCCCATGACCGACCTGCTGCTGGGTAATATGCCCGGTTCGCTCGGTGAGGTGGCTGCCGTTGCTTTGCTGATCGGCTTTGTTTACCTCTTGTGGCGCAAGGTGATCACGTGGCACATCCCTGTAACGGTGCTGGCTACGATGGCTCTCTTTGCCTTTGTGGTAGCGCTGACGCGCGGTGGTGATGCTGCTCAGCTGTGGCAGTTCCCGCTCTTCCACATCCTGGCCGGTGGTGCTATGCTGGGTGCTATCTTCATGGCAACCGACTACGCTACCTCGCCCATGACCGTGAAGGGTCAGGTGATCTTCGCCATCGGTATCGGTGTCATCACGATGTGCATCCGCCTCTGGGGTGCCTATCCCGAGGGTATGTCGTTTGCGATTCTGATTATGAACGCCTGCGTGCCCCTGATCAACAAGTACATTAAACCCAAGCGCTTCGGCGTCAAATAAGGAGGAGAACGGAGTATGAAAAGTACACTTATTAATATGGTAGCGGTGCTCTTCTCGATCACGCTCATTGCCTCGGCCGGTGTCGGTGCAGTGAATATGATCACCGTAGAGCCGATTGCTGCTGCCAAGGCTGCCGCTACGGAGGCTGCTTTGGGCCAGGTGCTGCCCGCTTTCGACAAGACGGAGATTTCGGAGCAGACGATCGACGATATGCCGATCAAGGTCTATACGGCTACGCAGAACGGCCAGGAGGTTGGCTTCGCTGTGGAGTCGATGACCAAGAGTGGTTTTAGCGGTGTCATCAAGGTGATGGTAGGTTTCCTGCCCGATGGCACGATCAACAACGTAAATGTCCTGCAGCAGGCCGAGACCCCGGGTCTGGGTACGAAGATGTGCGACGAGGGTAACCCCCTGTTGGCCGGTGTGAAGGGCAAGGAGGCTACGGGCACCTTCAAGGTGACGAAGGATGGTGGTGAGGTCGATGCCTTGACCGCAGCAACCATCTCGTCGCGTGCCTACCTCGATGCTGTGAACCGCGCTTGCGTGGCTATGATGAATGTTACGGGTCAGGAGGCTCCGGACGGTGTTTCGGGTGCTACGGCCGTAGCTGAGAATGCAGAACAAGCAGAGGAGCCTGTGGCTCAGGAAGGAGTTCAAAATGAATAAGATGCAGATTATCTTGAGCGGTATTCTCAAGAATAACCCCGTTTTCGTGCTCGTGCTGGGTATGTGTCCCACGCTGGGTACGACCACCTCGGCTTCGAACGGTATGGGTATGGGTCTGGCTACGATGGCCGTGCTCATCATGTCGAACCTGGTGATTTCGCTCATCAAGAATGTGATTCCCGATAAGGTGCGCATCCCCTCGTTCATCGTGGTGATCGCCTCGTTCGTGACCATCATCCAGATGGTGATGGAGGCCTTCGTGCCGGCGCTTTACGCTTCGCTCGGTCTCTTCATCCCGCTGATCGTGGTGAACTGTATCATCCTGGGTCGTGCCGAGGCCTTCGCTTCGAAGAACTCGCCCCTGGATTCGATCCTCGACGGTATCGGTATCGGTTTGGGCTTCACGGTAGCTCTGACGGCTGTCGGTGCTGCCCGTGAAATCCTCGGCAGTGGTGCCATCTTCGGTATGCCGCTCGGTATTGCCGACTTCACGCCGCTGGTATTCGTGCTTGCTCCGGGTGGCTTCCTTACGCTGGGTTACCTGATGGTATTGTTTAACAAATTAGCCAAGAAATAGTTATGGAGATTACCTATTTTGCAATCATTATCGGCGCCATCTTCGTAAATAACGTCGTCTTGGCCCAATTCCTCGGCATCTGCCCCTTCCTGGGTGTATCGTCGAAGGTTGAGACCTCGCTGGGTATGAGCGCTGCTGTTACCTTCGTAATGGCACTGACGGCGCTTGTCTGCTGGCCTCTGCAGCACTATGTGCTCAACGCCTTCGGTATCGGCTACATGCAGACCATCGTCTTTATTCTGGTGATCGCATCGCTCGTGCAGATGGTCGAGATTATCCTGAAGAAGGTATCGCCCTCGCTCTACCAGGCGCTGGGTGTATTCCTCCCGCTTATTACCACCAACTGCGCCGTGCTGGGTGTCGCTATCTCGATGATCCAGAAGGAGTTTACGCTGCTTCAGAGTGTGACCTACGCCGTGGCTACGGCTATTGGTTTCGGTGTGGCATTGGTACTCTTCGCAGGTCTTCGTGAGCGCCTCGATTTTGAGGATGTTCCCAAGACTTTCAAGGGTGTGCCCATCGCTCTGATCACGGCCAGCATCCTGGCTATGGCCTTTATGGGCTTCTCGGGTCTGGTATAAAGCCGGATGGCAACAAAAAGAGGGGGCTGCGAATTGCAGCCCCCTCTTTTT
>JAUMXM010000022.1:0-28270 GCA_030529085.1 Rikenellaceae bacterium | reverse complement strand
TTTTATCGAATGATAAAGACCTCTTCCCCTTTGCGTTGCATGCCATATTGTTCGCGGGCATACTCCTCGAGGTAGTCGTCGTAGCGGAGTTGATTCACCAGCGCGCTGTCGCGCTCGATGTTCTTCAGGTAGAGCTCCTCCTCCTTCTCGAGCACGGCGATTTGACGCTTGATGCGCCAGGCGTGCAGCAGATTCTGCCCGACGAAGATCAGCGTGAAGAAGACCACAATGGCGGTGGTCAGAATCCAGAAGCGGCGCGAGAAGGTGATTTTCATACCCGATAGTTGCGTTTAGGGGATACGCATATATTTGTGGGTCTGGATCGAGATGTTCCACTTGGGGTTGGCTTTGGCATACTCGACCAGGGCGGGCATCATCTCCTCCGAGCGACTCCATTCGGGTTGCAGGTAGAGGCGGCATTTGCGCGACACCTGGCGGGCATTCTCCTCGGCCCAGCGAAAGTCCTCCTCCGTCTCGATGATCACCTTTAATTCATCCGCGCGCGCGTAGGCCTCCTTCAGGGGCGGCTGTTGGCGCTTGGGGGAGAGGCATACCCAGTCGAAGCGACCCGAGAAGGGGTGCGATCCCGAGGTCTCGAGGAAGATCTCCAACCCACGGTCGTGCAACGCCTCGCAGAGCGGATCGAGGGGGTAGAGCAGCGGCTCGCCACCCGTCAGCACGATGGCCTGCGCGGGGTAGGAGGCGGCACGCTCCACGACGGTCGTGATCTCGGTCGGGGGATAGAGCTTCGGGTTCCAGGTATACTTGGCATCGCACCAACGGCACCCCACATCGCACCCGCCGAGGCGGATGAAGTAGGCGGGCTTGCCGCTGTGGAAACCCTCGCCCTGAATCGTGTAGAAATCCTCCACGAGGGGCAGCAGACGACCTCCGTCGAGGAGGGCTATGTCGGTTTGCAGAGCCATTATTCGCAGACTACGTAGATATCCTTCAGCGAGCGACCCAGCTGGTCGTAGTCGAGGCCGTAGCCCACGATGAACTCGTTGCCAATCTCCATGGCGCGGTAGTTGATCGGAATCTGCTTGCTGTAGGAGTTG
Organism: Rikenellaceae bacterium; assembly: GCA_030529085.1. Classification (GTDB taxonomy): domain Bacteria; phylum Bacteroidota; class Bacteroidia; order Bacteroidales; family Rikenellaceae; genus Alistipes. Next base: position 27,212 of record JAUMXM010000022.1, on the reverse strand, counting down.
GGTTTGAAGAAGAGGGTGCAGACCTCGATCGAGGCGGGGTTGTAGGCTTGGAGCATCTCGACCATGTGCTGGATGCTCTCGCCCGTATCGACGATATCCTCGACAATGATGATGTGGCGACCCTCGATCGAGCCGTTGATGCCGATGAGCTTCTTGACGGCGCCCGTCGAGGTGGTTCCCTCGTAGGAGGCGAGCTTGACGAACGAGATTTCGTTGTTGAACTCGATCTTCTTGATCAAATCGCTCAGGAACATAAACGAGCCGTTGAGTACACCCATAAAGATCGGGGTCTGGCGCTCGGCGTAGTCGCGGTTGATGCGCTCGGCCACCGCTGCGACGGCCTCGTCGATCTTCTCGGCAGGAATCATCACCTTGAAGCGACGATCGTTCAGTTGGATAATCTTCTCCATTGTTTGATGTATGCAGTTATTTTGTGCAAAGGTAATAAATCTTTGTCAGAAGTGGCGAAAACCTTGCAGCTCTCTTTCCACCTTTTTGCCCTTTTCTCGCCACGTGAGTCCTTCGGCCGTAATCTCGCCCACGAGGTAGAGCGGACGGTGGAACGCCGCCTCAAAGTCGCGCATCAGAGCGTCGCACCCCTCATCAGAGGCGGTGAGGAGCAACTTGTAATCCTCGCCCCCTGCGGCCGCCTCCTCGATGGTCGCCCCTGCGTCGAGCGGCAGGCGATCCAGGTCGATCGCAGCCCCTGTGTCGGAGGCCTTGAGGATGTGGCGAATGTCGCTCGCCAGGCCATCCGAGAGGTCCATCATGGCGTGCACCTCGCTGCGCGCTCCGAGCCAGGCTCCTGCCTCGATTTCGATCTCGGGCAGGCGGTGGGTTGCAGCAGCGGCGGTGTCGAGCTGCCCGGCAAGGATATCCTTCAGGCCGTGTGCCGATCCACCCAGGGGAGCCGTGACCAAAATCCGATCCCCTTTTTGCGCATCGCGCCGACGCTTTAAGTTGGCCGTAGCGCCACGCCCGATGGCCGTCACCGAGAGGTGGATGCCCCCCGTCGTGCGGGTCGTGTCGCCACCAATCAGGGCCACGCCGTAGCGCGCTGCATCCTCGGTAAGTCCCACCATAAAGGCCTCGGCCCACCCTTGGGGCAGGTCGTCGGGGAGCGAGAGCGAGAGCAACACCGCCACGGGGCGCACACCCATCGAGGCGACATCGCTCAGATTTACGCGCAGCGTCTTTTGGCCGATTTCGTAGGCCGTAGCCCCCTCGCGCAGGAAGTGAACCCCCTCACAGAGGGCATCTGCGGTGAAGACCAACGCCTCGCCGCCCCCGATTTCGAGCACGGCGCAATCGTCGCCGATCCCCTCGAATCCATTCTTCGGAAGTCGGTCGCTCATACGGCAGATTGCCTCGATCAGTTCAAATTCACCCATAGCGGAACAAAGATAGAAAATTTTTTTCCTATCTTTGTAAAAATTTCCTTTCACGATGAAAATTCTGATTCTCAACGGCCCGAACCTCAATCTGCAGGGACGGCGCGATACGGATGTCTATGGCTCGACCACCTTCGAGGAGTTTATCCCGCAGTTGCAGGCCGCCTATGCCGATTGTCAGCTCGACTACTTTCAGTCCAATGTCGAGGGTGAGCTGATCAATGCGCTCCACGCTTCGGTGGGCCTCTATGACGGAGTGGTGCTCAATGCCGGTGGTTATACCCACACCTCGGTGGCGTTGCGCGATGCTGTTTCGGCTATTTCGACCCCCGTGGTCGAGGTGCATATCTCCTCGATCTTGGCGCGTGAGGAGTTCCGCCACACCTCGCTCCTGGCCTCGGTGGCCGTGGGGTCGATTATGGGCTTCGGACTCGACTCCTATAAGTTGGGTATCGAGGCGCTCAAGATGCGTCGATAACTTTTTACGGAAGGAGTAGGCGATGAAGAGCGAGTTGAAGAGCCGTGTGGCGGCAGGTGCCGAGTGGACGATGGGCGAGAAGATCGCCTCGGCCTTGGTGCAGTTTGTCGTGCGTGTGCTTATCCTGCGCCTCTTGTTGCCAGAGGATTTGAAGGTCATTGCCCTCTTGCTGGCCTTCTCCTCGTTTGCCCTCGTGGTGGTCGATAGCGGCTTCTCGCAGATGTTGGTGCGCAAGGCCGACCCTACGAAGAGCGACTACAAATCGGTCTTTTTGTTCAACATCATCACCGCGCTGCTGCTCTATGGGGCGTTGGTGGTTGCGATGCCCTTTTTGTCCGACTACTACGCAATGCCGATTCTCGAAGAGGTGGCCCCCCTCTTCTTCCTGATGATTCCGCTCAATGCCCTGGGGGTTATCCAGCATACGATTCTCACCCGCTCGTTCGCCTTTGCGCGCATCTCGAAGATCATCTTCCTGGCGCAGCTCTTGAGCGGCTTGGCTGCTGTTGCAATGGCCTACACCGGCTTGGGTGTCTGGGCCTTGGTGTGGCAGCAGGTGCTCCTGATGGCGATTCGTGCGGCCCTCTTTTGGTGGTGGGGTGGTTGGAAACCGACGGGGCGCGCCTCGCTCACGGCGCTTGGCGCAATGGCCCCCTACAGCATGAGCCTTTTGGCTTCGGATTTGGTGACGGCCATCTACAACAAGGTGCCCCACCTCTTCCTCGGTAAGATCTACGCCGATGCTACGCTCGGCTACTACGACCAGGCAATCAAACTCAAGGATCTGCCCGTGCAGTCGGCGATGCAGTCGGTGCAGCAGGTGACCTTCCCCGCGCTGGCCTCGATTGCCGATAAGCGCGAGAAGTTTGCCGAGAGCTACCGCCAGGTCTTGATGGTCGTAGCCTACGCTATCTTCCCCGTGATGCTCGGTATGGCCGCCGTGGCGCACGACCTCTTCGCGGTGTTGCTCACCGAGGAGTGGATGCCGACGGTGCCCCTCTTCGAGGTGGTCTGCCTGGCAGGTCTCTTTACCCCCCTGGCGATGATGGCCTACAATGTCTTGAAGGTGAAGGCCGAGGGGCGCCTTATTATCCGTCTTGAAATCTTGAAAAAGGGCTTTATGACCCTTGCGCTGCTGTGGTCGATTCCGCGCTCGGTCGAGGCTGTGGTGTGGGCGTTGGTTGCCTCGGCTGCCTTCGATTGCGGAGTCAATCTCCTCGCCTCGATGCGCCTGGCCGCCTTGAAAATAGGGCGTGTGGTGCGCACGTTGCTCCCCATTGCGCTTGTGTCCCTTGCGATGTTTGTGGTTGCGCGTGGAGTGATGTGGGTGATGGACTCCTCGTTGCTGCGCCTGGTGGTGCAGATCGCAGTCGGAGTCGTGGTCTACCTCGGCCTATCGTGGGTTTTTCGCCTGGAGGCGCTCAATGAGATCCTGCAGTTGATTCAAAAACAGTTCGGAAGATCCTCCCGGAAGGGATAAAACAGCTACTTGATCGATAAAACGAGAGGAGGGAGCGTGATGCTCCCTCCTCTCGTTTTGTTTTGTCGGAAATTAGAGTCCGAATGCCTGCTTGAGATCCTCGACGCGGTCGAGCTTCTCCCAACCGAAGAACTCTACCTCGCGCTCCACCTGTCGGCCTCCCTCGTAGAAGGTTACAGCCTTCGTGTAGGGGCGGTTGCCGAAGTGACCGTAGGAGGCTGTAGCCTCGAAGATGGGATTCTTCAAACCGAAGCGGCGCACAATGGCGGCAGGCTTCAGGTCAAACATCGTGGCGATGCGACGAGCGATCTCGCCGTCGCTCAGCTCCTTCAGAGCAGGATTCTTCGTGCCGTAGGTGTTTACATAGACCGAGAGGGGCTCGGCAATACCGATGGCATACGAAAGCTCCACGAGAGCCTCCTCAGCGATGCCTGCGGCCACCATATTTTTGGCGATGTGGCGTGCAGCGTAGGCTGCCGAGCGATCCACCTTCGAGGAGTCCTTGCCCGAGAAGGCACCACCGCCGTGAGCACCGCGACCACCATAGGTGTCGACAATGATCTTGCGACCCGTCAGACCCGTGTCGCCGTGGGGGCCACCGATCACGAACTTACCCGTGGGGTTGACGTGCAGGATGTAGTTCTCGTCGATCAGCTCGGCCAACTTGTCGTTGGCACGCTCCAGACGCGCCTTGACGCGCGGGATGAGGATCGTGCGCACATCCTCCTTGATCTGGCGCTGCATTGCTGCCTCGGCCTCCTTCTCCGTGAGGGTGGCGTCGGGCAGGATAAACTCGTCGTGCTGGGTCGATACGACAATCGTATGGACACGCATCGGACGATTGGTCTTCTCATCGTACTCGATCGTCACCTGCGACTTCGAGTCGGGACGCAGGTAGGTCATCACCTTACCCTCGCGACGGATGTCGGCCAGCTCCTTGAGGATGACGTGCGAGAGAATCAGCGTGGCAGGCATCAACTCGCGGGTCTCGTTGCAGGCGTAGCCGAACATGATACCCTGATCACCGGCACCCTGCTCCTCCTCCGTAGCGCGAGCCACACCCTGGTTGATGTCGGGCGACTGCTCGTGGATGGCCGAGAGAATACCGCACGAGTTGCAGTCGAACTGATACTCGCTCTTCGTGTAACCGATCTTGCGGATAACGCGACGTGCAACCTCCTGCACATCGACATAGGCCTCGGCGCGTACCTCACCGGCAACGACCACAAGACCCGTTGTGCAGAGTGTCTCGCAGGCTACCTTCGAGGTGGCATCGTGGCGCAAAAATTCATCGAGAATAGCATCGGAAATCTGATCCGAAACCTTATCGGGATGTCCCTCCGAAACGGACTCCGACGTAAATAAAAAACCCATTCTATACGTTTTTTAGCGTTAAACATATAAATGGGAAAGTGGCTGAATGATAAAAAATAAGCTGTTTTAGCGATTTTTTATTGTGGTTGCAATCAGTCAAATCTTTCCACATTTTGCGGCTGCAAAGATAGTGCTTATTTGCTGTTTTGCAAAACATTCGACCGACTTTCTTTTCTGCGGCCGATGACCGCCCCTCCCTTTTTTTTGTGTGTAGCATACGAAAGCGCCTTTTTTGTTCGTTTTGTAAGCAGAAACTAAGAAAAAAAAGCCTATGCAACACTTTTCCGCCTTGTATAAATTGTATTACTAAACGGAAAAAAGTATGAAAAATTTTTGGATGTTCCTGGGCGTTGTAGCCGTATCGGCTGCCGCCGGAGGTGTCACGGCTTGGACGGTAGCGGGTGGGCAGCCGGCCGAGATTCAGTATGTAGCGGATTCTGCTCCCCACCAAACCCAGCTGGGGACCCATTTTACGGCCTATGAGCCTACAAAGTACCCCGACCTGACCTACGCGGCCGAGAATGCCGTGAAGGCGGTTGTCAATATCGAGGCGGTGCAGCGCGTCGAGATGCCCTCGCGCGGCCAATATGGCTACGATCCCTTCCTCGAGTTCTTCGGATTCCCGCAGGGCTACGGCCGTCGCGGATCGAACGAGCCGCAGTATCGCGAGCGTAAGGCGGGAGGCTCGGGTGTCATCATTTCGGAGGATGGTTACATTGTGACCAACAACCACGTGGTGGATGGCGCTACGAAGCTCCGCGTGCAGCTCAACGATGGCCGCACCTTCGATGCAGAGCTGATCGGCAAGGATTCGGCCACCGATATTGCCCTGCTTAAAATTGATGGCGAGGGGCTGCCGACGCTCCCCTTCGGCTCGTCGGACGAGCTGCGCCTGGGTGAGTGGGTCTTGGCCATCGGCTCGCCTTACGACCTGCGCTCAACCATCACGGCCGGTATCGTGAGTGCCAAGGCGCGCACGCTGGGGGCCCTGTCGAACAACCCCGAGGATTTCTCGATCGAGTCCTTCATCCAGACCGACGCGGCCGTTAACCCCGGTAATTCGGGCGGTGCGCTCGTGAATGCACGTGGCGAACTGGTCGGTATCAATACCTTGATTCAGTCGCAGACGGGCAGCTACATCGGTTACTCGTTTGCCGTACCCGAGGCCATCGTCAAGAAGGTGGTGGTCGACCTCAAGCAGCACGGCGTCGTGCAGCGCGCCCTGCTCGGCATCGGTTTCCAGGTTATCGACCAGAACTTCATCGACCATCTGGGCGAGGAGACGGGCATCAAGGAGATTGGTGGTATCTATGTCGGCTCGGTCGAGGAGGGTGGTGCCGCTTCGGAGGCAGGTATCCGCAAGGGGGATATTCTGACCCACATCGATGGGGTGGCAATCAACGATGCTGCGACCCTGCGCGAGCGCATTGCACGCCTTAGTCCGAACGATAAGGTGAAAATATCGGCAAAAAGAGAGGGTAAAGTGAAACTTTTTGAGGTTACTTTGCGTAATAAAGCCGGTAAGACGGATCCGGTCACCAAAGAGGACATCGATGTGGCCGAGACACTGGGTGGAAAATTTGTCGATGCGAGCGAGAAGCTCTGTCGCGAATTGGAGATTCGAGGAGGCGTACAGGTTGCCGGCATCAAGGCCGATGGTATTCTGGCGCGAGCGCGTGTCAAGGAGGGATTCGTGATCACCCATATCAACGACCGCGCAGTCTATTCGCTGTCGGATTTGCGTAAGCTAACCGGCAAGATACGATCGATAGACGGAATCTATCCCAACGGCCGCTCTGCATCCTATGTGCTTGTGGAGTAAGGGGTTCGTTTTAGGATAAGAGAAAAAAGGCGGTCAAGAAGTTTGGCCGCTTTTTTTGTGGCCGGCAAGATACGAAGATGCGCCGAAATGCGTTTGTTGAATGGAAATTATAAAAACGAAATAGAGAAGATATGCGTCAATTAAAAATCACAAAGTCGATTACGAACCGCGAGAGTGCCTCGTTGGATAAATACTTGCAGGAGATTGGTAAAGAGGAGCTCATTACCGTCGAGGAGGAGGTAGAACTCGCCCAACGCATCAAGAAGGGCGATCAGGAGGCCCTCGAGAAGCTTACGAAGGCCAACCTGCGTTTCGTGGTTTCGGTGGCCAAGCAGTACCAGAATCAGGGTCTTTCGCTGCCCGACCTGATCAACGAGGGTAACCTCGGTCTGATCAAGGCGGCCGAGAAGTTCGATGAGACGCGTGGTTTTAAGTTTATCTCCTACGCCGTGTGGTGGATTCGTCAGTCGATTCTCCAGGCTCTGGCCGAGCAGTCGCGTATCGTGCGTCTGCCCCTGAATCAGGTGGGCTCGCTCAACAAGATTAACAAGGCCTTTGCCCGCTTCGAGCAGGAGCACGAGCGTACCCCGTCGCCCGAGGAGCTGGCCAACGAGCTGGAGCTGCCGAAGGAGAAGGTGACCGACACGCTGCGCGTGGCAGGTCGTCATGTCTCGGTCGATGCCCCCTTTGCCGATGGTGAGGATAACTCGCTGCTCGACGTGCTGGTCAATCCCGATTCGCCCAATGCTGACCGCGGCCTGATCAACGAGTCGCTCGCTACGGAGGTGGATCGCGCCCTGGAGACCCTCACGGATCGTGAGCGTGACATCATCAAGTACTTCTTCGGCATCGGTTGCTCGGAGATGACCCTCGAGGAGATTGGCGAGAAGTTTGACCTTACGCGCGAGCGTGTGCGTCAGATCAAGGAGAAGGCGATTCGCCGCCTGCGCCACTCGAGCCGCTCGAAACTCTTGAAATCCTACCTCGGATAATAAAAAAAGACCGCTACCTCTTTTGTAGCGGTCTTTTTTTTGTGTCTATGGCGTTTTAACGCTTGTAGCTCTGCTGCGCACCGAAGAGGGTGATGTAGGCAAAGGCAATCAGCGGCAGGGTGAAGCCCATTGCCATGCTCGTCTTGCCCAGCAGACCCATCACAATCGGGAAGACGGCACCACCCACGATGCACATCACCAGCAGCGACGAGGCGCGCTTCGTTTCGGCACCCATGCCCTTCACGCCAAGCGCGAAGATCGTGGGGAACATCGTCGACATAAAGAAGAACGAGAGGAAGAGGGCCACAAGCGAGAGCTTGCCCACCGAGAGGATCACGAGTGCCATGCAGATCGTGGCAAAGGCGCCAAAGAGGGTCAGCAGACGCCCCGGTGACATCCAGCGCATCATCAGCGACGAGAGTAGACGACCCACGAAGAAGAGACCCATGCCGCCAATCGAGAGCATCAGGGCGGCGGTCTGCTTCGACATCATGGGGTCGAGCTCCAGCACGTAGTTTACGAAATAGCTGCCGATACCCGTCTGTGCACCCACGTAGAGGAACTGCGCCAGAAGGGCATATTTGAAGTGTTTGTGGCTCCATACCGACCCTTCGGAAGCCCCTTCGGCTTGGGCATTTTCGATCTCCTCCTTTTCCATCTCCGCCTCGGGGATGCGCGTAAAGGCAAAGACGGCGCAGACGAGCAGCACGAAGCCGCCTACCAGGATGTAGGGCTTCGCCAGGTCGAACGACGAGCCGTCACCGCCAAAGATCAAAAGACCACCGATAAGCGGACCCACGATCCAACCCACACCGTTGAAGGCGGCTGCGATGTTGATGCGCTGGGCGGCAAACTCCTCGGGACCCATGCCCGTAGCGCAGGGGTGGGCACCATTCTCGATGATGCAGAGACCGCACGCCAGGATAAAGAGGGCCGCAAAGAAGGGGAGCGGCGAGTGGATAAACGAGGCCGGCACAAAGAGCAGTGCACCTAAGGCAAAGATCAAAAGGCCCGTGATGATACCCTTTTTATAGCCCACCTTGCGCATAATCCAGCCGGCGGGCAACGCCATGATGAAGTAGCCGATGTAGACCGAGAATTGCACGAAGCCCGACTCGGCTTTCGACATCGCGAAGGCCTCCTGGAAGTGCTTGTTGAGCACATCGAGCAAGCCGTGCGCCAAGCCCCACAGGAGGTAGAGCGTGGCGATGAGCAAGAAGGGCACCAGGTAGTTGATGCCGTTCTTGTTTTTGAACATTGAGCGTTTCTCCATAGCTCTTCGGTGTTAGTCGAGGTGGAAAACCTCCTCGGCAATGGCCCACCACTCGCCCTCCTGGCGCGTTTCGAGCGGCTTCTGGCAGGGCATGCATACATCCCACCAGCGCTGCGTCTCGGGGTCGGCAGCCATCTTGGCCATATCGGCCTCGTAGTCCGTGCCCGTATATTCGTAGTAGCTGAACAGAAGGCCGTCCTTGTAGTAGATGCTGTAATTCTGGATGTTGCACTCCTTGATCATCTTCAGCACACTCGGCCAGGCTGCTGCGTGCAACTTCTTGTACTCCTCCAATTTGTCGGCATTGACGCCGATGACCATACCGTATCGTTTCATAGTATTTGTGTTTTTCGGGGTTTTAGGCGGTATCTTTCGCGCTTTCCTTTGCAGATCGCCGCCATCAACCAATTTTTAATCTTTAATTTTTAATGGCCGCAAAGAGCGCCTCCACGTTGGCGGGGTTGATGTCGGGCAGGATCGCCTCGTGGCTCGGCGAGAGGATCAGACCCGTCGGGAAGATCTCCTTGAGTCGCTTTACATCAGCTGCCACCTCCTCGGGTGTGCCATTGACCAGCAGGTGTTGGGCATCCACGCCACCAAAGAAGCAACCCTTATCGCCAAAGTCGGCCTTGAGCTTCTCGGCCTGCATATCGCGCGCCTTGGCCTGAATCGGGTGAATCACATCGACCCCCAGGTCGAAGAGATCCTCGATGATCGGGTGGATTGCACCGCAGGAGTGGTGCACCACCTTCAGTCCGTAGCTCTTGGCCTGATCCACCAGGCGCTTCGTGCCGGGGAAGACATACTCGCGCAGCTCCTCGGGCGAGACGAGCAGGCCGTTCTGCGAGCCGAAGTCGTTGCCGATGAGCACCGCATCGAGGTAACCCTTGGTCGCCTCGTAGAAGATCTCGCCACAGCCGATGTAGAAGTCGGTGATGCGGTCGATCACGGCGCGGAACATCTCGGGGGCGATCATCATCGTCAGCAGGGCATTCTCCATACCGAAGGCCGAGCAGGCATCCTGGAAGTGGGCTGCCCACATGATACCCATACGGGCGCAATCCTCGGGGGCCTCCATCGCCAGGCGGCGTGCCTCGTTGAAGTCGATATGCTCCTCGGGTTTCGGCCAGGGGAATGTCTCGACAAGTGCCGGGTCGGTCATATCCTCGAAGAAGCCCGGGGCGGTCAGCGTGCGCTCATCCTGCGCACCCCCCTCGCCGCTCTTGGCAAAGGAGAGCGAGCAACCGATATCGTTCGTCGGGGGATTGTTGTAAGGAACGGGAATGGGGTAGACGTCGTCGTCGATCTTGTGTTTCAGATCATCCACGTTGTCTACGCCAAAGTGGGCGAAGAGGCGCGGCAGCGCCGAGGGAACGGGGAGTCCGAGCCACGAAGCGGGACGATCTACCTCCTCACGGGCAATGGTCTTGAAGAATCGTTCTCTGTGGGTCATCATAAATAGGTTGTCTGTTTTAGGGTTCTAAAAAACAAATATAGCGAATTTTCCGAAAAAGGCAAAATAGCACTCCCCAACTTTACCGAAAAAAACCTATCTTTGCCACTCCGTTGAATCACTTATCGATAGAGGACTCCAATGATACAAAAAACAGCTCGTGAGGGGCGCTTTTTGGCCCTGACGCCACTCCTTCTCTTTTTGGTGCTCTACCTTGTAACTTCGCTTGTGGTGGGCGATTTCTACAAGATGCCCATCGCTGTGGCCTTTGTGGTGGCTTCGGTCTATGCCTTGTCGCTCTTGCGCGGACGTACGATCCAGGAGCGCGTCGAGGCCTTCTCGGCCGGTGCCGCCAACCAGAATATCTTGCAGATGATCTGGATCTTCATCCTCGCGGGTGCCTTTGCTGCCTCGGCCGAGGCGATGGGGGCCATCGACGCTACGGTCAACCTCACACTCCACCTCCTCCCGGCCCGTTTTCTGGCCGCAGGACTCTTTCTAGCCGCCTGCTTCGTCTCCTTCTCGGTCGGCACGTCGGTCGGCACGATTGTCGCCTTGGTGCCCGTAGCTTCGGGTCTGGCTGTCGAGGCGGAGCTCAACGCCGCCTTTATGACCGCTGCCGTGGTGGGTGGCTCCTTCTTTGGCGACAACCTCTCGTTTATCTCCGACACGACCATCGCTGCTACGCGTACCCAGGGGTGTAATCTGCGCGATAAGTTCCGCTTCAACCTCCGTATCGTACTTCCGGCGGCTGCCTTCACGCTCCTGATCTACCTCTTCTCGGGGAGTGCTGTCGAGTCGGTCGGCTCGGTCGATCGCGTCGAGTGGGTGAAGGTTCTGCCCTATCTGTTTGTCTTGGTGACAGCGCTGGCGGGTGTCAATGTGATGTTGGTGCTGCTGGGTGGTATCGTCACGACGGGACTCATCGGCTTGGCTACGGGCTCGCTCGGGCTCTTTGATTGGTGTGGCGAGCTGGGACGCGGTATGGTCGGCATGGGCGAGCTGATTATCGTGACGATGTTGGCCGGCGGTATGCTCGAGACGATCCGCCTCGGAGGGGGTATCGACTACATCATCTCGCGCCTGACGCGTCGTCTGCACGGTACACGCGCCGCACAAGCCGCTATTGCGGCGTTGGTCTGCCTGGCCAACTGCTGCACGGCCAACAATACGATTGCAATCCTGACCGTAGGCCCTCTGGCGGCACAGATTGCCCAGCGTTTCGGGGTCGATCCCCGCAAGAGCGCCTCGCTGCTCGACTCCTTCTCCTGCTTTACGCAGGGCTTGCTGCCCTATGGCGCTCAGATGCTGATGGCCGCCTCATTAGCCTCCCTTTCGCCCCTCCTTATCATGGGATACCTCTACTATCCCGTGATCCTCGGCAGTTGTGCCGTAATCTCGATTTTGGTAAAAAAGAGGCGATGCCAATAAGCACCGCCCACGAAAGAAAAAAGCCTGCCTCGGTGAGAGGCAGGCTTTTGTTATGACTATTCGTAGTTGGGATTCTGCTTCAGGTTCGGGTTGGCCGAAATCTGCTGAGCCGGGATCGGATAGATACCGCGCCACTCGGGCGTAACGGTCGTCTTATACGACCAGGTCGTGTTGAAGTAGCTGCCGAAGCGGATCATGTCAGGACGACGCTTACCCTCCCAGATGAACTCGTTAGCGCGCTCGATCTCGATAGCATTGAGCGTCAGCTCCGAAGCGGACAGCGACTCCAGACCACTGCGGTTACGTACGCGGTTGACGAGCTGCAGAGCTACGTCGAGCTGCTGACCCTGGCGTACCAGTGCCTCGGCCTTCATCAGCAGTACGTTCGAGTAACGCTCAACGATGTAGTCGTTGTTACCATCCGAACCCGAGAACGATGCGCCAATGGGCGTGTACTTCAAGACGCGGTAACCCTCGTTGTTTTCGGCAGCGATGAAGTCCTTAATCGTCGTCAGCACGAGCTGCTGGCCGGCGTGATCGGGATCCATAATCGGCGTGCCATCGAGGTAGAACTGCGGACCATACTCTAGGAGCTCAAGACGCTCATCACCCTCCTCATAACGATTCAGGGCCGTATCATCGAAGCAGTAACCGCAAGCGGGAGCAAACGGCAGACCGTACTTCTGCTGATCGGTAGCGTGCTGAGCGTAGAGGATGAACTGGTTGCCATCCACACCCTTCGACTTATCTACCGAGATAGCCGTGATAACCTCCTTGGTCTTACCCTCCATATCGGCACGGAAGCAGTCACCTACGCGACCCTCAAGGTCGAAAGCACCGGTGTTGATGATAGCATCGCACAGATCAACAACCTCTTTCCAGTAAGCCTTGCCCGAATAAACCTCACCATTGAGATAGACGAAGGCCAGAGCAGCCTGAGCCGACTCCTTCGTGAAACGGGGGTAGTACGAAGCATCTACATCCTTCACCGAAGGCAGGTCGGCGATCGCCAACTTGAACTCCTCAACCACGAATTTGAAGACATCGGCACGGGGGCTGGTCGTCGGCAGGTTGGTCGTCGATACGCGAGCGTCGGTGCAGATAGGTACATTACCAAAGCAGTCCATAGCATAGTAGTACTGGTAAGCACGCAGGGCACGAACCTCGGCAATAACACCCTTCAGCTGATCCTTCAGCGGCGAAGCCTCGAAGGTCTCGATGAGCGAGTTGTCCAAACCGATACCCGGGAAGATGCAGTTCCAAAGACCATTCAGACGGTCGTTGAAGGGTACAATCTCGTGACGCATGATCTGATTGACATTCTCGTCGAGCCAACCACCGTTCGAACGACCCGGGCACATCAGCTCATCGGTGCCGTACTCGGCCGAACGCCAACCGTCACCACCGGCCTGGAACATACGCGCGAAATAGTTGTAGGCGCCCGCAACCGACGATACGGCCTCCTCTTCGGTCTGGAAGAACGAATCGGGAGTCAGACGGCCATAGAGTTCCTCGTCAAGATTGGTACAGCTCGGGGTCAGCAACGCAAAGCACCCAAGCACGAGGAGTCCTTTCAAGATATTCTTGGTTTTCATATTCTTCTTTGCTATTAGTGTTAGAACGAGAGGTTAATACCCAAAGTAAAGGTACGAGCCTTGGGATAGCTCAGGTAGTCGATACCCAGCGGAGCAACACCGGTACCCGATACATCCGAGTTAACCTCAGGATCCAGACCCGAGTAACCCGTGATGACGAAGAGGTTCTGTGCCGAGAAGTAGGCGTGAACTCGCTTCAGGCGCAGGGCCGGAATAGCGAAGTCGTAACCCAGCGTCAGGGCATCCATGCGGAAGTACGAGCCATCCTCAACGAAGCGCGACGAGAAGAGCTTAGCCTCGCCTGCACCTACGCCCGACGAGAGAGCATCCTTCAAAACGTTACGACCCGGAAGGTTGGTCAGGTACATCAGGTTGTTGGCCGTGTTGTTGTATACGTCGTTGCCCTGGCTGCCGCGGAAGCTCATTGCCAGCGACCAATTCTTATACTTGAACTGCGTCGTAAGACCATACGTAAAGTCGGGCTGTGCGCAACCGATCACCTGGTTTACGGCATTGCCGTTCTCGTCGGTCTCGAAGATCTCCTTACCGTTGGCATCCACGCCGACGAACTTCTTGCCGTAGAAGGTACCCAGTGCCTCGCCCGGCAGAATCATCTGCGAATACTGACCCGAGAGGCCGGGACCGTTACACGATGCTGACCAGAAGTTCTCACCCGACCATGCGCCGTTCGAGAGGCTGATCACCTTGTTGTGGTTGTGCGAAATGTTGAAGTTGGCATCCCACGAGAAGTCCTTCTTGCGCATGATCTCGAAACCAACCTCGAGCTCGATACCGTTGTTCATTACCGAACCTACGTTGGCCGTCTGCTTGGTGATGTACGAGGGAGCCGGAACAGCTACGCTGAGCAGCAGGTCGTCCGTGCGCTTGTGGTAGGCGTCGATGCTACCGTAGATCTTGCCATCGAGGAAGCCGAAGTCGAAACCAACGTTATACTGCGTCGTCTCCTCCCACTTCAGATCGGGATTGGCATACTGCTGCGGCAGTACGATCGTGATCACATTACCACCGATCAGATATTTGTTGGTCGAAGCACCCAGCGTGCTGAGCGAGTTGTAGTTACCGATCTCCTGGCTACCCGTGATACCCCAGCTGGCACGCAGCTTGGCATAGGTCAGCACATTGTTCTTGAAGAAATCCTCCTCCGAGAGGCGCCACGAAGCGGCTACCGACGGGAAGAGACCCCACTTGCTATCAGCACCGAAACGGCTCGAACCATCGTCACGCAACGTAGCCGTTACGAGGTACTTGTCGTCGTAATTCCAATTGATGCGACCGAAGAACGAGATGAGCTTGTTGCTCTGAGCCCAGCTCGACGGCGTGTGAACCGTCGAAGCGGCCGAGATGTTGTACCACTTGAACTCATCCGAGAGGAAGCCCGAAGCCGAGCTGTTCTGACCCTCGTTCCAGAAATACTGGTACGAGTAACCGGCCATTGCATCGAGGTGGTGCTTACCGAAGCTCTGGTTGTACTTGAGCATCAACTCCATCAGCTTCGACCAATCCTCCATCTTCTGCATATTCACAAAGCCACTGTCACCCTCACCCAGCAGGTTCGACTTCGGGATATAGGAGTTACGGCTCAGGTTGTTGTTCGTGTAACCGAAGTTGGCCTCGAACGACAGGGGACCCCAGAAGTTGTAGTTTACATTCAGGTTACCGATGAAACGCTTCGTCTTGCGCTCATCCTGCAGCTCCTCGATGTAAGAACGCGGGTTAACGCGATAGGGACGGCTGTCAACAAAGTCACCCGTCTCGTCGTAGATCGGATAGGTGGGGTTGAAGACATAGGCCTCGTAGAGGACATTACTACCGAACTCGCTACCTACGGTGCTCGACGTAGCAGCCTGATCGGAGTGAATCTCGCCGTAGTTCACATTGAGGTTGAACTTCAGCTTGTCGTCCAGTGCGCTGTGGTTGATGTTGACGCGGGCGTTGTACTTCTCGATACCCGAGCCGTCGATCACACCCTGCTGATCCGTGTAGCCCAACGATGCACGGTAGCTCGTCTTGTCGCCGCCATAGGTGAAGGCTGCGTAGTGCTCCTGCGTAACGGCCGTGCGGAAGATCTCGTCCTGCCAATCGGTGTTGTAGCCCTTGTCGTCGAGCGGACGACCCAGCTCCTTGACAGCAGCACGATACTCGTCGGCGTTGAGCACGTCGAGCGTGTTGGCTACCGTCGATACACCTATTTTATAACCGTAGTCGAACGACTGCGAGCCCTTCTTACCCTGCTTCGTGGTGATGATGATGACACCATTGGCACCACGGCTACCGTAGATGGCCGTTGCCGAAGCATCCTTCAGGATGTTGATCGACTCGATATCGTTCGGGTTGATAGCGTCGAGCGGGTTGACAGCCTCCTGGTCGAAGTTGTCGTGCGTGTAGGTCTTGACACTCGCTTTGTTTGCGCCTACGGTTGCATCGATGGGCACACCGTCGATTACGTAGAGCGGCTCGTTCGAAGCGGTGATCGACGTACCACCACGTACGCGAATCGTGTTCGAAGCACCCGGCTTACCCGAGTTCTGAGCTACGTTCACACCGGCAAATGCACCCTGCATCATGCTTTGTGCGTTGAGGTTGCTACCGGCCTTGAAGCGGTCGCTGGTGAGCTGCGAAACCGAACCGGTCAGGTCCGACTTCTTCATCGTACCGTAACCGATAACGACTACATCCTCCAGCTCGGTACTCGAGGTAGTCATCGTAAAGGCTACCTTCGTCTGACCCGGAGCGATCGGCTGCTGTACGCTCTCGTAGCCGATGTACGACACGACGAGAACAGCATCCTTCGGTACGTCGAGGGTGAAGCTACCGTCGACACCCGTCGTGGTACCGGTCGTTGTGCCATCGACAATCACGCTGGCGCCGATGATTGGCTCGCCGGCCGAATCCTTCACCGTACCCGTCACTTTCGACTGGGCAAATGCAAACGCGGAGATACCCAAGAAGCATATCACGAGGGATAGCTTTCGAGCAAATGCCGAGCATGCGTTCAGAGAAAAGTTTTTCATCATTCTAAACATTTAAGGTTAGACAATAAAGTTATTAAGGTTTTTTGGTTGGGTTTTCAAACGCTTTTCGGGGCCTTTTGTATTACAAAATTAAGAAAATCGCTACGGCCCGATGTGTAATTTTTTACGCCAGAGGTGGAAAAAATCGGATTTGTAGCTATTTGAACACACATTTTACTAAAAAATCCCCCTTTGCGCGAAGTGGAAGAAAATGGTGGCGCACAGGGTCGAAATCGTGGAGCGCGGATGGGCGCAAGAATAAAAAAAACCTGCCTCGAAAAGAGGCAGGCTTATCGTGAGTGGGAATTTTTAGCGGTTGAAACCCTCCCAACCCGGGCAGTTGTAGAAGCGGATGTGGTCGGTCATCTCGCCCTCGAAGGTCACTTCGGGGGTGATGCCCTCGGTGGTCCAATCCTCGAAAATCAGGTTGCGGCCATCCACCACCTCGATCTTCGACTTCTGGGTGCCGATGAGCTTCAGGCCGCGCATTGACATGCCATCCACGTCGCGCAACAACATCAGGCGCTTCTCGTTCGGATCGAAGATTTTCGGGTCGGCCTGGCGCATGTCGAGCGTGATGTTCTCCAGCTGGAGGTAGCGCACGGGGCTCTCGGGAATCGACTTCATGTCGATCATTTCGCGGCAACCTTCGATGATCACGTCGCGGATCGTGATGCCGCGGAAGGCGGGGGTGAGCTTTGTCCAACGGCGGGCCGGCAGGCGCGAAGCCAGCTCACCCGTCCAGGCAGGGTTGCCCAACATGTCCCACACGATGGCGCCCTTCTGGGTCTTCATGCGGATGCGCTCGTAGGTGAGGTTCTCGCCACCACCGGCGCGCGGGCGGCGTGTCTTGAAGCGGATGCCGATCATCGTGCCGTCGAATACGCAGTCGTGGGTGTAGAGGTTACGAATCCAGCCGGCCGTCTCGCTGCCGCAGGTGATACCGCCGTGGCCGTGGAGCGTGAGGCAGTGGCGCATGACGATATTCTCCGAGGCGCGACCGATTGCCTCGCCATACTCGTTACGGCCACCCTTCATGGCGAAGTTGTCGTCGCCGCAACCCATCGTCGAGTACTCGATCAGGACATATTTGCAGCAGGTGATGTCGATGCCGTCGCCACGCGGAATGCCACGCGACTCGACCTCCACACCGCGGATGATCATCTCCTCGCAGTAGACCGGTGCGATGTTCCAGAAGAAGCCCTGCTCGAAGCGGACACCCTCGAGAAGTACATTTTTGCAGTCGATCGGGCCAAAGAAGGTCGGCAGGAATACCTCGCCGCCCTTCGAGCCGTCGTAGATGCGCTCCTCGACGGGGGTGTTGATGTCGATCTTCTCGACGGCGAAGGTCACCTGGCGATCCTTGATCGAGCCCGACTTGGGGCCAATCAGACGACCCTTACCCGTCAGGGCGATGTTCTCCTCGTTGTGAGCGTAGATGCAGGCGCCGAGCGACATGACCTCAACACCCTCGTTGGTCGTGAAGACGGCGGGCAGGTAGTCCTCAATCTCTCCGCTGAAGTGGAGCTCGCACCCCTCCTCGAGGTGAAGCTCGACGTTGCTCTTGAGCGTGATGCGCCCCGTGTGCCAATGGCCTGCGGGGACGATGACACGGCCACCACCGCGCTTGGCGGTTTGGTCGATGGCCTTCTGAATGGCGCGCGTAGCCATATCGCCGTTTGTGGGGCACGCCACATGCACGGTGTAGTCGGGGAAGGTCGGACGCTTCAGATCGGGCATGTAGAAGGGAGCCTCGATGGGGGCGATCTCCTCGGGACAGCGGGCTGCGCCCACCTCGTCGCGTGTCGGGATGTGTATCTGGGCGGCGGCAGCGCTCGCCACGAAGGCTGCCAGGAGCAGCAGAAAGGTTCGTTTCATAGGGTCAGTTTGGGTATTTTATACTATATTATATTTTTAGCGCAGGAAGAGCAGCTCGCGGTACTTCGGCAAGGGCCAAATCTGGTCGTCTACGATCTCCTCAAGCTTGTCGATGTGGAAGCGAATCTCCTCGAAGAAGACCGCCACCGTGTCGTGGTAGGTAATCGCTTTTTGGCGCATATCCTCGATGCGGTTGGCCACCTTGCGCGCCTCGGTCATCGCCTCGGTCAGGCGTACAATCTCGGCCGTGTGGTCCTGGATGCGCTTGATGAGGGCGATGTCGAACTCGGCATTCAGACCGCCGCCAATCTGCGACATCTTATAGACCTTGTCGAGCAGCGTACCCTCGTAGCGCGAAGCGGTGGGAACGATGTGGTTCATCGCCAGGTCGCCCAAAACGCGCCCCTCGATCTGGATCTTCTTGACATACATCTCCCACTTAACCTCCGTGCGGGCCTCCAACTCGACCTGCGAATAGACACCCGTCGAGCGGAAGAGCTCGATGGTCTCAGGGGTGAGGAAGCGGTCGAAGGTGCGGGGAGCTGCCGTCTCGCAATCCAGGCCGCGACGCTCGGCCTCCTCGCGCCAGGCGTCTGAGTAGCCGTTGCCGTCGAAGCGGATCGGACGACTCGTCTGGATCATCTGCTTGAGAATCTCGTAGATCGCCTTCTCCTTCTTCATGCCCTGCTCGATCTTGGCATCGACCTTGGCCTTGAACTCGGCCAGCTCGGCTGCCAGAATCGTGTTGAGGGTGATGATCGCCTCGGCGCAGTTGTCCGACGAACCCATGGCGCGGAACTCGAAGCGGTTACCCGTGAAGGCGAAGGGGGAGGTGCGGTTGCGGTCGGTGTTGTCGCGCAGCAGGGTGGGGATGTGCGAAATGCCGCTCATCTTGAAGACACCCTTGGCATCGAAACGGATGGCGTTGTCCGACTTCGACTCGGCCAGCTTATCGAGCACGGCCGAAACCTGCGTGCCGAGGAAGGTCGAGATGATGGCCGGAGGGGCCTCGTTGGCACCCAGACGGTGCGAGTTCGTGGCACTCATGATGGCCGCCTTGAGCAGGCCGTTGTGCTTGTGGAGTGCCGAGATGATGTTGACCAGGAAGGTGATGAATTGCAGGTTCTCCTGCGCCGTCTTACCCGGAGCCATCAGGTTGACACCCGTGTCGGTGCCGAGCGACCAATTGTTGTGTTTGCCCGAGCCGTTGATCCCCTTGAAGGGCTTCTCGTGGAGCAATACGCGGAACTTGTGGCGACGAGCAATCTTATCCATGACGGTCATCAGCAGCTGGTTGTGGTCGTTGGCCAGGTTGGCCTCCTCGTAGACGGGAGCCAGCTCGAACTGGTTGGGAGCCACCTCGTTGTGGCGCGTCTTGACCGGAATGCCGAGCTTGAGCGACTCATACTCCAACTCCTTCATGAAGGCCATCACGCGGGCAGGAATGGCACCGAAGTAGTGGTCCTCGAGCTGCTGATTTTTGGCCGACTCGTGGCCCATCAGCGTGCGACCGGTGAGCATCAGATCGGGACGTACGGCCCACAGCGATTCATCGACCAGGAAGTACTCCTGCTCCCAACCCAGGTAGGTGTAGACCTTCTCGACCGAGCGGTCGAAGTAGTGGCACACCTCGGTAGCGGCCTTGTCTACGGCCGAAATCGAGCGCAGCAGGGGGGCTTTGTAGTCGAGCGCCTCGCCCGTATAGGCGATAAATACGGTCGGGATACAGAGTGTCGTGTCGACAATAAAGGCGGGCGATGCGGGATCCCAGGCCGAGTAGCCGCGCGCCTCGAAGGTGTTGCGGATACCGCCGTTGGGAAACGACGATGCATCGGGCTCCTGCTGAGCGAGCAGCTTCCCCGAGAACTCCTCGATCACGCCTCCGTAGCCGTCGGGCTGGGCAAAGGCGTCGTGCTTCTCGGCCGTACCGCCCGTCAGGGGCTGGAACCAGTGGGTGTAGTGGTCGGCGCCGTGCTCGAGGGCCCACTGGCGCATGCCGGCGGCAATCGAGTCGGCCACCTCGCGCTTCAGGGGCGTGCCGTTGGCCATCGTGTCCGAGAGGGCCTCATAGGTCTTCTTGTCGAGGTATTTACGCATTGCTTCGCGGCCAAAGACCTTGGCGCCGAAGTAATCCGAAGGACGACCCGCGGGAGCCTTTACCTCGGGGGCCGTGTGGTTGATGGCCGCATCGACCATCTTGAAACGGAGAAGTGATGACATAATCTATCGCGTGTTGCGTTTATCTAAGATGCTACAAAGGTAGAAAAAAATAGAATAAGCCGTATATTGTAAAGCGTGAATTTTACGCCTAAGGCGTGAAAAAGTGACTCTTTTTACCGAAAACGACCCGTTTTTTGCCTTCGACCCTCGATTTTTGGTGCTGTTTTTTGAAAAACAGATTAATTTTTGGGGTAAAGTGTGAAAAATCGTGATTTTTGTAAATTCTGCCATAAAGCGGTGAAATAGTTGAAAACTATCACGAAGAGCCTTGTTTTGTATGCGCTTGGTCGCAGGTGTGCCCCAACCCACCGTTTCCTGATAAATTGTCGGATTTTGGGTCGTTCTGTTAGAAAATTAACAAAAAGTTTCTTCATTTGTCGAAAAATATGTATCTTTACGCGCATTTTATAGTAAACGCATAATTCATTACCAAATATCAACCAAAAACAGTTATGGCAAATACCAATGAAAAGCTGTTCACCGAGTTTCCCGCCGTCTCGACCGAGAAGTGGGAGGAGGTGATTACGGCAGACTTGAAGGGTGCCGACTACGAGCGTAAACTGGTGTGGCGTACGGGCGAGGGCTTCAACCTCCGTCCTTACTACCGCGCTGAGAACCTCGAGGGCATCGAGTTCTTGGGTACGGAGGCCGGACAGTTCCCCTTCGTGCGTGGTACGCGCGCTCACAACGAGTGGCGTGTTCATCAGACCATCAAGGTCACCAACGTGGCCGAGGCTAACGCCGAGGCACACAAACTGCTCAACTCGGGCGTAGATTCGCTCGGCTTCTGCACCTGCTCGTGCGAGCCGTTCACGGCCGAGATGCTGGATCAGTTGCTCGAGGGTATCGTCCTGAGCGCTGTAGAGCTCTCGTTCGGCAGCGATGTGGCTGAGCTTGTAGTGGCTAAGTTGGAGAAGGAGGGCATCAACGATGCTCGCATCTCGTTCAACATCGACCCCGTTGTGAAGGGTCTGGCCAAGAAGGGCGAGATTTGCGCGTCGTGTGGCGAGAAGCTCATCGCGCTCGTAAACCGCTGCGCTGCTTGGAAGCACGTGCGCCCCATCGCAATCAACGCCCGCATCTTCGGCAACGCCGGCTCGACGATCGTCGAGGAGTTGGCTTTTGCCCTCTCGGCAGGTCAGGAGTATATGGCTCGCTTGACCGATGCAGGTGTGTCGGCTGATGTAGCCGGTCGCTCAATCCGCTTCATCTTCAGCGTTTCGTCGAACTACTTCATGGAGATCGCCAAGTTCCGTGCCGGTCGCATGTTGTGGGCTCAGATCGTGAAGGCTTATGGCCCCGAGAAGAACTGCGCTTGCAAGATGATGGTTCACGCCGAGACCTCGCGCTGGAACCAGAGCGTCTACGACCCCTATGTGAATATGCTGCGTGGTACGACCGAGGCTATGTCGGCCGCTATCGCCGGTGTAAACTCGCTGGAGGTTGTTCCCTTCAACGCCGCTTATGCCGAGCCCGATGAGTTCGCTAAGCGCATCGCTCGCAACGTCGAGCTGCTCCTGAAGCACGAGTCGCACTTCGACCAGGTGGTTGACCCCGCCGGTGGTTCGTACTACATCGAGAACCTCACGAAGTCGATCGCCGAGGAGGCTTGGAAGCTCTTCCTCTCGCTCGAGGAGGAGGGTGGCTACGCTGCCGCTTACGCTGCAGGTACCATCAAGTCGAAGGTTGAGGCTTCGGCTGCCCTCAAGGAGAAGAATATCGCTACGCGCCGTCAGATCATCCTGGGTGCCAACCAGTTCCCCAACTTCACGGAGGTGGCTGATGCCGAGATCACGATGGAGTCGGTTGAGCGTGACATCAAGGAGGGTAACATCCTGAACGCCTACCGTGGTGCTATGTCGTTCGAGAAGATGCGCCTCGAGGTGGATCGCTCGGGCAAGGAGCCTAAGGCCTTCATGCTGACCTGCGGTTCGCTCGGTATGGCTCGCGCTCGCGCCCAGTTCTCGTGCAACTTCTTCGGTTGCGCCGGTATCCGCGTGATCGACAACACCTTCTTCAAGTCGTTGGAGGAGGGCGTTGCTGCTGCACTCGAGTCGAAGGCCGAGATCGTGGTTGTCTGCGCTTCGGACGACGACTACGCCGAGGTTGCTCCCAAGATCAAGGAGCTGCTCGGTGGCAAGGCTATCCTGGTGGTAGCAGGCGCACCCGCATGCACCCCCGAGTTGGAGGCACAGGGCATTACGAACTTCATCAACGTGAAGTCGAACGTGCTCGAAACTTTGAAGTTCTACCTTAAAGAGATGGGAATCTAATTATGAGAGCGAAATTTTCTGAACTGAAATACGAGGCCGGCGCCCAGAGCTGCTGCGCCAAGAAGGGCTGCACGAACAAGGAGCCCTGGATCACCGCTGAGCAGATTCCCGTGAAGGGAATGTACACGGCCGAGGATTTGGCCGGTATGGAGCACCTGAACTACGCTGCAGGTGTGGCTCCCTACCTGCGTGGTCCCTATTCGACGATGTATGTAATGCGTCCCTGGACGATTCGTCAGTATGCAGGCTTCTCGACCGCTGAGGAGTCGAACGCCTTCTATCGCCGCAACCTGGCGGCCGGTCAGAAGGGTCTGTCGGTTGCCTTCGACCTGGCAACGCACCGTGGCTACGATGCCGACCACCCGCGCGTAGTGGGCGACGTTGGTAAGGCCGGTGTGTCGATCTGCTCGGTGGAGGATATGAAGGTCCTCTTCAACGGTATTCCGTTGGACCGTATGTCGGTGTCGATGACCATGAACGGTGCCGTGCTGCCCGTCCTGGCCTTCTACATCGTGACGGGTCTGGAGCAGGGCGCTACGCTCGATCAGTTGGCAGGTACGATCCAGAACGACATCCTGAAGGAGTTCATGGTGCGTAATACCTATATCTACCCGCCCGAGTTCTCGATGCGTATTATCGCCGACATCTTCGAGTACACGTCGAAGAATATGCCCAAGTTCAACTCGATTTCGATTTCGGGTTACCACATGCAGGAGGCCGGTGCTACGGCCGACATCGAGCTGGCTTACACGCTGGCCGACGGTCTGGAGTACCTCCGCGCTGGTATCAACGCCGGTATGTCGGTGGATGCCTTTGCTCCCCGCCTCTCGTTCTTCTGGGCTATCGGTATGAACCACTTTATGGAGATTGCCAAGATGCGTGCTGCACGTATGCTCTGGGCCAAGATTGTAAAGCAGTTCGATCCGAAGAATCCCAAGTCGCTGGCTCTGCGTACCCACTCGCAGACCTCGGGTTGGTCGCTCACGGAGCAGGATCCCTTCAACAACGTAGCCCGTACGGCTATCGAGGCAATGGGTGCTGCCCTGGGTCACACGCAGTCGCTGCACACGAACGCCCTCGACGAGGCTATCGCCCTGCCGACCGACTTCTCGGCACGTATTGCTCGTAATACGCAGATCTACATCCAGGAGGAGACCTCGGTTTGCCGTCAGGTGGATCCCTGGGCAGGTTCGTACTACGTTGAGTCGCTCACCAACGAGATTGCTCACAAGGCTTGGGAGCACATCCAGGAGGTGGAGAAGCTCGGCGGTATGGCCAAGGCTATCGAGACGGGTATTCCCAAGATGCGTATCGAGGAGGCTGCTGCTCGTACGCAGGCCCGCATCGACTCGGGTGAGCAGAAGATTATCGGTCTGAACGAGTTCCGCCTGGAGAAGGAGGCGCCGATCGATATCCTGGCCGTAGATAACACGGCTGTACGCGAGAGCCAGGTGAAGCGTCTGCAGGAGCTGCGCGCCAACCGCGATCAGGCTGCTGTCGATAAGGCACTGGCTGCCATTACGGAGTGCGTGAAGACGGGTGAGGGTAACCTCCTCGAGCTGGCTGTTGAGGCTGCCAAGGTACGCGCTACGCTGGGTGAGATCTCGGATGCTTGCGAGGTTGTTGTTGGCCGCTACAAGGCTGTTATTCGTTCCATTTCGGGTGTTTATAGTTCCGCTGTGAAAAACGACAATGAGTTTGAGAAGGCAAAGGCTCTCTGCGCCGAGTTTGCCAAGAAGGAGGGCCGTCAGCCCCGTATTATGATCGCTAAGTTGGGTCAGGACGGTCACGACCGTGGTGCCAAGGTGGTTGCTACGGGTTATGCCGACATCGGCTTCGATGTCGATATGGGTCCCCTGTTCCAGACGCCCGCCGAGGCTGCCAAGCAGGCTGTTGAGAACGACGTGCACATCGTCGGCGTTTCGTCGCTGGCCGCAGGTCACCTCACGCTCGTGCCGCAGATCATCGCCGAGCTCGAGAAGCTGGGCCGCGAGGATATCATCGTGGTTGTCGGTGGTGTGATTCCCGCCCAGGACTACGATCAGCTCTATCGCGACGGTGCTGCCGCTATCTTCGGCCCCGGTACGAAGATTCCGGTTGCCGCTACGAAGATGCTCGAGATTCTGATGGAGGAGTAATCCGAGATCGGATCAGATATGAAAAGGAGGGCGAACCAAACGGTTCGCCCTCCTTGTTTGTTGGTGGTCTTATCAAAAAAAATCCCCGAGGCGAACCTCGGGGCATTTTTTATTAGTCGTCCAGGTGGTAGGTGTGCTGTACGTAGATGGCACGCATCTTGTCGGCACGCTTCACCATCGAAGGCTTGTTGAAGAACTGACGACGACGCAGCTCCTTCAGAACGCCCGTGCGCTCATACTTACGCTTAAACTTCTTCAGGGCGCGCTCGATGTTCTCGCCCTCCTTTACCGTGGTAATAATCATAGTTGTATTCTTTTTTTTGTTTTGTTAAATCGTTTTGTCGTGTCGGGGTCCTTTTTACGAACGCTCCCCCTCGTTCGTTGCTGTTTGTGAAAGGTTTGCTACTCGGTTTTGTCTGCTTGAGGAACAAAAAGCGCATAGGGGCGAAGCCTCTCGGCCTCCTCCTCGGTCAATATGTGCTCGTTGACTAACTCCTCAATACAGGTCCAACCTCCTTTCAATCTTCTGTGTTTAATAATCTGCCTCACGAGCTTGGGGCCCAGGTAGGGGTGTACCAAGAGCTCGCTTGGGGTTGCAAAGTTAATATCAATTTTTTTAATTTCACAGCTATCGCAATAAATTTGTGGCAAAATTTTCGCATAATTTTTCTCCAGAAGCCCTTTTACCTCCCGAAGTTGCTCCACGCGGACAAATCCACCGAGTCTTGCGCGGTAGATCAGGATGTTGTGAGCCGTATAGGGGCCGATGCCGTAGATGCCGACCAGCGTTGCCGAGTCAGCCGAATTGATCCCCACGAACTCCTCTTCGGGCTCCTCTGTGGGGCGTTCGGGGAAGAGGATATAGCGCTCGAGGGCGGTAGCCACCGAGTCGTCGACCACATAGCAGCGGCGCACCTCCTCCATGTCGTAGAATCCCGAGCGGTCGCGCCAGCGCAGGAAGGCCTCGGCCTGACGACGTGTGAAGGCTCCGATGGCCTGCAGGTAGGCTGCAGTCACGGTGTCGATCAGGAAGGGGCTCGGGGTGAGATAGACCACCGTGTCACGCTTCCTTTCACGGGGCTTGAATTCGTAGTAGACACGGGGTTTGATGCGGAACTCCTCACCTATATTAATATAGGGTGCCAATACGCGGTAGGCCGAGTCGCTGATTCCGTAGCAGAGGGCGACATCCTCGGCGATGCGGAAGATCTTGCCCGAGGCGCGGAATTTGAGGAGCGAGACCGCCTCCTGGCGACTCATACCGAGTGCGCGCAGGGTCTCGTAGTCGACCGTATTGGGGTCAAAGGGGCGCAGGTGGTGGGTTGTATCCGCACGTTCGACCACCGCTTCGGCCTCCAGGATTTCGACTGCTTCCGCAGCGCGAGGATCTTCGCGCTGCTCGGCCATACGGGCCAAAAGAATGACAATGAGGGCCACCATCAAGAAGATGATGGCACCCGCTATCTCCCTTTTGTTGAACAGATTGCCCATAGAACAAAGATAGTGTTTGTGCCCCGAAAATCCAAACCATCGCCTTCCGATTTGTCCACCCGATGCTTTTTTCCTATCTTTGCGCCTATGAAACTGCGATTGGGAATTGTGGGCTGTGGTCGTCTGGGTACGATCATCGCCGAGGCGGTGGCCAAGGGTTACCTGCCCGAATATGAGTTGGTGGGGTGCTATTCGCGCACCTTTGCAAGTGCCGAGCGTTTGGCGATGACGATGGCCGAGGCGGGTGTGGCCTGCCAGCCCTGCCGCGAGTACGACGAGCTGCTGGCGCTCGAGCCCGATATTGTGGCCGAGGCTGCCTCGCCCCAATGTATGCGCGAGATTGGCGAGAAGACCCTGCGCGCCGGTTGCTCGATGGTGATCCTCTCGATCGGTGCCTTTGCCGACGATGAGTTCTACGCCACGATTCGCCGCACGGCGGCCGAGAATCGTGCACGTGTCTATATCGCATCGGGTGCAACGGGTGGTTTCGATGTCCTCCGCACGGCGACCCTAATGGGGGGTGCCGAGGCCCGTTTCTTCAACCAGAAGGGTCCTCGCGGTCTGCGTGGCACGTCGGTCTATGACGAGAAGCTGTGGGAGGAGGAGCGCACCGTATTTCAGGGTACTGCCACCGAGGCTATTGCCCAGTTCCCGACCCGTGTCAATGTGACGGTGGCCGCCTCGCGTGCCTCGGTAGGTCCCGAGCAGATGCAGGTCACGATGCACTGCAAGCCCGACTTTGTGGGAGATACGCAGCGTGTCGAGATCCGCAACGAGCAGGTACACGCCGTTGTCGATATCTACAGCGCAACCCCCGAGATTGCCGCGTGGTCGGTGGTGGCGGTGTTGCAGAATATTGTATCACCTATCGTGTTCTAATAGCTCTTGCTC